>NZ_JBFBGR010000013.1:19807-108180 GCF_040684755.1 Streptomyces sp. NPDC089799 | reverse complement strand
GGGGGGGCCTCAACGGGCGGTGGGGGGCGGGCCAGGCCCCCCCCCCCACGCCGTATCTCCTGCCGGGGTCCCGCTACGCGTCCTCGGTGTGGCCGTACGGCCGGGTGATGATCTCCATGCCGTGGCCGCTGGGGTCCCGGAAGTACAGGCCCCGGCCGCTGTGCTCGTGGTTGATCTCGTTCACCCGCTGCATCTGCGGGTCGGCGTAGTACGTGATGCCGCGCGCCCGGATCCGCTCGAAGGCGGCGTCGAACTCCTCGTCCGAGATGAGGAACGCGTAGTGCTGCGGGACGATCGACTCCGCCATCTTCGCGGGGAGGGTCACGAAGTCCAGGGCGACGCCGTTGCTCATGTCGAGCTGGATGAAGGGACCCCATTCGGCCCCGATCCCGAGACCGAGGACGTGCGCCAGGAATTCGGCGGACTCCCGCTTGTCACGGGAGTGAATGATGGTGTGGTTGAGCTCAACTGCCATGGGTGAATGCCTCCAGGGGCATCTCGCGGAACCTCCATGCCTCACCCGGTCGGTGACCGGCACGCGATGCCGCCGATCTTGATCCTAGGCCGTGACACCCGACGGGTCGACCGTTTTTGACCGATTGGTTTCACCATCGGCGGGGTCCGGTGACCCGCCGACGATTCGCTCGTTCTGCTGAACGTGACTGCTCCGGACACCGCCACCCGCACCGCCGAACCCGACGCAGGGCCCGACGCCGGTGCCGCCGTCGGGCTCGATCAGGCCGAGGCCGCGCTGGTCGAGCACTACGCCCGGCTGGTGCGGATCGCCCATCTGGTGCTGCCCCCCTCGCTGGGGCGCAAGCGGCGGGTGCTGGCCGCCCACGCGCTGGTCCAGCGGGCGCTGCCGCGCGGCCGCGGCACCGACCGTCCGGCGCGGTCCGGCCCGGCCGCCGGCCCGCTCCCGGCGCAGCGCCCGGAGGGGCCCGGCCCCGGGTACGCGTACGTCCGGCAGCGGGTGCTGCGCTCGGCCCTGGAGGCCGGGCTCCCGCTGACCTTCCGGGCCCTGCCCCGGCGGGCCCAGCTGCCGCCGCTGCTCCCGCAGGTCTGGGGCCTGCGGCTGTTCCCGCGCTCGGGCGGGGCCGAGGAACTGGCCCTGGACCAGTGGCTGGCCGGGCTGAGCGGGCCCGCCCGGGCCGCCTGCGCGCTGCGGGTGCTGGAGGGGCTGCCCGAGCCGGAGCTGCTGCGGGCGCTGGCCGGTGCCGGCGTCACCGACCCCTCCGGGGCGCTCGCCGAGTCGGCGCCGCCGGAGGGTGCCGCCCCCGCCGAGGCACTGCTGCGCACCTCCCCCGAGTTCGATCCGTGCGTGCTCCAGGCCCGGCCCACCGACCTGCTGCGCCGCCGCCGGTACGGGCGGGCCGCGCTCGCCGCCGGTGCCGCCCTGCTGGTCTGCGGCGCGCTGATCGCCCTGCCGGGCGGGGGCTGGGGCGCGGACGGACCGGCCGCCCCGCCGTACGCGCTCAACGCCGCGGCCGAACAGGCCCTGGATCCCGCCCTGCTGAGCCGGGCCGCGCCCACCGCCTGGCGCACCGCCTCGCGTACGGACTTCTCGGCCTGGCCCGCCCGCGGCTCCCGGACCGGCGACAGCGCGCTGCTGCGCCGGGCGCTGGCCGTATGGGCCCGGCCGGGTCCGCAGGTCGTGGTCTCGGCCACCCCCGGCACCCCGTCCGGCCCGGCGATGGGCCCGGCCCAGCTGCTGTACGCGGGCGAGGTGGACCAGGCGGTGGTGGTCCTGCTGTACGACGGCCTGCGGGTGGTCCGCTACGCCGAGCCGCGCGCGGGCACGGCCGGGGCGGCGCTGGACTTCGCCCGGACCGACGGGGCCGGCGCGGAGACCTCCGGGGCGCTGGTGCTCAGCCGGGTGGACGGCAACGTCCGCTATCTGACGGCCCCCTGGGTGACCGCCGTCTCCGTGCGCGACCTGGTGAAGCCGGCCGAGGCACCGGCCCCGCTCCGGCTCTCCCCGGACGGCGCCACCCCGCCGGTCCCCTCGCCGCCCGCGTCCGGCGCGTGCACCTCCTGGAACGCGCTGACCCTCATCGCGGCCGGCTCCGCCACGCTGGTCACGGACCTCGGCGAGCTGACCCCGGCCCGGCTCACCTCGGGCACCCCGGGCACCGCGGGTACTCCCGGCACCGCGGGCACCCCGGGCTCCGCCGGCGCCCAGGCCCCGGTGGTGGCGGCGGACTGGGCGAAGACGGCCTGCCTGCTGTCCTCCGTACGCTCGCACGGGGTGCGCAGCGTCAACTCCTGGACGTACGCGAAGCAGACGCTGCCGGAGGGCAACGGCACCGCGGTGTGGCTGTGTTCGCGGGCGGAGACCTGGCGGGGCTCGGCGGACCGGGTGCAGGCGCAGTTCCTTGCGCCGGGCGCACCGGCGGCCGCGGCGGCCGCGCAGGCGGAGGGCTCCCCGGCGTGCGGGCCGCGCGAACCGCGCGTGCTGGCGGGCGTGCTGTGGAAGGCGAAGGCCGGGCAGTGGTACGTGCTGGCGGCGGGCAGCGGGCAGTTCACCTCGCTCTCCGTCTCGGGCGGCGCGACCGGCCGGGCCGGCGGCAACCACCTGGCGGTGAAGGCCCCCGAGGGAGCACAGGTGGAGCTGACGGGCCGGCTGGCGGACGGCTCGAAGGCGGGCGTCCTGCGCTGACGTCGGCGCGATCGGCGGAAGCGGGAGGCGGCGAGGGCGACCGGAAGAAGGCCGTACACAGGGGTTTGCACACGCCCTACCGCTCAGTACATTGACGCCATGTCTAATAAGCCGCCCGCTCCGGCCCCCACCCCCACCCCCGTGGCGTCGGAACACACGGACCTGCAGCCGCGGAACGTGTCCTTCTCCTGGCAGGACACGCCCCTCCACTGGCTGCCGGGCGACCCGTTCGCCACGCACACGATCAACGTGCTGCACCTCCTCCTCCCGGCGGGCGAGCGGTGGTTCGTGCACGTCTACAAGCAGGCACTTCCGCTGATCAAGGACGAGCGGCTGCGGAAGGACGTGGTCGGCTTCATAGGCCAGGAGGCGATGCACGCGGCCGCGCACGACGACGTGCTCCCCCACCTCAAGCGGCTGGGCCTGGACCCGACGCCGTACACCGCCCAGGTGGACTGGCTGTTCGAGAAGCTCCTCGGCGACCGCACCCTCCCGCCGGGCCGGGCGCAGCGCTGGTGGCTGCTGGAGCGGGTGGCGATGATCGCGGCGATCGAGCACTACACGGCGTTCCTGGGCGACTGGGTGCTCAACGCGGACGAGCTGGACCGGCGCGGCGCCGACCCGATGATGCTCGACCTGCTCCGCTGGCACGGCGCCGAGGAGGTGGAGCACCGCTCGGTCGCCTTCGACCTCTTCATGCACGTGGACGGCGGCTACCGCCGCCGCGCCCGGACCTGGGCCACCGCCTTCACAGCCCTGGTCTTCCTGTGGCAGCGCGGTGCCCGCTTCTTCATGGAGAACGACCCGACGCTGGAGGGCGGCCGGGCCGGCTTCGGCCAGTTCTACCGGGCCGGGCAGCAGGGCACCCTGCCGGCGACGGGAGCGATGCTCCGCTCGATCCCCACCTACCTCTCGCGCAGCTATCACCCCTCGCAGGAAGGGTCCACGGCGCAGGCGATGGCCTATCTGGCGAGCTCGCCGGGCGCGAACGGCGGTACCGCCCGGTGAACCGCGCACTGAAGCTGGCGGCCCTGGCCGGCACCGCCTACCTCACCCGCCGCACGCTCCGCACCCGGATCCGCCGCTCTCCGCTGTGGCCGCTCCCCGCGCTGCCCGTCCCCGTCTCCGGCCGGTCGCCGCGCCGCTGGATCCCGGCCCGGATCACCTCGCGTACGGAGCCGGCGGACGGAGTGGTCCTGCTGACCCTGGAAACCCCGGAAGCGGAATCCTGGGCGCCCGGCGCCCACGTGGACGTGCGGCTCCCCTCGGGACTGGTCCGCCAGTACTCGCTGTGCGGCGACCCGGCCGACGCCGGCCGCTACCGGATCGCGATCCGCCTGGTCGACGGCGGCCGCGGCGGCTCGGCGGAAGCCCACGCAGTCCTGCGTACGGGGACGACGCTGGAGGTCCGCCCGCCCCGCAACCAGTTCGCCCTCCGCCCGGCCCCGTCGTACGCCTTCGTCGCGGGAGGGATCGGCATCACCCCGGTCCTCCCCATGCTCGCGGCCGCCGGGGCGGCGGGCGCCGACTGGACCCTCCTGTACTGCGGCCGCAGCCGTGCCTCGATGCCGTTCCTGGACGAACTCGCCGCCTACGGCGACCGCGTCACCGTCGTCGCGGAGGACGAACAGGGCCTGCCGGACCTGGCCGGTCTCCCCGCTGCCGCCCTGGTCTACTGCTGCGGACCGGAACCCCTGATGGACGCGGTGCGTTCGGCCGCCCCGGCCGGCACCGAGGTGGTCCTGGAACGCTTCGCCCCCGCCGCCTCCCCCACCGCGGACGCGCACCCCTTCACGGTGGAACTCCACCGCTCGGGCGGCACCGTCGGGGTGGGCCCCGGCGAATCCGCGCTCACCGCGGTCCGCCGCGCCCTCCCCGACACCCCCTACTCCTGCGGGCAGGGCTTCTGCGGAACCTGCCGCCAACGCGTCCTCTCCGGCGAGGTTGACCACCGGGACACCCTCCTCAGCGACGCCGAACGGGAGGACTCCATGCTCCTGTGCGTCTCCCGTGCCGCGGGCGACCGGCTGGTCCTGGACCTCTGAGACGGGCCTCCGGATCACCGGGAGCCGCGGCCCGAACACGGCCCGTTCACACCCTCGTTCCGGCCAAGCGGAATCACCGGACCGGTGGGTAAGGTGTCACACATGACAACCGGTGTGCGGCGGAGGATGGGTGTCGAGGAGCGGCGCGGGCAGCTGATTTCGGTGGCGCTCGAACTGTTCAGCCGGCGCTCCCCGGAGGACGTGTCGATCGACGAGATAGCCGCGGCGGCCGGGATATCCCGGCCGCTCGTGTACCACTACTTCCCCGGCAAACAGAGCCTGTACGAGGCCGCGTTGCGCAGGGCCGCCGACGAGCTGGCCGCGCGCTTCGAGGAGCCGCACGAGGGGCCGCTCGGCGCGCGGCTGCTGCGGGTGATGGGGCGGTTCTTCTCGTTCGTCGACGAGCACGGGCCGGGGTTCTCGGCACTGATGCGGGGCGGGCCGGCGGCCGGGAGCAGCCGGGCCAACGCGATGATCGACGAGGTGCGGCGGGCCGCGTACGAGCAGATCGTGAAGCACCTGGGGGTGGCGGAGCCCCCCGCGCGGCTGGAGTTGGTGGTGCGGTCCTGGGTGTCGCTCGCCGAGTCGACGGCTCTGATCTGGCTGGAGGGCAGGCGTATCCCCCGGGCGGAGCTGGAGTTGCAGCTCGTGCACGACTTCGCCGCGCTGGTGGCCGTGAGTGCCGCCTACGACGAGGAGATGGCCCAGATCGCGGTGCGGATGCTGGCTGGCGAGCCGACCGACGGGCCGTTCGGCGACCTGGTGGGCCGCCTGGCCCGGCTGGTGCCCCCGCCCCGGTGGTGATCCCGATCGGCCCTGCACCGAACCCGGCTGCTCCGGTGATCATCTCCGCGTGATAATTCCCGCGTGATCAATGATGACGGGATCGTGTTCCGGCCCGCCGTGGAGAAGGACGCCGGGACGCTGGTGGCCATGCACGACTCCGCCGCGCGCTGGATGAAGAGTGCCGGTATCGACCAGTGGAAGGTCGGTGACAAGGACAAGGCCCACTTCCGCGAGCGGATGCGGGACGGCGAGGTGTGGTTGGCCGCAGACGAGGACCGCCGACCGGTCGGCGCCTACGAGCTGTGGTGGTCCGACGAGGACGCCTGGGGGGTGCAGCCCCCGGTCGCGGGCTATGTGCACCGGCTGATGGTGGACCGCGCGACGGCTCCCGCCGGCGCCGGGCGCCGCCTGCTCGAACATGCCGAGCGGCGGATCGCCTGGACCGGGCGGGAGCGGGCGCGGCTGGACTGCGTGTCCACCAACCCCCGGCTGCTCGCGTACTACCAGGGCGCGGGCTACCGGGTGGTCGGTGAGTTCCCCAGCAAGCAGGGGAAGGACGGCCGGGTGTACGGGGTGATCCTGCTGGAGAAGCGACTGGACCGGCTCACGGTGGTGTGAGCCGGTCCAGTCCCCGACGACCCGACGACCCGACGGCCCGACGGCCCGACGGCGATCACAGCAGCCGGTCCGCGAGGTAGCGCTGGAACTGCCACAACGGGCGTTCCAGGTGGGAGAACCTGCCGTCGGACGGGTCCGGGCGGGACGCCAGGCCGCGCTGGACGCCGCGGACGGCCACCAGGTCCTCTTCCTGGATCCGGGCGATCGAGTCGCACATGCCGGCCAACTGCTCGGCGAAACCGGGTGTGTCCGGCGCTCCGGGCGGGACCATGGCGGTGATCCGCGTGTCGTGGGTGGCGGGACCGGTGGGCAGCCAGCGGATGCCGACGGCGCTGTCCGGGAGGACCGCCAGGACGAACTGCGGGAAGATGCCCGCGATGAGCATCCCTGCCCGCGGTTCCCGGCCCGGTCCCTCGTACCCGGAGTACCCGTATCCGGAGTACCCGGCCGGGCGCGTGCCGTCCCGCCCGGGGTCCGACAGCGGCGTGAACATCGTGAACCAGCGCCCGTCGCAGTCGTCGACCTCCGTGTCCCGGGCCGGCAGCACCGGATCCAGGGTCGCCGCATGGGTGCCCATGTGGTGGTAGTTCTCCGACCCGTTCTCCACCGCCACCTTCCAGTTGGCGGGCACGCCTTCCCAGGTCCTGCTGTGGACGGTCACCCAGTCGGCGATGCCGTGGCTGCTCAGCCGCTGGTCCAGCCCGCGCAGTCCGGGTGCCGCCCGCTCCGCACCGGGGTCGAGGTTGAGCATGACGAAGCCGTTCCAGACCTCGACGCGGTGCGCCGGGAGCCGGCAGCCGGCGCGGTCGAAGTCCACCCGCTGCATCAGCGGAGCGCCGGCGAGCTGTCCCGCGAACCGGCCGTTCAGCCGGTAGGTCCAGGTGTGGTACGGGCAGGTCAGCCGTTTCAGGGAGCCCTGCCCGGGCGTGGTCTCGGGCGGCAGGAGGTCCATGAAGCGGTGGCGGCACACCCGGGACAGGGCGTGCAGCTCGCCCTCCTCGTCCCGGGTGATCACCAGGGGCGTGCCGAGGACGTCCAGCCGGAGGTAGCTCCCCGGCTGCGGGATCTCCTCGGCCCGTGCCACGCACAGCCACTCCCGCCGGAAGATCCGTTCGGTCTCCCATGCGTACATCTCCGGGGAGGTGTAGGCGTCCGGCGGCAGCGTGCGGCCGCGTTCGAGCGGGAGCGCGGCCAGGCGCCGCAGCTCCGCGAGCGTCCCGTGCAGTGCCTCGGGAGCGCGGGACGCGGTCAGGTGGCGCGTCATGGTGATCAGCCTTCCCTTCTGGTGATCAGGGGTGCCGAACCGAAGAGGGAGAGTGCGTGCCGCCGTCCGTGGCGACGGCTGTAGGAGAGGGTGGCGAGGACGACGGCGCACAGTACGACCAGTCCTTTCGCGCGGTTGAGCGCGGGAACGGATTCCACCGGCAGCAGCAGGGCGACGGTCACCCCGGCACCGCAGTCCAGCAGCTGGGCGCAGCCCCACAGGACCGTCAGCCGGGTCAGGCCGCTGCGCAGCGCCGGCGAGACGCGCCAGGCGGCTTCCCGGGCGCGCGCGGCGGCGGGCCCGTTCCAGTACTGGCCGACCTGGAAGGCGAAGGGCTTCGCCACGAGGAGCGAGCCCAGGATCCAGAGCCCGGCGGCCGCCCCGAATCCGGCGTCCTTGACAAGGAGCACCCGTGGACTGCCGGTGAGCAGCGAGGCCGCGACGCGCAACGCCAGCATGCCGGTCATGAACGCCTCGAAGCTGTTCACCCGGCGCCGGGTGGCGCACTCGACGGCCATGCGCAACGCCGGTACGGCCCCGGCGATCGTCAGTGCCAGCCACTGGCTGACGCCCTGCGACTGCAGGACGTAGAACAGGGCCAGTGGAAGGACCACGGTGAACAGGACCGGAAGGGCCACGGTCCGCCATGCCGGCAGGTCCGGTGGTCCGTCGCGCTGATCCGGCAATCTCATGCGAATCGGTGATCTCATACGCAAAACGGTAGGGACCGGCGAAGATCACCGAATCGACACAGCGGCCGATATGCCCGGTACATCCTTCGATGTACCGGGCTGACGGGACCCCTGTTCAGCGGGTGAAGACCGCCACCGTACGCGCCGGGACCCTGAACTCCCCGGTGGCCGTGTCGTACGCCGACCGCTTGACCACCGGGTCGGAGCCGGCGGACTGGACCGGGTGCAGGCGGTAGCCCTGTCCGGCGAGGCCGGGCACCTGCGGGGACTGCTCGGCCGGCGTGGCGTTGAAGACGACCACCAGGTCCCCCAGGGTCATGGTGATCACGCCCGGGGTCTCCCCGGTGCCGGACAGCGGGAAGGCCAGGCGGTCCTGGACCTCGGCCGCCGTGGCGAGGCCGAAGCCCGGTTCGGTGCTGCGGATGCGCAGCAGGTCGCGGTAGGCGCCGGAGGCCGCCCCGGTCTCCGCGCAGCCCGGCGCGGGCCGGCTGAGGAGGGGCTTGGCGTACGGCCACTTCGCTCGGTTGTCCGCGGCGGGCGGGAGGCCGCGGCCGAAGCCGTTGCCGTCCCGGCAGTCCCAGTGGATCGCGTTGAACCAGTCGCCGCTGTCGTAGGAGTTGCGGTCCAGGGACTTGGAGCGGAGCAGGTCCGTGCCGGCCTGGGACAGCTCCGGGCCCTGCGAGAGGGTGGCCGTGGCCATGGCGAGGACCTGCATGCGGGCCTTGTCCGCCTCGGAGGTGCCGACGGGCAGCTTGTAGGTCAGGGCGTCGTACAGGGACTCGTTGTCGTGGGCGTCGGCGTAGGCGAGGGCGTCGCCGGGGGCGTCCGCGTAGCCCGCGGGCTGCCCGTTGTAGTCGACCTGTGCACCCGTGACCGTACGGCCACCGGTGTCGGTGAAGCGGTACGCGGCCAGGTTGCCGGTCAGGCCCACCTTGATCAGGTCCTGGGCGTGCAGCAGTCGGGCGCGCTGCTCGTCCGGGGTGCCGTTGGCGGCGGATCCGTTCGGGGCGGTGAACAGGCCGGAGGCGAAGCCCTGGACGCGGGGGTCCTCGTCGAAGGGGCCGCCGCCGCGGACCGCGTCGCGGGCCCGGTCGGAGAAGGTGGCGATGCCGGTGCCGGCCATGTTCTTCTGGGTGGCCTGGACGAAGCGGGCGTCGTCGGCGACCTCGCCGAAGTTCCAGCCCTCGCCGTAGAGGACGATCGCCTTCCCGTCGACGCCGTCCTTGGCGACGGTCAGGGCGTCGAGGGCCTTGCGGACCGCCAGGATGTTCTCCTTGGGGTGGTGGCCCATCAGGTCGAAGCGGAAGCCGTCGACCTTGTACTCCTTGGCCCAGGTGACGATCGAGTCGACGACCAGGCGGCCCATCATCGCGTTCTCGGGCGCGGTGTTGGCGCAGCAGGTGGAGGTGGCGACCGTGCCGTCGGCCAGCAGCCGCTGGTAGTAGCCGGGGACGATGCGGTCCAGGACGGACTTGTCGGACTGGCCGGCCGCGACGGTGTGGTTGTAGACCACGTCCATCACGGTGCGCAGTCCGGCGCCGTTGAGGCCCTGGACCATGCGCCGGAACTCGACGGTGCGGGCGGTGCCCTCCGGGTCGCTCGCGTACGAGCCTTCCGGGACGGTGTAGTGCAGCGGGTCGTAGCCCCAGTTGTAGCCGTCCTCGGCCGCGCCGGCGGCCACGCACGCCTGCTGTTCCTCGGAGTCCGGTGCGTGGGAGGGCAGGTCGCAGGCGGGTTCGGTGCGGTCGGCCGGCTTCTCGGGAATCGTGCCGATGTCGAAGGCCGGGAGCAGGTGGACGTAGGAGGTGCCGGCGGCGGCGAGGGCGCGGAGGTGCTTCATGCCGGCCGAGTCGGCGTCGGTGAAGGCCAGGTACTGCCCGGGGTGCTCGGAGGTGCGGTCGGCGACGGAGAAGTCGCGGACGTGGAGTTCCTGGATGCGGGCGTTGCGGAAGGGCACGGCGGCCGGCTTCCGCAGGCCGGCCCAGCCGGCCGGCTTGAGGGCCGGGTCGGCGAGGTCCACGGCCAGGCTGTGCGTGGAGTCGGTGGTCAGGGCGGTGGAGTAGGGGTCGGTGACCAGGTTGGTGACCAGGGCCCGGGTGGTGGGCGCCCAGACGGTCACGGCGTAGCGGTACTTCTTTCCGGTCCAGGAGCGCGGGCCCTGTACGGACCAGACGCCGGTGGTGTCGTCACGGCGCATGGGCACGGTGCGGCCGTCGAGTTCGAGGGCGACCCGCCGGGCGGTCGGCGCCCACACGGACAGGGTCACCCCTCGCGGGGCGAAGACCGGGCCGAGTGCGGCCTTGTTGGCGTACAGGTCGTCGAGGACCCCGGCGAGCTGCACTCCGGTGGCGGCGAGGACGGCTCCGTTCGCGGCGCGGGCGCTCGCGACGAGCTGGCCGCGCAGTGCCTCGCGGACCCGGTCGCGGTCGCGCGGGTCCACGGTGAACGCCTTGTACGCCGCCAGGTGCGGGAACTTCCGCTTCTGTACGTCGGTCAGTGCGCCGGGAGTCAGGCGCAGCACGGTGGCGTCGGTGGTGCCGGTGAGGGTGCCGTTGTCCGCCGTGACCGTGCCCGTGCGGGAGGCGAGGAGCTGGGCGGAGGCAGCGGTCTCGGGGGCGTTCCAGGCGAGGGTGTCGCGGTCGATCCAGATCGCGCGGGAGGTGGTGAGGTCGAGGGCGGCGGAGTTGCCGGCGGGCTGCGGGAGGAGGTACCCGGTGCGGCCGGCGAGCAGCCATGCCTCGTGGCCGGTGGCCTTCAGGTCGAGGGACTGGTCGGCGGGGAGGTCCTTCTCGTCGCCCTTGTGGAGGATGTAGGAGAGGGAGGTGGCTCCGGGGGCGAGCGGGACCTCGTAGACCGCGCCGTAGGAGTCGAAGCGGGCGGGCATCAGCGGCCTGGACCAGTCGGTGGGGGTGGCTGCTCCCGTCCAGACGTGCAGGCCCCAGCCGTCGTAGGCGCCGTCGGGGCGCCGGAGGTGGAGGACTGCCTTGGTGGTGTCCTGCGGCGGGTGGGCGGGGCGCTGCGGCCGGGGGGCCTCCTTGCCCTGGTCGAGCCAGATCTCCCCGGTCCTGGTCAGGTCGATGGTGCGGTCGGCGGCGACGTCCTTGGTGCCGTCCTTGTCGATGACCAGGTAGCCGACGGAGCTCGCGCCCGGCTTGAGGCGGACGTACGCGAAGGCGCCGTAGGCATCGCGGCCGGTGAACCCTGCTCCCTCCGGCCACGGCTTGGATTCGCCCTCCGCGATGTCGCCCCAGGTGTACAGCCTCCAGTCGTCGTAGTTCCCGTCGGGCCGGTTGTAGTGGACGACCGCGTAGTCGCGCTGGGTGGCGGTCGGGGTCTCGGGGGCCGGCGGGGCGCCGGTGACGGTTTCGGCGAGGGCGCTCGCGGTGCGGCCGGCGAGGTCGACGGCGACCGCCTTGTAGCGGACGGGGGTGCCGGCCGGGGCGGTGAGGTGGTGGGTCGCCTTGTACGGGGCGTGGTCGGCGGAGCCGAGGACCTGCCAGGGCCCGTTGCCGGTCTGGGCGGCGAAGACGACCCGGTTCAGGGCGCCGCCGCCGGTGACTCCGGCGGAGACCTCGACGGTGCCGGTGGCTCCGGCGGCCGGGGCGGTCAGGGTGACGGCGGGTGCGGCGGCGGGGGGCGGTAGCGGGGCTTCGGCGCGGGCGACGACGGAGCCGAGGGCGGGCACGGTGAGCCGGAGCCGGCCGTCGGCGGTGACGCGGGCGCCGGTGTCGGGGCCGCCGTACAGGGTGCGGAAGCGGGTGCGGACGGCGCTGTCGACGGGGAGGTCGACGGTCACCGGGGCGTTGCCGTTGTTGACGGCGACGGCGTACTCGTGGCGGGCCCGGCCGCTGCCGTGGGTGCCGGCGGAGCCGGTGGTGTCGGCGCGGGTGAAACCGTATACGGCGCCTTCGGCGAGGCGCTCGGTCTGGACGCCGTCGCGGAGGGCCGGGTGGGCCTTGGTCAGCCGGGACAGGTCGGCGATCTGCCGGTAGAGCGGGTGCCGGTCGTCGTAGGCGTCGGTGGCGTGGGTGCGGTCGGTGCCCAGCTGGTCGTCGTCGAGGTAGTCGGCGGTCCTGGAGGCGAAGAGGGTCTGGCGGGCGTCCTTGTCGCCGCCGGCGCCGGTGAAGCCCTGCTCGTCGCCGTAGTAGACGACGGGGTTGCCGCGGGTGAGGAACATCAGCTCGTTGGCGAGCCGGTAGCGGGCGAGGAGTTCGCTCTCGGGGGCGCCGGGGCGGTCCTGCGTCAGGAAGGTGCCGAAGCGGCCCATGTCGTGGTTGCCGAGGAAGGTGACCTGCTCGTACGCGTTGGCCTTGTCGGTGGTGTAGCGGTGGTCGTCGGCGAAGACCCGGGCCAGGCGGTCGGATCCGGCGCCCTGGGCGGCGTAGGCGCGGATGGCGTCCTGGAGCGGGAAGTCGAGGGTGGCGTCGAGGCGGCCACGGGTGACGTACGGGGAGGTGACGGCGGTGTCGGCGGAGTACACCTCGCCGAACATGAAGAAGTCGGGGCGGCCGCGCCTGGCCGCGTAGGCGTCGAGGGCGGTGGCCCACTGCGTCCAGAACTCGGTGTTGACGTGCTTGACGGTGTCGATGCGGAAGCCGTCGATGTCGAAGTCGCGGACCCACTTCTCGTAGATCCGCTCCATGCCGGTGACGACCTCGGGGCGTTCGGTCCACAGGTCGTCGAGGCCGACGAAGTCGCCCTGTTCACCGGACTCCCCGGCGAAGGTGGAGTCGCCCCGGTTGTGGTACATGGTCGGGTCGTTGAGCCAGGCGGGGACCTTGAGGTCCTTCCTGCCCTCGGGGACGACGGGGGTGCGGGGGAAGGAGTTCCGGTCGACGGCGGGGAACTTCCGCTTCCCGTCGGCGTAGTCCTTGTCGTCGAAGGGGACGCCGTCCTTGGTGAGGTACGGGAACGCCCCCTTCGACAGGTAGCCGTAGGACTTCTCCTCGTAGTCGACGACGTCGGCGGTGTGGTTGGTGATGACGTCGAAGAAGACCTTCATGCCCTTGGCGTGGGCCTTGTCGATCAGCTTCTCCAGGTCGGCGTTGGTGCCGAAGTGCGGGTCGACCTGGGTGAAGTCGGTGATCCAGTAGCCGTGGTATCCGGCCGAGGCGTTCGCCCCGGTCCCCTGCACCGGCTGGTTCCTGAAGATCGGGGCCAGCCAGATCGCCGTGGTGCCCAGGCCCTTGACGTAGTCGAGCCGGTCGGTCAGCCCCTTGAGGTCGCCGCCCTGGTAGAAGCCCTTGTCGGCCGGGTCGAAGCCGGTGTCCAGGCGGGTGCCGGTGAGTCCGCCGCGGTCGTTGCGCGGGTCCCCGTTGGCGAACCGGTCCGGGAGCACGAAGTAGAACTGCTCCCGGGTCAGGTCGTGGCGGGCCGGCTCGGCGGCGAGCTTCGCGTCCGGGGGCGGTGCGGGCGGGCGCTGTTGTGCCGCGGCGGCGGGCAGGGCCGGCAGGACGGGCAGGAGGATCACGGCCAGGGCGGCCGCGACGGTGCCTGCTGCGGGGCGTTTCAAGGCAGGGCTCCTTGGTCGGGGAGGCGAGGGGGTGGGGCGGCGGTCAGTTGCGCCAGGTGTCGGTCAGCGTGACCTTGCCGTTGGCGGGAACGGTCGCGGAGCGGTTGGCCCCGCTCTCCCAGGTGACGTTGCCGGAGCCGTCCTTGCGGACGTACTTGTAGGCGAAGGTCGTGCCCGGGGGCAGGGTGACGTCGAGCTTCCAGACGGGGTAGGCGGCCGGGTCGAGCTTGGGGGCGGCGCCGGTGTTCCAGTTGCCGAGGGCGGGCTGGTCGCCGGTGACGTGGACGTTCTGGCCGGGGACGGTGGTCGCGCCGACCGCGAACGACGCCCCGGCGGTCGTGGACCCGGTGCCGCAGGTACGGGCCCCGGTGTGCAGGGCGAGGGCGGTGCCGGACGCGACGGTGGCGGTGAACCGGCCCGAGGAGTCGACGGTGACGGTGCGGCTGCCGCTCTGCACGTCGCAGTAGTCCCCGGCGGGGAGGGAGGTCTGGAAGGTGCGGGTCAGCGGGGTGCCCTCGTGGTTGATCGCCACGTACGCAGTGGAGCCGCGCCCGAAGGCGATGGCGTCGGCACCGTCGTCCCACCAGTTCACGACGCCCTGACCGCGGGCCGTGTTCCGGAAGGCGACCATGGAGGAGATCTCCCGCCAGGCGTGCTGGCACTTCCAGCCGTCGGCGTAGCAGGCGCCCACGGTGCCGCCGTTGGGCGGGCCGGCGTCCTTGTCGCTCCACTCGTAGCCGGAGTGGACGTCCGGGGAGCCGTAGGGCCAGGCCAGCATGAAGACGTTGGCGAGGGTGTAGGCGGAGCCCGACTTGTAGGTGAGGGTGTCGCCGCCGCGCTCGGTGTCGTGGTTGTCGACGAAGACACCGGACTTGGAGGAGGGCATGTACCCCCAGCCCTCGCCGAAGTTCTTCAGGTAGGCGAGGTTCTCGCTCTCGAAGACCCGCTTGAGGTCGCGGGCGTAGCGGAACTCCTGGACGTCGCCGGAGCCGAGGTACTCGGCGGGGTCGACGGCCTCGCCGGCGCCGTATATCGCCTCCTGCTTCCAGTAGACGTTCGGGTCGGTCAGCCGGGACTTGATGTTCGCCAGGTCGGCGGCGGGCATGTGCTTGGCGGCATCGATCCGGAAGCCGTCGACGCCGAGGGAGCGCAGGTCGTTGAGGTAGCCGGCGATCCGGCCGCGGACGTACTCCTCGCCGGTGTCGAGGTCGGCGAGCTTGACCAGTTCGCAGTTCTGGACGTTGGCCTTGTCCTTGTAGTTCGAGATCTCGGCCCGGCAGTCGTCCATGTCGGCGCCGGAGTAGAGGCCGGGATAGGAGTACTTGGAGTACGTCGACCCGCCGGTGCCGGTGAGGACGGCATTCGGGTCGGCGGGACCGGCCATGTGGTTGATGACGGAGTCGGCGACCACCTTCACCCCGGCGGCGTGACAGGTGTCGACCATGCTCTTGAAGGCGGTGCGGTCGCCGAGCCGTCCGGCGATCCGGTAGCTGACCGGCTGGTACGAGGTCCACCACTGGGAGCCCTGGACGTGCTCCTGCGGCGGCGACACCTGCACGTACCCGTAGCCGGCCGGCCCGAGGGAGTCGGTGCACGCCTTGGCCACATCGGCGAACCGCCACTCGAAGAGGACGGCGGTGACGTCCTTCTCCCCGGGCGGCACGGCCGCCGCCGGGGTGGCCGTGGCGGCCCCCGCGGTGAGGGCCGTGGCGGCGAGGGTGGCGGCGGCCATCGCTCTGGCGGTGCGACGCGGGGGACGGATGGTGCGCGTGGGGGGCATGGGGGCCTCCTGGCGGAGAGGTGGGGATTGTGGCGACCGTAGGGGGCACCCCCTTGCGCTGCAAGACCTTGCGCAAGAGATTGCAGAATTGTTTCCGATCATGGGCTGCACGCCGGAGCCGGGACCCGGGCCAACTCCCGACTTCCCTCGAATTCCCCCGACTTCCCCCTAATTCCCTCGACTTCTCCGAACAGACGTGCGCAGCGTTCGTATGCTCTGGTCATGACGCAGATGCCGAGCAACCCCTTAGCCCAGGCCACAGTCCTGTACCAGGCCGGGCGCTTCGCCGAGGCCGAGACCGAGGCACGCTCGATGGCCGCGGCCCTGGAACGGGCGGGCGACGACCCGTTCATCCCGCTGCTGATGAGCATCGTCGGGCTCGCGGTGGGCGCCCAGGGCCGCCACACCGAGGCGGTCGCCACGTATGACGCCCAACTGCCGCTCTTCGGCAGGACCTTCGGCGTCGAACACCCGCTGACCCTGAAACTGCGCGCGGACCGCGCCCAGGCGCTGAACATGCTCGGCCGGCACGCCGAATGCGAGGCGGAGTGCGCGGCCCTCATCGAGACCGCGGCCCGCAACGCGTCCCCGGAAATGGCGGGCGTGGCGATGGCCGCCGTCTACGGGCGGGTCCAGGCCCTCAACGCGCTGGGCCGCTACCCGGAGGCCGAGGCGCTGGCGCGTGAGCTCCTCGCCACCCTTCCCGACCCGGACCGGTTCACCCTGCTCCTGCGGCTCGGGCTGGCCGTCAGCCTCAATGCCCAGAAGCGCCACGAGGAGGCCCTCACCGAGGCGCGGCACGCGGACGAAGTGCACCGCGGTCTGCCCCCGGAGCAGCGCGGCTCGGAAACCGGGGCCGCCGAACTGGCCGCGGCCACCGCCCTCCTCGGGCTGGGCCGCGGCACCGAGGCCCGCCCGGAGGCCGCGGCCGCCCATGACGCCTGCCTGGCCCTCTTCGGCCCGGACAACATCCGCACCACCGAGGCACGGAACCTGCTCGCCCGCATCGACGGCGCTTGAGGGGACACGGCCACGGGCAGGCCGCGGGCCGGCAGCCGGGCTGCCCGCCCGCGGCCGAACCCGTGGCCGGCCCGTGGCCGATCACGGCGCCGGGCGCGAACCGGGGCGCCGTACCGGTCCGTTCATGCCAGGGCAAGCCATTCCGATCGCGGCGTGTCCGACATACAGGGAATGGCCGGTAAACCGGTCGCCGGAGGGAGCCGGATTCCGGTGGGATATGGCTGCACCGGGGGCACGGCAGAGACACCGTCACGGACCCCCGTCATGTGCCGATCGTTCCTCACTGTCGTCACCGCGAACATCCGGGAGATCCCCATGTCACGCACGACCGTGTTCCGCATGCGCTCCGCCGCTCTGGCCCTGGCCGCGTCCGCCGCCCTGATCGGCGGTGTCGCCGTCCAGGCCCAGGCGGCTCCGGCCCCGACCGGGTCCGCGGCCGCCGCCGTTCCCGGCGGTGCCCACAAGTACGTCAACGCCGCCACCGGCAAGTGCCTGGACATCCAGGGCGCCTCCCGCGATCCGGGCGCCCTGGTCCAGCAGTTCAGCTGCAAGACCGGCTACCAGCAGGAGTTCGCGACACTGTTCGGCGCCGACGGGCTCACCCGCATGCAGCCCCGCCACTCCGGCAAGTGCATCGGCGCCGCCGGCACCGCCCCCGGCTCCCAGGTCACCCAGCAGGTCTGCCACGACGGGGCGATCCAGCGCTGGGACCTGGTCGACCTCGGCGGCGGCCAGGTGGCCGTCAGGAACGCGGCCACCGGCCTGTGCCTGGACGACGGCGCCAACCCCTCCGGCAGCCGCCGCGAGGTGCGCCAGGTCGTCTGCACCGGCTCCTCCACCCAGAACTGGGTGCGGTACGCGGTCTAGTACGACCCCAGCAGGCCGGGGAACCGGCTGATCAGCAGGGGTGCTCCGGTCCGGGGCACCCCTGCTGCACGGGGGCCGCCGGAATGGAGCCCGAAGCGAAGGCGAGGATGTCCTCGACCGCCTCGCGCAGGGTGCCGAAGTGGCGGTGCACACCGTCCGCCGCCGTGAGGGTATTGACGCCCCACACCGTCATCCCGGCACGCAGCCCGGCCTGCACCCCGGAAGGGGCGTCCTCGATGACCAGGCAGTCCTCCGGCCCGGCACCGAGCCGCGTGGCGGCCTGCAGGTACGGCACCGGCGACGGCTTGCCTTCGGTCACGGCGGCCGCGTCCACCACGACCTCCGGGACCGGCAGGCCCGTCCGGGCGAATCGGCCGCGCACCCGGTGCTCGTAGTTCGACGTCACCAGCGCCCAGGTCCCGGGCCGCAGGGCACCGAGCAGTTCCGGGCCGCCGTCGAAAGCACCGTAGACGCCGGTGCGGACGTCCTCGTCCTCCAGCTCGTGCAGTACGGCAAGGCACTCGTGGGGGTCCCGGTCCGGAGCGACTTCCGCGAAGGTCTCCATCGGCCGGGTCCGCAGCGCCACCCGGTAGACCTCATCGGGGTCCAGGCCGTACCGCTCCGCCCACGTTCGCCAGACCAGGCGCTGATTGTCCAGGGCATCGATCAACGTGCCGTCGACATCGAACAGGACGTACTTCACGGCACCGGACGGGCTGGGTTCACTGATCACGTGCCGATCATGCCATCAGGCCTGAACAGGCAGTTCGCGAGTCAGCCGGCGTGCACCCCCCTGCTACTCCAGCCACGCGCCGTCGCGCATCAGGAGTCTGCCGCGCAGTTCCGGGACGCTGCGCCAGGCGCGCACCGTCTGCGGGGCCACCCGCAGGTAGGCGTACGGGGACTCCTCCGTGCGCGGATCCCAGCCGAACTTGGCCGCGAACGCGTCCGCGGCGTCCTCCGGCACTTCCGGTGCGGGATGGCACTCCGCCTCGCCCTGCAGCAGCACCACGTCGAGGGCGTCCGGCAGCGCCAGCCGGACTCGCGGTTCCGCGCGTGCGTTCCGCACGGTCGCGGAGTTCGCGCCGGTGCACATCCACACCGCCCGACCGTCCCACAGGAACCACAGCGGCACCTGGTGCGGGCCGTGGTCGGGGTGAGCCGTCGACACCCATATGTCGCGCTCCCTGCCGAGCCGTTCGAGGGTGTCCTGCCTGCGCTGCGCCGTGTCGCGGCGAATGATCTCCGTGGCTTGCATGGGTGCCGACCTTAGCCAGCAGCTCCACGATGCACATGGGGCGCAGGTCCTAGGCCCGGAGGCGGACCTCGATCGCGCGTCCGAATCCTGATCGCGGTGATCGGAAGCACGCGCGCCCCTCCTGCACGCCGTTTGTACCCCCGTGCGCCGCCCTCACATGCCCCTGCCGTCCGCCGCGCCCCCTTGCTGCACCGCCCCGGCACTCCATAGCGTCACGCACCGTAATCGCTGGATCCGTACGGTAACCAGGGGAGAACGATGAAGAAGGCTGTGTGGCGCCCCGTAGCGCTCGCGGCGGTGCTGGCCGTCCTGCCGCTCATGTCGGCGTCCGCCGAGGCCGGGACGGGCAAGCCGCCGTCCGCCGGGGCCAGAGCCCTCGAACCGCTGTCCGCCGACATCGTGGCGGCGATGACGCCGGAGCGTCAGGGTGAGGTACTGGAGCCGCTGCGGGTACTGGCCGATGCCGTGGCCCGGGTGGGCCGGAGCACCCAGGCGGATGTGTACACCCAGGTCGAGATGGCCAAGGACTACCGGTCCGTCAACGTCTACCTCACCGACACGGCCCGGCGCGCGGCCTTCCTCGACGCGGTGCGCAAGGCCAACCCGAAGGCCGACACGTATCTGCTGAACGTACGCCGCGGCGCGAAGTCCCAACAGGACCTCAGGAAGGAGATGAAGGCCCTCCTGGACCGCCGCGATCTGCCGTTCAAGATCGAAAGGGCGAACAGCACGGTCGACGGCAGCGCGATCGAGCTCGGCGTGACCGACACGAAAACCGCCCAGGAGTACATCGCCCGCCCGGCCTTCGCGCGGCAGCGCGCGGCCGCGGGGGCGACGCCCCTCCGCATCCTCCACTCGCCCGCCATGGTGCCGCTCGCCAGCCGCTGGGACGACAGCTCGCCGTTCTACGCCGGGGCCGCGCTCGGGCCCTTGACCGGTGGCGGGCGAGCTGCCTGCACCACCGGCGTCCCGGCCATCAGCACCGTGGACCAGCGCCACTGGCTCGTCACGTCCAGCCACTGCTACAACGTCAACGACGCCGTCTACACGGCCGGCGGCACGTACATCGGGCAGGTCAGGGCCGAGCTGACCGACATCGACGCGGCGTTCATCGACGCCCGCACGAGCCGCTACACCTGGGACGGCACCGACGCCCAGGGGTACACCCGCTTCCTCAACGGCACGCGCAACATCGCGGTGGGCGACTTCGCCTGCCAGCTCGGCTACGGCTCCAAGGTCGTCTGCAACATCCGCACCGAACAGGCCGGCAACGCCAGCTGGGTCATCAACGGCATCACGGTCTTCGGCAGCATCGGCGTCCCGAACAACGGCGGCTGGGTCGCCCAGCAGGGCGACAGCGGTGGCCCCGTGATCACCGTCAACGACCCGAACTCCCGGCAGCTGAACGGGATGGTCGACGTCGGGTTCGGCTGCACGAACGCCGAGGGGTACCCCCTCTGCAGCAGGGCCGTGGGCTGGATCGACGTGTACGACATCTTCGACCGGTTCGCCCTCACCCTCGTCCCCTGACCACCGGGCACGCGGGGCCGATGGGACGGCAAGGCCGATAACGCCGCGCAACCATCGGGCCCCGCTTCCCGGTGAACGCCACATCACCGGATCCCAAGGCTCAGGCCGCCGTGGCGGGCCGGAGAGAGGTGCAGGGCGTGCAGCGGCCCGGGGTCGGGGAGCGGAAGGCGCGGTCGCAGTCGTCGCAGGTCCGGAGCGGGTGGATCGTGAAGTCCGGGTGGCGCTGACCGGCCGGCCGGGAGGCCGCGATGGCGGGTGGGAGACCCTCCCGCAGCCGGTGCGCCAGCAGTGCGGCGGGGGCGCGGATCGGCTCCGCCGGCAGGCCCCCGGCCAGCATGCCGCTGACCACGGCCGGTCGTACTCCGCGCTCCAGCCAGGCCGCCGCCGCGGGGGCGAGCCGGGTCACGTCCCGTGTGGAGAGGGTGAGGCGGGGATCGCGGAGCCGTAGCCGGGCCAGCAGTTCCGCCGCCTGGGTGAGCAGTTCGGGGTCCGCCGGTTCGGAGGGTTCCGGCAGGTCGGGCCCGGGTGGGGGTTCAGCGGGAGCCTCCGGGGCCGCCTCGGGCACGTCGGGCGACTCCTCGCGCTTCGGGGCGGGCGGCTCCGGCGGGGGCTCGTCGTCGTCCCCGCGCAGGGCGAGCGGGACGTTGTACGAGATGACGTGGCTCACCACCCGCCCCGACGGGAGCCGCTCCCGGTAGCGGGCGAGGTAGCCGTGCTCCTCCAGCTCCCGCAGAGCCGCGGCGATGCGCACCTCGCCCTCCGGGAAGCGCTCGCACAGCGACTTGACCGTCACCTTGGTGCCCGCGCGGAGCGACTGGATGTGCGTGGCCAGCCCGATCGCGGTGATGCTCAGCTCGCGGTGCTGGGCGAGGTGGTTTCCGATCTTGACGTAGCGGTCACGTGGGGCACGGTTGTCGTGCCGGATGCCGTACGGCGCGCAGGTGGGCGCGCTAAGCTGCCGGTCAGCCATGGGGAAGTCGTTCTCTTCCTCAGCGGTAAGGCCCTCGGCCGGGATTGCCCGTCCCGTCGGGGGCCGTTCGCATGTCTGGGGGTTGTCAGGCCGAGGCTTGCACGGCAATTGGCATATGCGCCAGCCAGGTTGGCCCATTTCACCCTCCCGGGTGAGAGGGGGAGGGGGGAGGTTGGCAGGGTCATTTCCCCCGGTGATTTGTAATTAGGTGTCGAGCGGAACCGCGGCTCGACCGGCCGGGTCGCGAGAACCTCGATCCGGTGAAATGCCGCCGGAGAGATCGATTTCCGCCCACACCTTTTTGAGCGGCGGCAGCCCATGTTCCGTCCCCCAGCGCGCGGCGAGAGCGGACACCAGGAGGAGCCCCCTGCCCGACTCGGCCTCCGGCTCCGGCGGTTGGACGGCGACGGGCGGTTCAGCCTCGGATCGGGTATCGGCAACCTCGATACGGAGCGTGCGGCCGGGCCACAGATCCAGGGACAGGCGAAAACCGCGTCCCGGTACGCGGCCGTGCGTGACCGCGTTGCCGGCCAGTTCGGCGACGATCTGCGCGGCGTCCTCGAACGGCACTGACTGGGCGGTCAGTTGGGCGACGGCGAGCCGGCGTGCGAGATGGGCTCCGCGCGGGGTCGCAGGAAGGGTGACGGCGAAGGAGATTTCCTGATTCACGTCACTCAGCGTGGTCACCGGTGCGTAGCCTGAGAAGGGCCCGGGCCACTGTGTACGACCCCTGTCCAGAGCGGTCCCGGCCTGTACCGCCGGTCCACGAGGAGGTGGAAGTTGAGCGCAGACGGCACGGACGAGTCGAGCTGGGAACTCGATCCCGAGGACGAGTCGGGCGCGGTGATCGCCGCGGTGGGCCGACAGCTCAGAATGTGGCGCGAGTCGGGCGGATTCGATCGCGCACAGTTCGGTACACGCATGGGGTACAGCCAGGAATTGATCTACAAGATCGAGCGCGGCGCCCGAATTCCCCGCCCCGAGTATCTGGACAAGGCCGATGAGATCCTTGAGGCTTCGGGGAAGATCTCGGCGATGAAGGCGGATATCGAGAGAGCCCGATATCCCAAGAAGGTTCGCGACTTGGCCAAGCTTGAAGCGCAGGCAGTGGAGATCGGGGCATACGACAACGTCGTGGTTCCAGGTCTCCTACAGACCGAGGAGTACGCGCGTGCGCTGCACTCACTACGTCGGCCGGCCTTCCCCGAGGACCAAGTCGAGCGGCTCGTCGCGGCACGCATGGCGCGTCAGCAGGTCATCGATCGACGACCGGCACCCTTGTTGACCCTCGTGCTGGAAGAGGCCGTCCTACGACGACCCATCGGGGGCAAGATCGTACTCCGCGCCCAGTTGGAACACCTGGCCGCCATCGGCCGGTTGCGGCATGTGGAGATCCAGGTGATGCCCACTACCGTGGAGGAACACGCCGGGCTTGCGTCGTCGTTCAAGATCATGCGCTTGAACGACGGAACAACGGTTGGGCACAGTGAGGCGCTCCTGGTCAGCCGCTTGATCACCACGCCCAAGGAGGTGCAGATCCTTGAGATGCGCTATGGCATGATCCGGGCACAAGCGCTGACGCCTCGCGAGTCGCTGATGTTCATCGAGAAGGCAGTGGGGGAGACATGATCAAGCAGTCGACTGCGGATCTTTTCTCGACCCTGACATGGGTCAAGAGCAGCTACAGCACGGCCGACGGACCTGATTGCGTCGAGGTTGCCTGGTTCAAGAGCAGCTACAGCAGCAACGATGGCCCCAATTGTGTCGAGGTCGCCGGCGCCCCCAATGCCGTCCTGGTCCGGGACTCCAAGCGCCCCCACCACGCACACCTCAGCCTGTCCCCCGCCGCCTGGGGCGCCTTCCTCGGCCACGCCACCCGCCCGTAGCCGAGCGGACGACAGCGCCGGGGCCCTGGACAGAGGGCCCCGGCACCTGGCGGGGTCTCGGGGATGTGCCCCGAGTTCGTGGGGCCCCTTACGGGGCCTGGGACGTGGAGCCGCGTACGACCAGCTCCGGCTGGAAGACGAACTCCGTGCGCTGGACCGGCGTGCCGCCGACCGCCTCCAGCAGTGCGCCGACCGCCGCCGTCGCCATGGCGCGGACCGGCTGGCGCACGGTCGTCAGCGGCGGGTCGGTGAACGGGATCAGCGGGGAGTCGTCGAAGCCGACGACCGAGACGTCCTCCGGCACGCGGAGCCCCCGCTCACGGGCGGCCCGTATCGCGCCCAGCGCCATCGGGTCGCTGCCGCACACGATGCCCGTGCAGCCCCGGTCGATCAGCGCCCCGCCCGCCGCGTGGCCGCCCTCCACCGTGAACAGGGTCGGCTGGACGTCCGCCTCGCCGCACGGCAGGCCCAGTTCCGCCATGGCCGTGCGGAAGCCCTCCGCCTTGCGGGCCGAGGGCACGTACCGGGTCGGGCCTATGGCCAGGCCGATGCGTTCGTGGCCGAGGTCGGCGAGGTGGCGGACCGCCATGCGGGCCGCCGCGCGGTCGTCCGGGGAGACGAACGGGGCGTTCACGTGCTCGTTGAAGCCGTTGATCATGACGAAGGGGAGGCCGCGCGCCACCAGCCCCTGGTAGCGGGCCGGGTCGGCGGCGCGGTCGGCGTGCAGTCCGGACAGGAACACGATGCCGGTGACGCCGCGCTCCTCCAGCTGCTCGACCAGCTCGTCCTCGGTCGCCCCGCCGGGGGTCTGCGTACACAGCACCGGCGTGTACCCGTGCCCGGCCAGCGCCTGCTCGATGACCTGCGCGAAGGCCGGGAAGATCGGGTTGGTGAGCTCGGGGATGAGCAGGCCGACCAGGCCGTTGCTGCGGCGGCGCAGCCGGACCGGGCGTTCGTAGCCGAGCAGGTCCATGGCGGCCAGCACCTTGTGCCGGGTCGCGGCCGCCACGCCCGCCTTGCCGTTGAGCACGCGGCTGACCGTCGCCTCGCTGACCTGGGCCTGCGCGGCGATGTCCGTCAGCCGGAGAGGCGAGGTCACCCTGACGTCACCTGCCACCACACCGTGGTGTCGGCGGGCAGGAGACCCTCCTCGGCCAGGGCGTCTCCGGGGGTGCCGCTGGAGAGCAGGGGCTCGCCCGGGGCGGGTATCCGTATCGCCGTGCCGGTGGTGTTCGCCGTGCAGACGAAGCCGCCCCGGCGGAACGCCAGGACCCCGGCGGGGGCGTCCAGCCACTCCACGCCGTCGCCCGCGCCGAGCTCCGGGCGCTCGCGCCGCAGCCGCAGGGCGGTGCGGTAGAGCTCCAGGGTGGAGTGCGGGTCGCCGGTCTGCGCGGCCACGCTCAGGTCCGCCCAGGAGTCGGGCTGCGGGAGCCAGCTGCCGCCGGTGCCGAAGCCGTACGGGGCCTGCGTGCCGGACCACGGGATCGGTACGCGGCAGCCGTCACGGAAACCGTCCTGGCCGGCGGCGCGGAAGAACGACGGGTCCTGGCGGACCTCGTCCGGCAGGTCGGTGACGTCGGGCAGGCCGAGCTCCTCGCCCTGGTAGACGTACGCCGAGCCGGGCAGGGCGAGCATCAGCAGGGTCGCCGCCCGGGCGCGCCGGAGGCCGAGCTCTCGGTCGCCCGGCTCGCGGAGCTGGGTGCCCAGGCCCGCGGGGTTGGCGAAGCGGGTGGCGTGCCGGGTGACGTCGTGGTTGGACAGCACCCAGGTGGTGGGGGCGCCGACGGGGCGCATGGCGGCCAGCGAGCCGTCGATGACCTGCCGGAGCGCGGCGGCGTCCCAGTCGGTGGTCAGGTACTGGAAGTTGAAGGCCTGGTGCATCTCGTCGGGGCGGACGTACCGTGCGGTGCGCTCGACGGTCGGGGTCCATGCCTCGGCGACCAGGACGCGGTCGCCCTCGTACTCGTCGAGGATGCGGCGCCAGGAGCGGTAGATCTCGTGGACGCCGTCCTGGTCGAAGAACGGCATGACGTCGTTGCCGAGCAGTTTGAGCTGGTCCCTGGCACCGATGTCGGGCAGGCCGGGGGCCTTGACCAGGCCGTGGGCGACGTCCACGCGGAAGCCGTCGGTGCCGAGGTCGAGCCAGAAGCGCAGGATGGAGCGGAACTCGTCCTGGACGGCCGGGTGCTCCCAGTTGAAGTCGGGCTGCTCGGGGGCGAAGAGGTGCAGGTACCAGTCGCCGGGGGTGCCGTCGGGGTCGGTGACGCGGGTCCAGGCCGGGCCGCCGAAGATGGACTCCCAGTCGTTCGGCGGGAGTTCGCCGTTCTCGCCCTTGCCGGTGCGGAAGTGGAAGCGCTCGCGCAGCCGGGAGCCGGGGCCTTCGCGCAGGGCCTGCTTGAACCATTCGTGCTGGTCGGAGCAGTGGTTGGGGACCAGGTCCACGATGATGCGCAGGCCCAGGGCGTGGGCCTCGCGGATCAGAGCGTCGGCGTCGTGCAGGGTGCCGAACATCGGGTCGATGGCCCGGTAGTCGGCGACGTCGTAGCCCGCGTCGGCCTGCGGGGACGCGTAGAAGGGGCTGAGCCAGACGGCGTCGACCCCGAGCTCCTTGAGGTAGCCGAGCCTGCCGCGCACGCCCTCCAGGTCGCCCATGCCGTCGCCGTTGCCGTCGGCGAAGCTGCGCGGGTAGACCTGGTAGATCACCGCGTCTCTCCACCATCCCGTGTGCGTGCCGGTGGTCGGTGCGGCGGCGGGGGCAGCGAGGTGCTGGGTCATGTCTTCCCTGAGGTTTCGGGGTGGGACGGCGCCGCCGTGGTCGGGGGCGGCGCCGTACTGGAACGGGTACGTGCGACGGGTGGTGCGTGCGTCGAGCAGTGCCGGGTCACGGGCCCGGGCCCTGTGCGGAGGCCCGGGCCCGCATGGACCGCGGTGGGGTCGGCGCCGCGGTCAGCCCTTGGTGGCGCCGGCCGTCATTCCGGCGACCAGGTGGCGCTGGGCGAAGAGGAAGAACACGGCCGCGGGGACGGCGATGAGCACCGACGCGGCCGACATCGCGCCCCAGTTGGAGGTGTACTGGGTGACGAAGGTCTGCAGGCCGCCGGCCAGGGTGAGGTTCTCCTCGCCGACCATGAAGGCGGAGGCGTACGCGACCTCGCCCCAGGCGGTGATGAAGGAGTAGAAGGCGGTGACGGCGAGGCCGGGCTTGGCCAGCGGCAGGATCAGCCGCCAGAAGGTGCCGAAGGGGTTGAGGCCGTCGACGCGGCCGGACTCGTCGATCTCCACCGGGATGGTGTCGAAGAATCCCTTCATCATCCAGGCGCAGAAGGGCACCGCGATGGTGAGGTAGGTGATGATCAGGCCGAGCGGCTGGTTGAGCAGCCCCAAGTCGCCCATCAGGTTGTAGAGCGGCACGATCAGGATGGCCATCGGGAACATCTGCGTGACGAGCAGGGTCCACATCAGCGGCTTCATGCCGGGGAACCTGAACCGGCTGACGGCGTAGCCGGTGGTGGCGGCGATGAACACGCCGAGGACGGTGGTGACTCCGGCGACGAGGACGGAGTTGGCGAACCAGTCCAGGAAGTGGGTGTCGTCGAGCAGGTACGCGTAGTTGGCGAAGGTCGGGTCCTTCACGAAGTCCGTGCTGATGGCCTGCTTCGCCGGCTTGAGCGAGGTCAGCAGGATCCACAGGACCGGGAAGACGGCGATGACGGACGCGGCCACGAGGGTGGCGTGCAGGCCGACGGAGGCCAGCGGCGAGCGGGTGCCGCGCGGTCGGGCGGCACGGGGCTTGGTCACGGAGGTGGCCACGGTCACCACACCTCTCCCTGCTTGCGCAGCGAACGCCGGTAGACCAGCGCGAACAACATGAGGAGCAGCAGGATCAGCACGCCCCAGGCGGCCGAGCCGGCGAAGTCGCGGGGGCTCTCCACGAACGCCTCGCGGAAGGCCTGGGTGACCAGGATCTCGGTGGAGTCGCCCGGTCCGCCCCGGGTGAGCAGGAAGATCACCGGGAACATGTTGAAGGTCCAGATGGTGGAGAGCAGGATCACCGTCATGCTGACGGTGCGCAGTCCGGGCAGGGTGATGTGGCGGAACCGCTGCCAGGCGCTCGCGCCGTCCATCTCGGCGGCCTCGTAGAGCTCGCCGGGGATGGACTGCAGGCCGCCGAGGAGGGCGACCATCATGAAGGGGACGCCCAGCCAGACGTTGACGGCGATGACCGAGAGCTTGGCCCAGGTGGGGTCGTCCAGCCAGGGGACGCCGGCGATGCCGCCGCCCTCCAGCAGCTTGTTGAGGATGCCGTTGTCGCGGTTGAAGAGGAACCGCCAGGCGAAGACGGACACGAAGCCGGGGACGGCCCACGGGAGGATCAGGGCCATGCGGTAGAAGCCGCGGCCGCGGAAGGTCCGGTTGAGCATGTTGGCCAGGGCCAGGCCCAGCACGAAGGTGACCGACACGCAGGCGACGGTCCAGATCACCGTCCACACCAGCCGCTGCGTGAACACCGGGTCGGTGAGCACGGCGGTGTAGTTGTCGAGGCCGACGAACTCGTACGTGGCCTCGATGTGGTTGGCGCCGATGGTGCGGGCGACGTTGCGCTCGTTGGCGTCGGTCAGCGACAGGTAGACGCCGCGGACCAGCGGCCAGCCGATGATCACGCCGAGGACGAGCACCACGGGGGCGATCATCGTCCAGGCGTACCAGTGGGTGGCCAGTGCGCGGCGGAGCCGCCCGCGGCTCGGGCCGCGGGTGATCTTCTCACCCGCGGCCTCCGCCACCACTGGGCTGATGTCAGCAGCCATTTCGGCCGGCCTGCCTTCCCGTCAGCTCCGAATCGAACACATCATGTCCCTGTCTCGCTTTGATTCCGACCGAAACTCTCACTCTTCGACCCTTTTCGCACCTGCGTAGTGGGTGCGACTGGTCGGGCATAGAGTCGTGCGCGTGAAGCTCCGCTACAACTTCCGGATTTATCCGAATGCCCTGCAGCGCCTGGCGCTGGCACGGGCTTTCGGATGTGCCCGAGTGGTGTGGAACGACTGTCTCCGCGCCCGCACCACGGCGTACGAAGCGGGTCTGCCGTACGCGAAGTCGACCGACCTGTCCAAGCAGCACATCACCCGGGCCAAACGGACCCCGGAACGCGCTTGGCTTTCCGATGTTTCGGCAGTTGTGCTTCAGCAGTCCCTTCGGGATCTCGACACGGCCTTCAAGAACTTCTTCGACTCTCTCAGCCGGAAGGCAAAGGCCTGCAAGACCGCTCCGCCCCGATACAAGTCCAGGAAGGATCCCAGGCAGTCGATCCACCTGACCAGAAAAGCCTTCTCCCTGACGAGCGACGGCCATGTGTACGTGACGAAGATCGGGGCCCTGAAGGTGAAGTGGTCCCGGCCTTTGCCCGCCACGCCCACGTCCGTAACCGTGATCAAGGATTCCACAGGTCGCTACTTCGCCAGCTTCGTCGTGGACTCCGAGACGGACGCCCTGCCCGAGGTGGAAGCCGAGGTTGGCATCGACCTCGGGCTGACGACGTTCGCCGTTCTCTCCGACGGCACCCGAATTTCCTCTCCGAAGTTCCTGCGTCGGGCGGAGAAGAAGCTCAAGCGCTCGCAGAGAGAGCTCTCGCGCAAAGTCAAAGGTTCGAAGAACCGGGCCAAAGCGCGCATCAGACTCGCCAAACAGCACGCCAAGGTTTTGGACCGACGTCGCGACTGGCACCACAAGGAATCCACGCGCATCATCCGCGACAACCAAGCGGTGTACGTGGAAGACCTCGCGGTGGCCGCCCTCGCACGAACGAGGCTGGCGAAGTCTGTCAACGATGCCGGCTGGTCCTCGTTCGTCGGCATGCTGGAGTACAAGGCCGTCAAACATGGCAGACACTTCGGAAGGATCGGCCGCTTCGTACCGACTTCCCAGCTGTGCTCGACATGCGGACATAACGACGGACCCAAACCCCTTCATGTTCGCCGATGGATCTGCTCAGAATGCGCGGCGGTTCACGATCGTGATGAGAATGCCGCGTACAACACCCTGGCCGCCGGGCGGGCGGACAGGTCAAACGCCTGCGGAGTGCCGGTAAGACCGGGAGTGATCCCGGCACAGCGCGATGAAACAGGAAGCCACCACAGCGGTCAGCCGGCCGTAGTGGAGAGCCCCGGCCGCCAGGCGGCCGGGGGGCACGTCAATTCCAGCCCTTGAGGATCTTGCGGAACTGGGCGCCGGACGCCTTGGCCGCGTCCTCCGGGCTCGACGACCCGGTGACCGCCTTGGTCCACTCGACCTTGAGCGGCTCGAAGAGGCTGCCGTTCTCCGGGATCCAGGCGCGCTCGACGGCCTTGTCCACGGCGGGCTTGAAGAAGGCGACCATCTCGTTGCCCTTGACGTCCGGCTGCTCGTAGGCGGCGGTCCGGGTCGGCAGGAGGCTGAGTTCCTTGGTCGTCTGCACCTGGACCTGCTGGGAGGTCATGTACTCGACGAAGGCGTGCGCGGCGGAGCGGTTCTTGGAACCGGCGTAGACGGCGAGGTCGTGGCCGCCCTGCGGGGCGCCCTGGGCGGCCGAGCCGGCCGGGACGGGGGCGACGCCGAGGTTGGCCTTGTCCTTGAACTGCTCGCCGGCGTAGGTGTCGGCCACCGCCCACGGGCCGTTGACCATCATCGCGACTTGGCCGGTCTTGAAGGCGGTCTGCTGGTTGACGTAGCCGTCGGTGGCGCTGGTGATCGCGGCGCCGGAGGCGACCAGGTCGCGGGCGGCCTTGAACGCCTTGACGCCGGCCTCGTTGTCGACGGTGACGGTCTTGGTCTTGGCGTCGACCAGGTCGCCGCCCTCGCCGTAGAGGTAGGGGAGGCTCCAGTAGGAGTCGTCGCCGCGCAGGTAGAGGCCGGTCTTGCCGGTCTTCGCCTTGATGGCGGCGGCGGCGGTCTTCAGCTCCTCCAGGGACTTCGGGGGCTGGACCCCGGCGTCGGCCAGCATCTTCTTGTTGTAGAAGAGGCCGAGGGTGTCGATGACCTGCGGGACGGCGTAGGTCTTGCCCTCGTACTTGCCGCTGGCGGCCGCCTGCTTGAGGAAGTCGGCGTCGACCTTCTTCACGGTCCCGGCCGGCACCTCGTCGAGGTAGCCGAGGGAGGCGAAGTCGGCGACCCAGCCGACGTCGGCGCGGATCACGTCGGGCGCGTCGGAGCCACTGCTGAAGGCGTTCTTCACCTTGTTCTGCGCGTCGCCGTACGGGACGTTGACGTACTTGACGGTGACCTTCGGGTGCTGGGCGGTGAACGCCTCGGCGATCTTCTTGAAGGTCGCCTTCTCGGCGTCGCCGGAGGTGTCCCACCAGGTGACCGTGCCGGAGAGTTCCCCGCCGGTCTGCACGTCGCCGCCGCTGTCCTTGTCGTCACCGCCGCAAGCCGTCGCCGCGAGCGCCAGGGCCGCGACCAGCGCGGTGGCCGCTATGCCACGCCGCATATGAACTCCTTCGATGATCCCGGCCGCGCCCTCGCGGTCCCGAGTTGCCAGGAACGTAACAAGGCTGAAAGCAGACCGAAAGACCTTGCCGCAATTTTCTGCAAGCGGAGGCGATTGTTACATCCGCGTGTCCGTACGGTGCCCCCCGCGTTGACCCGGTATGACCCAGGAGCTCACCGATCGCACCCCTGCAAGCGATTGCCACGCCACTGGAAGCACTTGCCGGACCGCTGGAAGCGCTTGCCGTGACGCTTCCGGCGGGGCCGCGGCGAGCCGCGGCTGGTGGCGCGATGCCGTGATCTACCAGGTGTACGTCCGCTCCTTCGCGGACAGCGACGGCGACGGCATCGGAGACCTGCGGGGCATCCGCGAGCGCCTGCCACACCTGGCCCGGCTGGGGGTGGACGCCGTCTGGCTGACCCCCTTCTACGCCTCCCCGCAGGCCGACGGCGGCTACGACGTCTCCGACTACCGGGCCGTCGACCCGCTCTTCGGGGAGCTCCCGGACGCGGCCGACCTGGTCCGCGCCGCCCATGCGCTGGGCCTGCGGGTGATCGTCGACGTGGTCCCCAACCACACCTCCGACGAGCACGCGTGGTTCCGGGAGGCACTCGCCGACCCGGCCCGCCGTGACCGCTACCACTTCCGGCCCGGCCGCGGCCCGGACGGCGCCGAGCCGCCCAACGACTGGGAGTCGGTCTTCGGCGGGCCCGCCTGGACCCGGGTCACCGACGCCGGCGGCACGCCCGGCGACTGGTACCTGCACCTGTTCGCCCCGCAGCAGCCGGACCTGAACTGGGAGCACCCACAGGTCGCGGAGGAGTTCGCGTCCGTGCTGCGCTTCTGGCTGGACCTCGGCGTGGACGGGTTCCGGGTGGACGTCGCCCACGGCATGGTCAAGGCCGCGGGGTTCCCCGACGTGGGGGCCGCCGAGCAGGCCACCCTGATCGGTTCGCAGCCGCTCCCCTTCTTCGACCAGGAGGGCGTGCACGCCATCCACCGCTCCTGGCGGGCCCTGCTCGACCGCCACAGCACGCCCGGCGCCGAACGCATCGGGGTCGCCGAGGCGTGGGCGCCGGACTCGGAGCGGCTGGCGCTGTACGTCCGCCCCGACGAGATGCACCAGGCGTTCAACTTCCGCTTCCTGAAGTGCCCCTGGGAGGCCCCCGCCATCCGCACCGTGATCGACGAGTCGATGGCCGCCACCCACGCCGTGGGCGCCCCCACCACCTGGGTGCTGTCCAACCACGACGTGGTCCGCCACCGCACCCGCTACGGCTCGCTGCGCCGGGCCCGGGCCGCCGCCCTGCTGATGCTGGCCCTGCCCGGGTCGGCGTACCTCTACCAGGGCGAGGAACTGGGCCTGCCCGAGGTGACCGACGTACCATCGCACCTCCGCCAGGACCCGGCGTACCGGCGCACCGCCGGACAGGACGGGCTGCGGGACGGCTGCCGGGTGCCGCTGCCCTGGTCCGGGACCGAGCCGCCGTACGGCTTCGGGCCCGGCGGGAGCTGGCTGCCGCAGCCCGCCGACTGGGCGGGGCTGACCGTGGCCGCCCAGACCGGCGACCCGCACTCCACGCTGGAGCTGTACCGGGCGGCCCTGGAGCTCCGCCGGGTGCTGCCCGGCCTCGGCTCCCCCGACGCCGGGCCGCTGTGCTGGCTGCCCTCCCCGGAGGGCGTGCTCCTCTTCTCACGGCCCGGGTTCGCCTGCACGGTCAACACCCGCCCGGAAAGGGTGGAAATGCCCGTTCCGGGGCGTCCTGTGCTGTCCAGCGCACCGGTCGAACCGGGTGCCCGTAGCGTGCTGCTTCCCGCGGATTCGTGCACGTGGTGGGCAGTATGAGCGAAGGCCCGGTAAGGTCCGGTCCTATGACCGCGCGGCTGGCCGACATCGCAGCTCAGGCGGGGGTCAGCGAAGCCACCGTCAGCCGGGTCCTCAACGGCAAGCCGGGTGTGGCCGCGGGCACCCGCGAATCCGTGCTGGCCGCGCTCGACGTCCTCGGCTACGAACGGCCGGTGCGGCTGCGGCAGCGCAGCGCCGGACTGGTCGGGCTGATAACCCCCGAACTGGACAACCCCATCTTCCCGGCGCTGGCCCAGGTCATCGGGCAGGCGCTGACCCGGCAGGGCTACACCCCGGTGCTGGCCACCCAGACCCCCGGCGGCTCCACCGAGGACGAGCTGACCGAGATGCTCGTCGACCGCGGGGTCTCGGGCATCATCTTCGTCTCCGGACTGCACGCGGACACCACCGCCGACATGACCCGCTACGACCAGCTGCGCGGGCAGGGCGTTCCGTACGTCCTCATCAACGGCTTCTCCGACAAGGTGCAGGCCCCCTTCGTCTCGCCCGACGACCGGGCCGCGATGCACCTGGCCGTGACGCACCTCACCGCGCTGGGCCACAGCCGGATCGGACTGGCGGTCGGGCCCAAGCGCTTCGTGCCGGTGCTCCGCAAGATCGAGGGCTTCCTGGCCGCGGTGGAGGAGCGGCTGGGCCTCACCGGGGCGGAAGCGGAAGCACTCATCGAGCATTCGCTCTACACCCTGGAGGGCGGGCAGGCCGCGGCGGCCGCGCTCGTCCGCCGGGGCTGTACGGCGGTGGTGTGCGCCAGCGACATGATGGCGCTGGGCGCCATCCGGGCCGCCCGGCAGCAGGGGCTGCGGGTTCCGCAGGACGTCTCGGTCGTCGGCTTCGACGACTCCCCGCTCATAGCGTTCACCGATCCGCCGCTGACCACCATCCGGCAGCCGGTGCAGGCCATGGGGCAGGCGGCGGTGCGGACCCTGCTGGAGGAGATCGGCGGTACTCCGGCCCCGCACAGCGAATTCGTCTTCATGCCGGAGCTGGTCGTCCGGGGCAGCACGGCTTCGGGGCCGGGGCGGGGCTGACCGAGCCGGTCCCGGCCACCGGACGAGTGCCGGACGGCCGTCGTATGCCGCCGTCGGCCGGGCGGCCCTCGGACGATCGCTCCGTACCCCCGTCCACCACAGGACGTAGGGCCGCTACCGGAAGACCGTACCGAGGGAGGATCGACCCGAGTCGGCCATCTGGCAGACTCTCTCCCCATGGGTGAATCGAGCGTGAACACACTGGAGACCCGGACGGACACCTCGTCACCCGCCACAAGCGGAACGGGCACCCGCCCGGCGGACCGGCGCGCCGCGCTGGACCGGCTCCGCGCCCCCCGCCGCCCCCGGATCTGGTTCGAGGTCCTGCTCATCGCGGTGAGCTACTGGACGTACTCACTCATCCGGAACTCGGTGCCCGAGCAGAAGGCGGCCGCGATGCGGAACGCCGACTGGCTCTGGGACGTCGAGCACTCGCTCGGCATCGCCGTGGAGCAGTCGGTCAACCACACCGTGAACTCGGTGACCTGGCTGATCGTGGGCATGAACTACTACTACGCCACCCTCCACTTCATCGTGACCATCGGCGTGCTGGTGTGGCTCTACCGCCGGCATCCGGGCCGGTACGCCGCCACCCGCCTGGTGCTGTTCGCCACCACCGGCGTGGCCCTGGTCGGCTACTACCTCTTCCCGCTGGCCCCGCCCCGGCTGATGAACGGCCAGGACTTCATCGACACCGTCCTGGTCCACCACACCTGGGGCTCGATGGCCTCCGGCAACCTCAAGAACATGTCGAACCAGTACGCGGCCATGCCCTCCATGCACATAGGCTGGTCGCTCTGGTGCGGCCTGACGGTCTTCGCCGTGGCGGCCGCGCCCTGGGCCCGGATCCTGGGCCTGCTCTACCCGGCCGCGACGCTCGTGGTCATCGTCGCCACCGCCAACCACTTCTGGCTGGACGCGGCCGGCGGCATGCTGTGCCTGGCCTTCGGCTACGCCGTCTCGCGCGCCTGGTACGGCGCCCTCCCCCACCACCTGCCCCGGCACCCCCGCGACACGGGCCCCCACCCGGCCACGGCCCTCCTCACCCGCGCCCGCACCCGCCGGGCCTGATCCCGGACCGGCCGGACCGCCTGACCGGGCCCCGACCGGGGCCGGCCGGCGGCCGGACCGGGGTGTTTCCTACGCGCCGTAGAACAGGTCGTCGACGACTGCGCGGGCGCGGCGGGTGATGCGGCGGTAGTCGTCGAGCATTTCGCCGACGCGGCCCTCGCCGTAGCCGAGGTAGCGGCCCACGGCGGCCAGTTCGCGGGCGTCGGAGGGGAAGGTGTCGCCGGCGCGGCCGCGGACCAGCATCACCGCGTTGCGGACGCGCGTGGCCAGGACCCAGGCTTCGTCGAGGATCTGGGCCTCGTCGGTCGGGATCAGGCCGGCGGCGGCCGCCGCGGCCAGGGCCGCGCGGGTGCGGGTGGTGCGCAGGCCCGGTTCGGCCCAGGCGTGGCGCAGCTGGATCAGCTGGACCGTCCACTCCACGTCGCTGAGGCCGCCGCGGCCCAGCTTGGTGTGCAGGGCGGGGTCGGCGCCGCGCGGCAGGCGCTCGGACTCCATCCGCGCCTTGAGCCGGCGGATCTCGCGGACCGCGTCCTCGCCGAGCCCCTCCACCGGGTAGCGCAGCGGGTCGATGAGCTCGGTGAAGCGGCGGCCCAGGTCCTCGTCCCCGGCGACCGGTTCGGCGCGCAGCAGGGCCTGGCTCTCCCAGACCAGCGACCAGCGCCGGTAGTAGGCCGCGTAGGAGGAGAGGGTGCGGACCAGCGGGCCGGAGCGGCCCTCGGGGCGCAGGTCCGCGTCGATGAGCAGCGGCGGGTCGGCGGTCGGGAGCTGGAGGAGGCGGCGCATCTCGGCGATGACGGTCTGGGCGGCCTTCGCGGCTTCCTGCTCGTCGACGCCCTCGCGCGGCTCGTGGACGAAGAGGACGTCGGCGTCGGAGCCGTAGCCGAGTTCGTGGCCGCCGAAGCGGCCCACGCCGATGATCGCGAACCGGGTGGGCAGGGTGTCGCCCCAGTGGTGGCGTACGGCGGCGCGCAGGGCTCCGCCGATGGTGGCCGCGGTGAGGTCGGAGACGGCGTCGCCGACCCGGTCGACGAGGACGGCCGGGTCGTCCGTGACGGGCTGGTCCTCGGTGCCGTAGGAGGCGGTGAGGTCGGCGGCGGCGGTACGGAACAGCTCGCGCCGGCGGACCCCGCGGGCGGCGGCGACCCCGGCCTCGGCGCTGTCGGCGCGGCCCACGGCGGCGAGCACCTCCTGCTCCAGGGCTTCGTGGGTGCGCGGCTGCAGGCCCTCGGGATCGCCCAGCAGGGCCACCGCCTCGGGGGCGCGCATCAGCAGGTCGGGGGCGAACCGGCCGGCGGACAGCACCCGGGCGAGGTTCTCGGCGGCGGCGCCCTCGTCCCGGAGCAGCCTCAGGTACCAGGGGGTCTTGCCGAGGGCGTCGGACACCTTGCGGAAGTTGAGCAGGCCGGCGTCCGGGTCGGCGGAGTCGGCGAACCAGCCGAGCAGGACGGGGAGCAGGGTGCGCTGGATGGCCGCCTTGCGGGTGACGCCGGAGGCGAGTGCCTCCAGGTGGCGCAGGGCCGAGGCCGGGTCGGCGTAGCCGAGGGCCTCCAGGCGCTGGCCGGCCGCGGCCGGGGAGAGCCGGATCTCGCCGGGGGCCAGCTGGGCGACGGCGTCCAGCAGCGGCCGGTAGAACAGCTTCTCGTGCAGTCGGCGGACCACGGAGGCGTGCCGCCGCCATGCCTTGTTGAGCTCGGCGACGGGTTCGGTGCGCAGGCCCATGGAGCGGCCGAGGCGGCGCAGGTCGGTCTCGTCCTCGGGGACGAGGTGGGTGCGGCGCAGCCGGTAGAGCTGGATGCGGTGCTCCATGGCGCGCAGGAAGCGGTAGGCGTCGCCGAGCTGGGCGGCGTCGGCACGGCCGACGTAGCCGCCGGCGGCGAGGGCGTGCAGGGCGTCCAGGGTGGTGCCGGAGCGCAGGCCCGCGTCGCTGCGGCCGTGCACGAGCTGGAGCAGCTGGACGGCGAACTCGACGTCGCGCAGGCCGCCGGGGCCGAGCTTGAGCTCGCGGTCGACGTGGGAGGCGGGGATGTTGTCGACGACGCGGCGGCGCATCTGCTGGACGTCGGCGACGAAGTTCTCGCGCTCGGCGGCCTGCCAGACCATCGGCGTTATGGCGTCGATGTAGGCGGCGCCGAGTTCGGCGTCGCCGGCCACCGCGCGGGCCTTGAGCAGCGCCTGGAACTCCCAGGTCTTGGCCCAGCGCTGGTAGTAGGCCAGGTGTGAGGCGAGGGTGCGGACCAGCGGGCCGTTGCGGCCCTCGGGGCGGAGGTTGGCGTCGACGGGCCAGATGCTGCCCTCGACGGTGGTCTCGGAGCAGATCCGCATGAGGTGCGAGGCGAGCCGGGTGGCGGCCTGGAGGGCCTTGCCCTCGTCGGCGCCGTTCGCGGCGTCCCCCACGAAGATCACGTCGACGTCGGAGACGTAGTTGAGTTCGTTGCCGCCGCACTTGCCCATGGCGATGACGGCGAGGCGGCACTGTGCGGCGTCCCCGGGGGCCGCGGCGGAGGCGATCCGCAGGGCCGCGCGGAGGGTGGCGGTGGCGAGGTCGGCGAGCTCGGCGGCGGTCTGGGCGACGTCGGTGGTGCCGCAGACGTCGCGGGCGGCGATGGAGAGCAGGCAGCGGCGGTAGGCGACCCGGAGGGCCACCGGGTCGTGGGCGTCGGCCAGTCCCTCCTCGAACTCGGCGAGGCCGGGGTGCAGGTCGGCCGCCTCGTAGGTGACCAGGGCCTGCCAGTCGCGGGGGTGGCGGGCCAGGTGGTCGGCAAGGGCCTCGGAGGCGCCGAGCACCCCGAGGAGCCGGTCGCGCAGCGGCTTGGCGGTGATGAGGGTGGGGAGCAGTGCGGGCGGGTCCGTCTCCTGCTGCGCCTCGGCGAGCCGGACGAGGCCGCGCAGGGCGAGGTCGGGGTCTGCGGTCGCGCCGAGCGCGTCGAGCAGGACCGGATCGGCGCGTACGGCGGCCAGCGCGTCGGTGTCGAGCAGCTGCGCGGCGGCCTGGGGGTCGGTGAACCCGCTGCGCAGCAGCCGGATGAAGGTGCTGCTCCTGCGTCCCGGGACCGTCATCCCGCCGCCTTTCGTCCCGTTCCTCGAACCGCGTCCTCGTGCCGGCCGCGGCTCCGCCCGTGGTGCCCTTGATCCCGTCCGAGCCTATCCGCAGCGCGCCCGGGGTGCCGGACCCCCGCCGCCGCTGCGTCAGATCCCCTGCCGGTGAAGGGGGTCGCGCGGGCCGGGCGGACCTCGCGCACGCCCTCCGCGTGGCGAAGATCACACGGGCCGCCGGGTTGGCGGGAGGCGATCCGGGCAGCACGGGCCCGCAGCCGCGACTCCGCCCCCGGCTCCGCCCCCGGCTCCGCCCGGACGCCGGATCCCCGGCCAAACCCCCGCGACCGTACGGACAACCGCGATGACCAGGGCATTTTCCGGCGAGCGTGGACCGGCATGCCGCGTCGGGGCCGCCGCCCGCGCTCCACCCACCCGTACGCCAAACCATGCCATACCGCATGCAATCGCAATGATCATCATCATTAGCCGATGATCACGGACAACCTGACGCCCTCTCACCGTCCGTATCCCGGGCGATTTTTCCTTTCACAAATGCGCGGGGCACAATCACCTCCGCTCGCAACCGGAATGAGTGGAGTCATCGGCCGACACGGTGAACCAAGTTCCCCGAATCGGCCTCTATCTGACTGCTCGGCGAAATTTCCGCACCGTACCGACCACTCAGGGGTGACTGATGCTTCCCGCCCTCCGCATCCGCCTCGCGGCCCTGCTCACCGTCCTCACCGCCGGCGCCACCGGCGTCCTCGCCGTCGCCTACGGCCAGGAGACGAGCGCGGACTCCGCACGCGAACCCGCGGACCGGAAGACGAGCATCCGCCCGGCCGGCCCCGCCGACGGCTCGGTGCTGCAGATCGTCGCCCACCCCGACGACGACCTCTTCTTCATGAACCCGGACGTCAGCCGCACCCTGCTCGCCGGGACGAAGGTCACCACCACCTACCTCACCTCCGGCGAGTCCGACGGCATCAACGCCAAGGGCAAGGAGCCCAAGCCCCCGGCCGACACCGCCGCCTACGGCGAGGCCCGGCAGAACGGCATACGCGCCGCCTACGCCCAGATGGCCACCGGCGACCGCACCTCCGCCTGGAACCGCATCTCCATACCCACCGCCGGCGGCGGCCAGGCCGAGGTCGACACCCTGGTGGCCAAGCCCCAGGTGAACCTGGTGTGGCTGCAGCTGCACGAGGCCGGGAGCATCGGCGCCGACCGGCCGAACAGCCTGCGCGGCCTGTGGAACGGGCGGATACCCGCCCTGCACTCGGTGCTCACCAAGGAGAGCCCGGTCAAGCAGCCGTTCACGTACACCAAGGACCAGGCGATAGCCACCATCGCGGCCGTCATCGAGCGCTACAAGCCGACGACGATACGCATGCAGGACCCCACGCCCGGCAAGCACCCCAAGAGCGGCACCCCGGACGACCACCAGGACCACATGTTCGGCGCCAGGTTCACCCAGGCAGCCGTCGAGCGCTACACACAGGTCAAGAACCGCCCGCACTTCACCGTCCAGAACTACCTCGGCTACCACAACGGCGTTCTGGCCAGGACCCTCGACCCGCAGACCGTCCAGGCGAAGGTGGGCGTCCTGCGGACGTACGGCTGGGCCGACCAGAAGAACTACTGCGGCTCCCCCAACGGCTGCGGCGACCGCAAGGTCGGCAACCTCCCCACCGGCCACATCTGGGCGCACAGCCTCCGCTACACCCGCGCCGACAGCACCTCCTGGCTCGTCCGGGGCACCGGCGGCAAGCTCTGGGCCTTCGCCTCCCTCGACGGCGGGATGGCGTACTGGACCCGGGCCGGCGCCGACCCGCAGGCCGCCTGGAACGGCCCGGTGCTGCTCCCCGGCGGCGGCATCGACCCCGGCGTCTCCGCCGCCCGCCTGCCCGACGGCCGGATCGCGGTCGTCGGCACCCGCACCACGCTCGGCCAGCGCCCGCAGGACTACCGCCGCGAGGTCGTGTACGCCGTCCAGAACGCCCCCGACGGCACCTTCGGCGCCTGGCAGTCGGCCGGCACCCCCGAGGCCGCCGACGCCGACGGCTACTCCGCGATCAGCGGGCCCGCGACCGCCGTGGGCCGCAACGGCCTGCTCACCGTCTACGTGCGCGACGCCAAGCGCAGCCTGCGCTCCGCCACCCAGCTGCCCTCCGGCGGCTTCGGCCCGTGGCAGCAGCTCGGCGGCGGCGACCTGCAGAGCGACCCGGTGACCGCGACCGACGCGGCCGGCCGCACCCACGTCTTCGCCGCCACCGGCCGCACCGTCCTGGCCTGGACCCGCCCCGCCCCGGACGCCCCGCTCCAGGGCCCCTTCGCGACCGGCCTCCCGCCGACCACCGTCCCGCTCACCGCGGTCCCCGACGGCCAGGGCGTCCGCCTGTACTTCCGCCGCCCCGACTCCGGCGTGGTCCGCTCCGCCCTGGTCACCCCCGCCCCCGCGGGCAAGCCGGCGGTCTCCGCGGTCACCGAACACGGCGGCCAGGCCGGATACGGCGCCGTGAGCGTCGCCGGCTCCCTGCTCTCGGGCCGCGCGGACAAGGGCACCGTGGGCTCCACCCCGCTCGCCGGCGCCCCCGCCTGGGGCCAGTCCCGGACCATGTTCACCGGCGCCCCGGCGGGCCTGGTCGAAGCCGGCGGCGCCACCACGACCGTCATCGGCCTCGACGCCCGCCTGTACGCCACCACGGCCCCCGCGCCCCGCGCCTCCGCCACCCCCGGCCCCGCCACCGCCCGCGCAGCCTGGGAACCGGTCGTCAACTGACCGCGCCGGCGGGCACGGCGCAGCGCTCCCGAACACGAGAGGGCCGGGACACCCATCGGGTGGCCCTACGGCCGCCGCGCGCACTCACCCGTCCGGACCGCCGAGGCCGTCCTCCCGCACCCGATGCGCGAGGTCGGTCTTCGTGTACGCCGGGCGCCCCGCGTCCCGGTACTTCTCCTTGACCCGGTCGAGGTAGTACTTCGCCGTGTGGGGGCTGATGGCGGCCCGCCGCGCGGTGGCCTTCAGCGTCAGCCCGGACGCGTAGTCGCGGAGCACCTGGAGCTCCCGGGGGGCGAGCTGCGGGCGCTCCGGGCGGGTGTCGTAGGCCCAGGCGAAGGCCAGGTCCGCCGAATGGGCGGTGCCGCCCGCGGCGACCGTCGCGACCGCCTCGACCAGCTCGTCCAACGCATGGTCCTTGGTCAGGTAGCCGTCCGCCCCGGCCGTCACCGCGGCCCGGATCCGCTCCGGGTCGGCGACCGTGCTCAGCACCAGCACCCGGCTGCCGGAGCCCCGTACCCGACGCAGGTTGTCCTCGGCCGTGGACCCGTCGCGCAGCAGCAGGTCCAGCAGGACCACGTCCGCCTCGCGGCCGGGCCCGGCCAGCAGCGCGTCCACCGTCGCCACCGCGTCCAGCAGGCGCAGGCCGCCCGCCCCCGCCAGCCAGGACCGCAGCCCGTCCAGCAGCATCCGGTCGTCGTCGACCGCCGCGACCGTGATCACGCCGGCCAGCACAGGTCCACCCGGGTCCCCTCCCCGGGGACGCTCTCCACCCCGGCCCGCCCGCCGGCCGCGGCCATCCGGCTGTACACCGAGCGGCGCAGCCCCGTCCCGAGCTCCCGGGCGCCCGCGTCCGCGCCCGCGTCGAAGACCGCACCCGCGTCGAAGCCCGCCCCGCGGTCCACGACCGTCACCGCCACGCCCCCGTCGCGCCCCACGGCGGTCAGATAGGCCCGGCCGGTGCCCGCGTGGACGCGGACGTTGTTCAGGGCCTCCGTGACTGCCGCCGCGAGCGCCGCGGCCGCCTCCCCGGGCACCGCGGGCACCGCGGGCAGCGAGTGGTAGCGCGCGGTCACCTCCAGGCCCAGGCACTCGGCGGAGCGGACCGCGTCCTCCAGCGCGGCCCCCAGGGACACCGCCGGGGCCGGGAGCCCGCCGGACGCAGACCGGCCCGCATCCGCCGGAAGCCTCCCCGGCGCGTCCGCGGCCCCGCCCGCACCCCCGCCCGTGCCGCCGTCCGCACCGTCGTACTGCACCAGCCGCCGCAGGTACGCCGCCTCCCGCGCGCAGCGTTCGCGCACCGGCCCGGCGCCGGCGTCCACCCGCCCGGCGGCGATCGCCGTCAGCGTCGCCAGGACGGTGTCGTGCAGCGCCGCGTGGTGCGCCGTCCGCTCGGCCTGCCGGGCGCGCTCCGCCTCCGCGGTCACGGCCCGGTGCTGGGCGGAGTCCACCAGGGCCCCCTCGCGCTCCAGGTACCACGAGAGCACCCCGGCCAGCAGCGCCGAGGTGGCCACGGCGTTGAGGTGGCCGGGCAGGACGGCCGCGCCCCCGTCCGACGGCCCGAGCCGCACCGCCACCGACGTGGCCAGCAGGAGCAGCACGGCGGCCGCGCCCCCGCGCCGTCCGAGGCCCGCGGCCGCGGCCCCGCTCGCCGAGCCGCCCAGCAGCACCACCCAGCCGTGCGCCGAGGCCGCCGTTCCGCCCACCCACCAGAGGGCGAGCCAGGGCAGCGCGCAGCCCATCACGAGCACGTCGGCCCACACCCAGCGGCGGCGGAACCGCCCGCGCGCGTACGCGGTGCCGTAGAGCGCCGCGCTGGAGGCGACGGCGAGGCCGAACATCGTCCAGGAGGCGGTCAGGACGCCGGGGCCGGTGGGCCCGACCGGACCGGCCGCCGGATCCGGCAGCCGCGCCGCGGCCACCGCCGCCACGACGAGGTGGCTGGTCCGGTTGAGCCCGGTCGCCAGGACCATGAACCGCCGGGCGCGCTGCACCCCGGCCCCCGCCCCCACACCGACCACAACCAGCCTCTTCAGTGAACACCCCCCTGAACAGGCGGGTACCGGTGGATCAGTGGATCTCGGTACGTTCTCGGCGTCAAGAACCCCTCAGGACAGCTGATTTCAGCCAGGAGTACACATGGCCCACACACGCATCCGTCTCCACCGGAACGGATTCGGCGCGGCGCTCGCCGCGGCGCTCACGGCCGCGTTCGTCATGCTGCTGCCGCAGTCCGCGCAGGCCGCGGAGAGGCCGCCGATCCGGTACAGCACCGGCCTGGACGACGCCCCGATCTACGAGATCCGCAGCTCGGACAGCGGACGCTGCATGGACATCGCGGGCGAGTCGAAGGAGCCGGGCACCCGCATCCAGGCCTTCGACTGCAAGGGCGGGCTCCACCAGCGGTTCACGTTCCACCAGCTGAACATGGTCAGCTGGTCCTTCAACATCGGAACCTGGGGCGGGGCTCAGTGCCTCAAGGAGCAGTCCTCCCCCTTCGGGCCCACGACGCTGGTCCAGGGGCCCCGCGACAACGACTGCGCCGTCTTCAACTGGGTGGAGCGCGACAGCGCGTCCGCGACCCGCTGGGAGCTCGTGAGCACCCGGGGCCTCTGCGTGCAGGACTCGGGCCGGCGCGAGGCCCTCACCCTCGCCTCCTGCACGTACGGGAGCACGAACGGCCCCACGTTCTGGATGCCCCGCTACGCCGGCACCCACGACTTCCCGGCCGGCACCTGACCGGCCCCGTTCCGGCCCGCCGCACCCGGTCCGGCTCACCCAGTCCGGGCGCCCGCTCCGGTCGCTCCGCGGGTCAGGCCGTGCGAGGGCCGTGGACGAGGTCTACAAGGCCGCCGATCCGACGGCCCACAGGCGGCCCGGGAAGGGTGAGACGGGTCCGGGCCGGCGGCTGAGTGCCGTCGGCCCGGAGGGTCGTGGTGCTGGGATATTGCCGCTGACCTGCCCTTACAGCACCGGGAGGTTCTTGCGGAGTTCGAAGGCGGTGACTTCCGAGCGGTACTCCTCCCACTCCTGCTTCTTGTTGCGGAGGAAGAAGTCGAAGACGTGTTCGCCGAGGGTTTCGGCGACCAGTTCGGAGCGTTCCATCAGGGTGATGGCCTCGCCGAGGTTCTGCGGGAGGGGCTCGATGCCCATCGCGCGGCGCTCGGCGTCGGAGAGGGCCCATACGTCGTCGTCGGCGCCGGCCGGGAGTTCGTAGCCCTCTTCGATGCCCTTCAGGCCCGCCGCGAGCAGGACCGCGTACGTCAGGTACGGGTTGGCGCCCGAGTCGATCGAGCGGACCTCGACCCGGGAGGAGCCCATCTTGCCCGGCTTGTACATCGGGACGCGGATCAGCGCGGAGCGGTTGTTGTGGCCCCAGCAGATGTACGCGGGGGCCTCGCCGCCGGAGCCCGCGGTGCGGCCGGAGCCGCCCCAGATGCGCTTGTAGGAGTTGACCCACTGGTTGGTGACCGCCGCCGTCTCCGCCGCGTGGCGCAGCAGGCCGGCGATGAAGGAGCGGCCCACCTTGGAGAGCTGGTACTCGGCGCCCGACTCGTAGAAGGCGTTGCGGTCGCCCTCGAAGAGGGAGAGGTGGGTGTGCATGCCCGAGCCCGGGTACTCCGAGAAGGGCTTGGGCATGAAGGTGGCCTGGACACCCTGCTCCAGCGCCACCTGCTTCATCACCAGGCGGAAGGTCATGATGTTGTCCGCCGTGGACAGGGCGTCGGCGTAGCGGAGGTCGATCTCCTGCTGGCCCGGGGCGCCCTCGTGGTGGCTGAACTCGACCGAGATGCCCATGGATTCGAGCATGGTGATCGCCTGCCGGCGGAAGTCCATGCCGACGTTCTGCGGCGTGTGGTCGAAATAGCCGGAATTGTCCGCCGGGACCGGCCGGGAGCCGTCCAGCGGCTTGTCCTTCAGCAGGAAGAACTCGATCTCCGGGTGGGTGTAGAAGGTGAAGCCCAGGTCGGAGGTCTTGGCCAGGATCCGCTTGAGGACGAACCGGGGGTCGGCGAAGGAGGGGGAACCGTCCGGCATGAGGATGTCGCAGAACATGCGGGCGGTGCCCGGGGCCTCGGCGCGCCACGGCAGTATCTGGAAGGTCCCCGGATCCGGCTTGGCGATCATGTCGGATTCGTAGACCCGCGCGAAGCCCTCGATCGCGGAGCCGTCGAAGCCGATGCCCTCGTCAAATGCCTGTTCCAGCTCTGCGGGGGCGACCGCGACCGACTTGAGGAAGCCGAGCACGTCGGTGAACCACAGGCGCACGAACCGGATGTCGCGTTCCTCAAGCGTCCGGAGGACGAATTCCTGCTGCTTGTCCATGGGCTCATCCTCGCAGTTCAGGCGACCTGTGCACCACTCTCTCCGGTACCTGGCGGGGCCAGTATTGCGGGCCGTGGTTTCCGCCAGATTACGCACCCCCGAAGTCACCGGGCACCCCGCACTGACCGCTCGGGCGTCACGAGCACTACCATCGGCGCCCATGGGGGGCAGGTCTGACACGCAGCGCGGGCGCGGAGTGCGCCGGGCGGCGCTGCTGTGCGCCCTCGGGACGCTGGTCGGGGCACTGTTCCTGTGTGCGCGGCCGGGCGGCGGCACGGTTCCGGCTTCCGGGCCGGCCGGTCCGCATCCGAGGCCGCTCACCGTGCGCGCCGTGGCCCCCGTGCCGGTCCCCGCGCACTGGGCGCATGCCTCGTACGTCTGCCCGTACGACCTGCCCGCCTGCGCCCCCTTCTCGCACGTCACCCCCGGTCTGGTGCCCGTGCCGCCGCCCGCCGTGGCCGCGCCCGGGGCCGAGCCGCCGCCGCCCGGGGCGGTGCGCGCGGTGGGTGCGGTGCGGCCGGTGCAGCCCCCGGCCCGGGCTCCCGACCTGCATGTCCTTCAGGTGCTGCGGACCTGACCGGTCCGGTCGCCGACGACCCTCGCCGCTCCACCCACCCCCCTCAGCAGAAGGACAGACAGACCGAGATGGCCACCAAGACCAACAAGAACCAGGACGGCAGCTCCCGCCAGCAGCGGATAGCCGAGATGCGGCGCGTCGAGCAGGCCCGGGACCGCCGTATCAAGATCATCACGATCACCGCCTCGGTGGCGATCGTCGCCGGCATCGTCGGCGGGGCCGGCTACGTGGTGATGGACCAGAAGGACAAGGAGAACAAGCGCGTCGAGGCCCTGAAGAAGCCGGTGGACGGCGAGAAGGACTGGGACGCCAAGAAGCTCGGCCGCAACCACGTCGAGACGCAGGTCAAGTACGAGATGACCCCGCCGGTGGGCGGTGACCACAACCCGCGCTGGATGAACTGCGACGGCGACGTCTACGCGAAGGCGATTCCCGAGGTCAACGCGGTGCACTCGCTGGAACACGGCGCGGTGTGGATCACGTACAACGACAAGGCGCAGAAGGCCGACGTCGACAAGCTCGCCGAGAAGGTCAAGAAGACCCCGTACTCGCTGATGAGCCCGGTGAAGGAGCAGTCCGGCGCGATCATGCTGAGTGCCTGGGGCAAGCAGCTGACCGTGGACAACGCGGCCGACCCGCGGGTCGACACCTTCCTCGGCAAGTACGTGCAGGGCCCGCAGACCCCCGAGCCCGGTGCCGCCTGCACGCAGGGTGTGACGGCTCAGTGAGCCGCGAGGAGGGCGGGGCGGTCGACGGCGGGGCGGTCGACGGCGACGCCGCCGGGACCGGTGCCGCTCCCGCGGCCCGGACCGGGCGTACGGTCCGGGTGGCGGTCGGCTCGGTGCTGCTCGCGCTCGTGCTCGCCGCGGCGGCCACGGTCGCCGTGGCCAGCGGTTCCTCCGGGTCCGGGGCGGACGACCCGGACGGCGCCTCGGCCGACGCGGGCTTCGCCCGGGACATGTCCGTCCACCACCAGCAGGCGGTGGAGATGTCCTTCGTCGTGCGGGACCGCACGAAGGACGAGGCGGTCCGCAGCCTCGCCTACGACATCGCCAACACCCAGGCCAACCAGCGGGGCATGATGCTGGGCTGGCTGGACCTGTGGGGGCTGCCGAAGGCCGATCCCGGCCGGGCTCCGATGGCCTGGATGGCCGAGCCCGGCGGGTCCGGGTCCGGCGAGCACTCCGGGCACGGCGGCGGGCACGACACGGGTTCCATGGACGGCATGAGCGGCATGGACGGCCATGGCGGCCAGGGCAGCCAGGGCGGCCACGACATGGGCGGGGTCAAGACCAAGCCCGGTGCGCTGATGCCCGGCATGGCCACCAAGGAGGAGATGGCGCAGCTCGGTGCCGCCGAGGGCGTGCAGGCGGAGGTCCTCTACCTGCAGCTGATGACGGAGCACCACAGGGGCGGCGTCGCGATGGCCCGGGGCTGCGCGAAGCTGTGCGAGAACCCGGTCGAGCGCAAGCTCGCCCAGGGCATGGTGGACGCCCAGCAGTCGGAGATGCTGCTCATGGCGGACATGCTGAAGCAGCGGGGCGCGAAGCCGCTCGGGTAGCGGTACCGGCCCGACCGGGCCCGCCCCGCCCTGCCCCGACGCGGGACACGCGCGGCCGTACGTTCACCCGTACGGCCGCGCGTTCGTGCGTACACCGGCACGCACGCGCCGTACGGCGGCGCCCTCACTCCTGCGCGGCCGCGCCCAGCACCGCCCTTGCGACCTCGTGCGGGCGGTCCGGCATCACCAGGTGCCCGGCCGGTTCGGCCACCTCGAAACGGGCGCCGAGGGCGTCCGCCAGGGCGGCCTGCCGGGCCAGCCAGTGCAGGGCCGGGCGGCTCGCGGAACCGTCGTGGGCCGCGAGGACCACGGCCGGAGCCGTCAGCGGGCGGGTGGTCCGCAGGGCCAGGACCTCGGCGGCGGCGTCCGGGTATCGCGCGTTCTCCAGCAGGGCCCCGCGCCACACCCGGCCCGTGCGGTAGCAGCGGCGTACGAGGTCCCGCGCGGGCGGCGGGGTCCGGTCGGCCCCGCCGGGCCGGGAGAGCCGTACGGCGGCGGCGCGGACCAGCGGCCCCAGCGCGGCCGGCAGACCGACGGCGGTGACGGCCGCGCCGAGGGCGCGCGCGGCGGCGGTCCGCAGGGCGGTGCCGGCGGCACTCGTACGTACGGCCTCCTCCACGCTGCCGTCGACCAGGACCAGGGCCGCGGTGCGGTCCGGGTACAGCCGGGCGAAGACCTCGGCGTGGAACCCGGCGACCGAGTGCCCGACCACCGTCACCGGCCCGGCCGGAAGCCGGGGGGCGAGTGCGTCGAGCAGGGCGGCGATCCGGTGCGCCTCCCCGGCGGCGGTCGGCGGCAGCGCGGCGGGAGCGCTCAGCCCGTGGCCGGGGCGGTCGAAGCGGACCACGGTGCGGTACGGGGCGAGCAGCCCGGCCACGGCGTCCCAGTCGAACCAGCTCAGGCCCAGCCCGGCGGACAGGACGCAGACCGGCCCCCGGCCCTCGACCCGCACGTGCAGCGGCACCCCGTCCCGGCCGGCCCGTACGAAACCGGACCAGCCCGCGCCCGCGCCCGGTCCCGGCTCCGGCGCGGCGCTCACGTACGGCGTTCCCGGTGGACGGAGTACGCGAGCACGCCGAGCCAGACCGCGACCAGCAGCACCTGGAGGCGCTGGCCGGCGCCGAGCGCCCAGGTGCCGCGTCCGGCCGTGAACATGGCTATCGCGCCCAGGGTCCAGGCGGTGGCGAGGAGCTCCAGCGCGACCAGTGCGGGGCCGTAGCGGGCGAGCGGGGCGAACCAGCCGTAGCGGCGGGCTGCGACGGTGAGCGAGACGATCGCGACGAGCGCACCGCACATGGCCAGACTGCTGCTGATGGCGTGCGCCTGGTGGGTGGCGGGCACCAGGCCGGCGGTCTCCCGGGAGGCGCAGGCGGGGTCCACGGTGGGCTTGCAGCTGAGCGGCAGCCAGGCGTCGGCCGCGGTGGCCGCGCCGAACAGGGTCACGCCGAGCCAGCCGATCACCGACCAGGGGCGTCTGGCCTCCGGGTACCGGGCCAGCCGGAGCAGGGCCAGCAGGCCGCCGGCGAAGGCGAGGAGACCGGCGGTGAAGTCGGTGGCCCGGAACAGGCCGCCGAGGGGCTGGTCCTGGGCGGCGAGTTCGCTGACGTACGTCTCGATGGGGTTCAGCCCGGTGGAGAGGACGACTTCGAGCACCCACGCGGTGTAGGCGGCGGCGCTCAGACCGAGGAGGGCGGCGATGGACCGCGTACCTTGTGGGGACATAGTGCGAATCATCCTAAGCAGGGGGGCCGGGCCGCGTCGGCGTCCCCCTGGAAGACGTACGGGCCGGCGGCCGCGTTCCCCGGGCGGTGCGTGGCGCGCGCGACGGACGGCGGAACCCCGGGGGCAAACCCCCTTTGAGGGCGGGTCAGGCGCATGACAGGCTGGGCGGCCACTGCACGACACCACCGCACGACCCCGCCGCAGGACATCACCGCACGTGAGGAACGCCCCAGGCATGAGTACGCCGCCCTCGAACCAGCCGCACACCACCCCGCCCACCGGCTCCCCCGAGCCGAAGGTCGCCGAGGGCGTCGCGATACCCGCCGAGACCCCGGCGGACCCCGCGCCCACCGCGGCGGAGGCCCCGACCCCCACCCACGCTGCGGCCGCCGAACCGGCGGGCACGGCACCGGCGGACGCCGAACCGGCCGGTGCGGCACCTGCGGACGGGGGCCCGGCGGACGCGACCCTGGCGGAGGCGACCCCTGCGGACGAAGCCCCGGCCACGCTCTCCCTCGACAAGACCCCCGCCCGCTCCGAGGCGCCGGCCTCGACGGACGCGACCCTGGCGGAGGCGACCTCGGCGGACGCGGCCCCGGCAGACGCGGCCCCGGCGGACGCGGCCCCGGCCACGCTCTCCCTCGACAAGACCCCGGCCCGCTCCGAGGCCCCGGCTCCGGCCGCCGACGAGGCCCCGGCTCCGGTCGAGGCCCCGGCCGCGCCCACCCTGTCGCTCGACAAGACCCCCGCCCCGGCGGAGACCCCGGCGGCGGCCCCCGCCGAGCCGGCCGCGCCCGCGCAGACCGCTCCCGCGCCGGGCCCGTTCGCGCCCCCCGCCCCGGCCGCCGGGACGCCCGACGGAGCCGCCGCACCCGCCCCGAACCCCTTCGCGCCGCCGACCCCGGCCGCCCCGGCCGCCGGCGCCCCGCAGCCGAGCGCGTTCGTGGCGCACGCCCCCGGCGCCCCCGCGGGCGCTCCGTACGGAGCGCCCGGCATGCCCGGCGCGCCCGGTGGTCCGGCCGGCCCCGGCAATCCGTGGGGCCAGTACCCCGGTTACCCCACGCCGGGCCCGTACCCGGGCGTCGCGGGCTACTCGCCGCAGCCCGACCCGAACGGCATGGCCCTCGGCTCGCTGATCGTCGGCGCCGTCGCCTTCGTCCTCGGCTTCGTGCCGTACCTCTTCGCGATCGTGTTCACCTTCGGCTCGACGGCCATCGGCATCGGCATCGCCGGTCTCGTCAAGGCCAACAAGGGCGGCCGCCGCAAGGGCATGGCCATCGCCGGCATCGTCCTCGGAGCGCTCTCCTTCCTCTCGATGATCGCGGGCATCGTCTTCACCATCCAGGTCGCCGAGGAGCTGGACGACCGCGCCGACTCGGGCTACGAGCGGACCCTGGACGACTATGAGGACGACTACGACTCCGACTCCGACTCCGGCGGCAAAACCGGCAGCACCGGCGGATCAGGCAGCGCCAAGCCGGACACCGGCTTCCCCGGCGACCTGCCCGGCCCCGACGCCCCGCTCGCCTTCGGCAAGACCTACCGCTACGCGGACGGCGTCGAGGTCACCGTCACGGAGGCCAAGGGCTACAAGCCCAAGCCCAACGCGTACATGCCGGACCGCCCCACCTGGGCGGCCAAGGTGAAGGCGACCATCAAGAACAACTCCGCCAAGAAGATCGAGATCCGGCTGGCCCTGCCCTCCGCCCGCGACGACAAGGGCGTCGAGGCGAACCGGATGTTCGACGACGAGGTCTACAAGCCCTTCGACGGCACCCTGCTGCCGGGCCAGGAGGCCACCGCGGTCTTCGGGTACGGGCTGCCCGAGGGCACCAAGGGCCTGCAGTTCGAGATCTCCCCGGCGGCGGTCGGCTACGACAACGCCATCTGGTCGGGCACCCTCGACTGACCCGGGAGACGGGAGCGGGAGCCGGCAGCGGGAGCCGGGAGACGGGGCTCACGCGCACGGATCCAGGACATCGCGTCAGAAAGACGATTACACTGGATCCGTGCCTCAACTACGCCTCGCGCTGAATCAGATCGACGCACACGTCGGCGCCATCGCGGCCAACGCCGACGCGATCGTGCACTGGACCCGGCACTCCGCCGAGCAGGGCGCCCACCTGGTGGCGTTCCCCGAAATGGCCCTGACCGGCTATCCCGTCGAGGACCTGGCGCTGCGCGCCTCCTTCGTCGAGGGGTCCCGGGCCGCACTCCGCGGGCTCGCCGCCCGGCTGGCCGCCGAGGGGTTCGGCGAACTCCCCGTGGTCGTCGGCTACCTGGACCGGGCGGACCGGGCCGAGCCCCGGCTCGGCCGCCCGGCCGGCGCCCCGGAGAACGCCGCCGCGGTCCTGCACCGGGGCGAGGTGGTGCTCCGCTTCGCCAAGCACCACCTCCCCAACTACGGCGTGTTCGACGAGTTCCGGTACTTCGTGCCCGGCGACACCCAGCCGGTGGTCCGGGTGCACGGGGTGGACGTCGCCCTCGCCATCTGCGAGGACCTGTGGCAGGAAGGCGGCCGGGTCCCCGCCACCCGCGCAGCCGGGGCCGGCCTGCTCATCTCGGTCAACGCCTCGCCGTACGAGCGCAACAAGGACGACGTACGCCTGGAACTGGTGCGCAAGCGCGCCCAGGAGGCCGGCTGCACCCTCGCCTACCTGGCCATGACGGGCGGCCAGGACGAGCTCGTCTTCGACGGCGACTCGATCGTCGTCGACCGCGACGGCGAGGTCATCGCCCGCGCCCCGCAGTTCGCCGAGGGCTGCGTCCTGGTCGACCTCGACCTGCCCGCCGCCGCCCCCGACGCGCCCGGGGGCGTGGTCGGCGACGGGCTGCGCATCGACCGCGTGGTGCTCTCCGAGGAGCCGGCGGCGCCCTACGGGCCGGCGGTCACCGGCGGGCAGGCCGACCGCCCGGACGACGACGCCGAGGTCTACGGAGCCCTGGTCACCGGACTGCGCGCGTACGTCCGCAAGAACGGCTTCCGCTCGGTGCTGATCGGGCTCTCCGGGGGCATCGACTCCGCGCTGGTCGCCGCCCTGGCCTGCGACGCCCTCGGCCCCGAGCACGTGTACGGCGTCTCGATGCCGTCCAAGTACTCCTCGCAGCACTCCCGGGACGACGCCGCCGAGCTGGCCCGGCGTACCGGCCTGCACTTCCGGACCGTGTCCATCGAGCCGATGTTCGACGCGTACATGGGTGCGCTGGGCCTGACCGGGCTGGCCGAGGAGAACCTGCAGTCCCGGCTGCGCGGCACCCTGCTGATGGGCCTGTCCAATCAGGAGGGCCACATCGTGCTCGCCCCGGGCAACAAGTCCGAGCTGGCGGTGGGCTACTCCACCCTCTACGGGGACTCGGTCGGCGCCTACGGGCCGATCAAGGACGTCTACAAGACGGACGTGTTCCGGCTCGCCCGCTGGCGCAACCGGACCGCCGCGGAGCGCGGCGAGACCCCGCCGATCCCCGAGAACTCCATCGGGAAGCCGCCGAGCGCCGAGCTGCGCCCCGGCCAGGTGGACACCGATTCGCTGCCCGACTACCCGGTGCTGGACGCGGTCCTGGAGCGGTACGTCGACCGGGACCAGGGCCTGGCGGAGATCGTGGCGGCCGGCTTCGACGCCGAGCTGGTGGCGAGGACCATCCGCATGGTCGACCTGGCGGAGTACAAGCGCCGCCAGTACCCGCCGGGCACCAAGATCTCCGCCAAGGGCTTCGGCAAGGACCGGCGGCTGCCCCTCACCAACGGCTGGCGCGAGCACGCCTGAGGCCGGGGCCGGCTCGCAGGCCCCCGGCCTCAGGCACCGGCCCGCAGGCACCGGCCCGCGGCCCGGCCCGCAGGTCCCGGCCCGGCCCTTACGGGCGGATGGTGACGCGGGCGGCGATCGGAAGGTGGTCGCTGCCCGTGCGCGGGAGGGTCCACGACGCCTCCGGCTTGATCCCGCGGACCATGATCTGGTCGATCCGGGCCATCGGGAACTGGGCCGGCCAGCTGAAGCCGAAGCCGTCGCCCGCCGCGCCCTGGGTGGAGCGCATCTGCGAGGTCACCGGGGAGAGCGCCCGGTCGTTCATGGTGCCGTTGAGGTCCCCGAGCAGGATGACCCGGCGCAGCGGCTCCTGGGCCAGCGCCTGGCCGAGCGCCTCGGCGCTGTTGTCGCGCTGGTTGGCGGTGAAGCCGGCGTTCAGCTTGACCCGTACCGAGGGGAGGTGCGCGACGAACACGGCCACGTCGCCCTGCCGGGTCTTCACGGTGGCGCGCATCGCCCGGATCCAGCCCATCTTGATGTCCACGGGCAGGGCGCTGGTCAGCGGGTACTTGCTCCACACGCCGACCGTGCCCTCCACCGCGTGGTACGGGTAGGTGCTCTCCAGGGCCTTCTCGTAGACGGGCACCGCGCTCGCCTTGAGCTCGGTCAGGGCCAGGACCTCCGCCCCGGCCCTGGCGACGGACTCGGCGGTGGCCCGGGGGTCGGCGTTGTCGGCGTCCACGTTGTGGGCGGCCACGGTGAGGTTGCCGCCCGAACCGGACTTGTCGAAGACCAGGCCGCCGAAGAGGTTGAGCCAGACGGCGGCGGTCAGCAGTATCGCGAGGAGCGCCGTCGCGGACTTCCGGACGAACGCGCCGGCCAGCAGAAGCGGAACGGCCACGCCGAGCCAGGGCAGGAAGGTCTCGATCAGGCTGCCGGTGTTGCCGATGTCGTTCGGCAGGTAGGCGTGGAAGACCATCACCAGGGAGAGCAGACCGGCGAGCACCGCCAGCACGATCCCCCGCCGCCAGATGCCCCCGTCTTTGCGCAGGTCGGCGAGGAGGCGCCGGACGCGGGAGCCGGAAGGCTCGGGCTCCGAGCCGCCGTTCCCGGTATCCGTCACATACGCCTGAGCCATACCACTGTCCTCGCTGCCGTGCTCGCGCTCCGTCCCCGCCCCTTGACCCTAGGCGATATCCGGAGCCTTCCGTGACGTACCGTTCGGTCCGTTCGAGCGGGAAGACGAAGGTGTGCAGTACACGGGTTCCCCTTGTCACGAAACGCGCACATTCGGCCCGCGCGTGCCGCACCCGATTCCTGCGGGCCGCCGCACCCGATTCCCGTGGGCCGCCGCACCCGGTCCTTGTGGGCCGCCGCACCCGGTCCGATACTTCCGCCCCGGCCCGCCGGGGTGCGACGATGTGGATGAGTCCGGGGACGCCGTCAGGGCGCCTCGAGATGACACAAGGAGCAGTTGCAATGACGCATGCCCCCGTTTCGCCTGCCCGCGAAACATCCGGCCCGGTCCTCTACGGAGGCAAGGGCACCCGGCGCATCACCGTCCGCGACCTCACCCTCGCCAAGGAACGCGGCGAGAAGTGGCCCATGCTCACCGCCTACGACGCGATGACCGCGTCGGTCTTCGACGAGTCCGGCATCCCGGTCATCCTCGTCGGCGACTCGATGGGCAACTGCCACCTCGGCTACGACACCACCGTCCCCGTGACGATGGACGAGATGACCATGCTGTCGGCCGCGGTCGTACGCGGCACGAGCAGGGCACTCGTCATCGGGGACATGCCGTTCGGCTCGTACCAGGAGGGCCCGGTGCAGGCCCTGCGCAGCGCCACCCGGCTGGTCAAGGAGGCCGGCGTCGGCGCGGTCAAGCTGGAGGGCGGCGAGCGCTCGCTGCCCCAGACCGAGCTGATCGTGCAGTCCGGCATCCCGGTCATGTCCCACCTCGGGCTCACCCCGCAGTCGGTCAACGCCATGGGCTACCGGGTGCAGGGCCGCGGCGACGAGGCGGCGCACCGCCTGCTGCGCGACGCGAAGGCGGCGCAGGACGCGGGCGCGTTCGCCGTGGTGCTGGAACTCGTACCGGCGGAGCTGGCGGCGGAGGTGACCCGGTCGCTGCACATCCCGACCGTGGGCATCGGGGCCGGCCCCGAGTGCGACGCGCAGGTGCTGGTGTGGACCGACATGATGGGCCTCACCGGCGGGAAGATGCCGCGCTTCGTGAAGCAGTACGCCGCTCTGCGCTCCGTCATGGGCGACGCGGCGAAGGCATTCGCGGAGGACGTGGTGGGCGGGACCTTCCCGCTGGAGGAGCACAGCGTCCACTGACGCTCCCGGCGTCACCGGCACAAGCCCGGCAGCCCGGGAACCCCGGCGCTCCGGCAGCCCCGGCAGTCCCGGCAGCCCGGCAGCCCGTCGTCACCTCGGTGTCGGCGGGCTGTCGGCGTCCTGTAGGCGCTCTGTCGGTGCGTTGTCGGTGGCGGCTGCTCTCATGGTGGGCATGACGCGAATCGACAAGAACCCCGAGCGCGGCGCGGTCAACGCCGTGGAGGTCCGGGGGCTGGTCAAGCACTACGGCGAGACCAAAGCACTGGACGGCGTGGACCTGGACGTCCGCGAGGGCACCGTCCTCGGCGTGCTCGGCCCCAACGGCGCCGGCAAGACCACCCTGGTGCGCTGCCTGTCCACCCTGATCGTCCCCGACGCCGGGACCGCCACCGTGGCCGGATTCGACGTGGTGCGCCAGCCCCGGCAGCTGCGCCGCACCATCGGCCTGACCGGGCAGTACGCCTCGGTCGACGAGAGGCTGTCCGGCCGGGAGAACCTCTACATGATCGGGCGGCTGCTCGACCTGTCCCGCAAGGACGCCCGCCGCCGCGCGGACGAGATGCTGGAACGCTTCTCGCTGACCGACGCCGCCAAGAAGGTCGCCGGGCTGTACTCCGGCGGTATGCGTCGCCGCCTGGACCTCGCGGCCTCCCTGATCGGGAACCCGGCCGTGATCTACCTGGACGAGCCGACCACCGGCCTGGACCCGCGCACCCGCAACGAGGTGTGGGACGAGGTGCACCGGCTGGTCGCCGAGGGGGCGACCGTGCTGCTCACCACCCAGTACATGGAGGAGGCCGAGCAGCTGGCGAGCGAGCTGACGGTCATCGACCGCGGCAAGGTCATCGCCAACGGCAAGGTGGACGAGCTCAAGGCCCGGGTCGGCGGCCGCACCCTGCGGATCCGGCCCGCGGACCCGGCGGACCTGCCCGGGATGGCCCGGTCGCTGGCCGAGGCCGGCCTCGACGGCATCGCGGGCTCGCAGGCCGTGCCCGACGAGGGCGTCCTGCTGGTCCCGATCCTCAGCGACGAGCAGCTGACCGCCGTGGTCGGCCTGCTCGCCGCCCGCGGCTACGCGATCGCCGACCTCGGCACCTACCTGCCGAGCCTGGACGACGTGTTCCTCTCCATCACCGGCCACAAGGCCCAGTCCCCGGCGGACGCTGCGGACGCCGCGGACTCCGTCACCACCGGCACGACCGAGGAGGTCGCGGCATGAGCACGACCACGACCGCCGCGGCCCGCGAGGCGGCTCCCGGCACCACCGCGGTCGCCGCGGCTCCGGCCCCCGACACCCGGATCGGCCTGCGCGGCAACCTGCGGCACATCGGCGCCCTGTCGCGCCGCAACGCCCTCCAGATCAAGGCGAACCCGGAGTCCATCTTCGAGGTCGTCCTGATGCCGATCATCTTCATCCTGCTGTTCGTGTACGTCTTCGGCGGCGCGATCGCGGGCAAGGGCAACCAGGACGCATACGTCAACTACCTGGTCCCGGGCATGATGGCGATGATGGGCCTGAACATCGCCATGGCGGTGGGCACCGGTGTCAACGAGGACATCCAGAAGGGCGTGATGGACCGGTTCCGGTCCATGCCGATCGCCCGCTCCTCCGTGCTCATCGCCAAGATCGTGGTCGAGATCGGCCGGATGCTGGTGGCGACGGCGATCCTGCTCGGCATGGGCTTCCTGCTGGGCCTGGACATCAAGACCTCGGTACTCGACCTGTTCGCCGCGGTCGGGCTGTCGATGGTCTTCGGCGCCTCGCTGATGTGGATCTTCATCCTGCTCGGTCTGACCATGAAGACGGCCCAGGCCGTCCAAGGGGTCGCGATGCTGGTCCTGATGCCGCTCCAATTCGGCAGCTCGATCTTCAGCCCGCCGTCCTCGATGCCCGGCTGGCTGCAGACGTTCACGGACTACAACCCGCTGTCCAACCTGGCCGACGCGGCCCGCAACCTCATCAACGGCGGCCCGGTCGCCCACTCGGCGTGGATGACGGTGGGCTGGGCCGTGGCGATCACCGTGGTCACGGCACCGCTGGCGGTGCGGAAGTTCCGCAACAAGACCTGACCCCCGGTGGCGCCCCAGAGGTGCCGCAGCGGTCCCCGGCGGTCCGGCCGCCGGGGCACCGCCGGTCAGACCAGGGCGGTGGCCTCCTCGGTACCGAGGAGGCCACCCTCGGCGTAGGCCGCCTCGAACGCGGCGTCGCCGAGCACGGCGCGGGCCGTCTCCTCGGACCGGGCCGCGCTCTCGCGTTCGGTGGACACGGCGAAGTGCCCCGCGGGCAGGTGGGTGCGGTAGGCGCCGAGCAGCCGGGCCGCGTCGGCGGCCCGCTCCGGTCCGCCGAGCCCGGCCAGCGCCTCGGCCGCGGTCATCAGGAAGACCGCCCTCATCTGCGGGAAGACCATCTGCGCCATCGGCTCGGCGACGGTGGCGAGCGCCTGCCGGAGCACCGCGCGGGCGTCCTCGTACTTGCCCTCCCAAATGTCCAGCCAGGCCACCAGTCCGAGGAGGTACGCGTCGAAGACGGCGTACGCGCCGAGCGCGAACTCCTCGCGCAGGAACTCCACCTGGGCGCGGGCCTCGGCCAGCCGGCCGGTCCGGCCGAGGCGGATGGCGTAGAACATGCGGGCGGCCGGCATGGCCTCGTTGCCGTACCGCTGCCGGGTGGCGAGCACGTCCGTGAGGATCTCCTCGGCCTCCTCGCCGGCGCCCTGCTCGTGCAGCGCACCGGCCAGCCTCACCCGCAGCACGGTCACCTGGGCCTTGGCCCCGAGCCGTTCCGCATGCCGGATCGCGGCCCGGAAGTCATCGGCGGCCAGGGCGAATTCCCCGCGTTTCTCGCGGGACTCGGCGCGGGCCGAGAGCGCCTCGGCGCAGCCCCAGTCGTCGCCGAGCTCCCGGAAGACGGCGAGGCTCTCCTCGGCGTCGCGGGCGGCGTCGCCGGCCCAGTCCGCCCGGTTGGCGAGCACGTTGGCGCGGAGCTGGAGCGCGGAGGCGAGCTCCCAGCGGAAGGCGAGCTCCCGGGAGGTGTTCACGGTGGCGTCGATGACCTGCCGGAGCAGCACCGCGTCCCCGGAGATCATCACGGCGTAGATCCACATCCCGGCGGGGAGCCTGCAGGTCTGCGGGAGGCCCGGCCGGTACGCCGCGAGCACCCCCGCGATCTCGGCGGCGGTCGACGGGGAGTGCCAGGCCTCGGCGCTCTGGTCGCGGGAGGCCAGGCGGATGAGTCGGATGCCGCGCCATCCCTCTGCCAGCAGGTCGCCGTCGTAGGGCGGCGGCGTGTCGATGATCCGCCGCCGGATGGGCGGGGCCGGGGCGACGGGCGGCCGGAAGGGGTCGGGGCCGAGGACGGCGGCGGCCTCGGACCAGTGCCGGGACTCCGTCTTGAGGTCGTGCATGGTCCAGTACCAGGCGAGGCTGTGGATGAGGCAGAGCACCTCCTGCACGTCCTGCGCGGCGACGGCGCGGCGCAGGGCGGTGCGGAGGTTCTCGTACTCGGTGACGAGCACCCGGACAGCGGCGCGCTGGCCGTGCCCCCGGAGCAGCGGCTCGGTGGTGCGGGCGAGTTCGCGGTAGTGGACCAGGTGCCGCCGTTCGGTGGCCTCCCGGTCGCCGGGGACCTCGCCGAGGCGCTCGGCGGCGTACTCGGCGACGGTCTCCAGCAGCCGGTACCGCATCTCGCCGTCGGGGCCGGGGGCAGCGATGACCAGGGACTTGTCGACGAGCGCACCGAGGACGTCGGTGACGTCGAAGACGGCGGTGCCGGCGGTGCCGGTGGTGCCCGTGGTGTCGGGCGCCCCGGCCGTGCCGGCGGCGCCGGCGGTGCGTGCGCCGGCCGGGCCCTCGTCGGTGCGGACCGCGCCGACCGGGCCCTCGTGGGTGCGGACCGCATCGTCGGCGCAGACCGCCTCGGCGGCCGACAGGTCGCAGCCGCCGGCGAACACCGAGAGCCGGCGCAGGACGGTGCGCTCGGCCCCGTCCAGCAGGTCCCAGGACCAGTCGACGACGGCCCGCAGGGTCTGCTGCCGTGGCAGTACGGTGCGGCTGCCGCTGGTCAGCAGTCGGAACCGGTCGTCCAGCCGGTCGGCGATCTGCCGCGGCGTGAGCAGCCGCAGCCGGGCCGCAGCCAGCTCGATGGCCAGGGGCAGGCCGTCCAGGCGGCGGCAGATCTCGGCGGCCGCGGCCGGGTCCTGGTCCGTCCGGAAACCGGGACGGGCGGCGGCCCCGCGGTCCTGGAGGAGCTGCAGCGCGACGGGGTCCGGCAGCGGCTCGACGGGGCGGAGGGTTTCGCCGGGCACACCGAGCGGTTCCCGGCTGGTGGCCAGGATCCGTACGCCCGGGCAGCGGGCGAGGAGCTCGTCGGCGAGCCGGGCGGCGGCCGCGACCACGTGCTCGCAGTTGTCCAGCAGGAGCAGCAGGCGGCGCCGGGAGCAGAACTCCACGAGGCGTTCCAGCGGGTCGTCGCCGGTCCGGTCGGTCATGGCGCGCAGCTCGTCGGCGGCGCCGCCGCGGAGCTTGGTCTCACGGCCGCCGAGCGCGGCCAGGGCCGCTTCCGGGACGTCGTCGGGGTCGTCCACCGGGGCGAGCTCGACCAGCCACACCCCGTCGGGCCAGCCGGCGCCGGCGGCGCCGCCGGTCCCTTCGGCGGCCTCCTGCGAGAGCCGGGTCTTCCCGGCCCCGCCGGGCCCGAGCAGCGTCACCAGCCGGGATCCGGCCAGGTCCCGCCCGATGACCCGGATGTCCTCCTCCCGCCCGACGAAGGTGGTGAGCCGCGCCCGCAGGTTCCCGACCCCGGCCGGGTTCCCGGAACCGGCACCGTGCCCCGGGCCGGAATCCGCGTACGCACCCGGGCCCGGAGCCGGCTGCCCATGGCCGTCTGTCGCGCCGACGCCGCACGCCGGGCCCTGGACCGTCCCCGGCGGCACCGTGCCGGAAGCCGCCGGGCCGTGAGCCGGGGGCATCGGCGGGGGCGCCGCTCCGTGGGGCGGGGGTGAAGGAGCCGGGGCCGGAGGCACCGGGGCGCGGGGCGGGGACAGCAGGTCCGCGTGCAGGGACCGGAGGGACGGGCCGGGGTCGGTGCCCAGCCGGTCTGCGAGGTCGCGGCGGACGTCCTCGTACGCGGCGAGGGCCTCGGCCGGGCGGCCGGCGTCGCGCAGTGCCCGGATCCGCAGGGCCTGGAGGCGTTCGTCCAGGGGCCGCTCCGTGCAGAGCACGGTCAGCTCCGGCAGGGCCCGGTCCGGTTCGCCCAGCGCCAGCTCCGCCGCGAGCCGGCCCCGGCGCGCGTCCAGCCGTACGGCCTCCCAGCGCGCCGCCTCGGCGCCCGGGTCCGGCAGGTCGGCGAGGGCGGAGCCGCGCCACAGCGCGAGGGCGTCCCGGTAGAGGGCGGCGGCCAGGCCCGCGTCGCCGGCGGTCAGGGCGCCCGCGGCGGTCCGGGTGAGCTCCTCGAAGCGGAACAGGTCGACGTCCCCGTGGTCGGCGGCGAGCCGGTAGCCGCGCGCGTCGGAGGCGACGGCCGCGCGCCCGACGGCCCGGCGCAGCCGCCCGACCAGCGCCTGCAGCGCGGCGACGGCGTCGGCGGGCGGGTTGCCGTCCCAGACCTCGGCGACCAGCACCTCCGAGGGGACCACCCGTCCGGGGCGCAACGCGAGCGCGGTCAGCAGCGCGCGTAGCCGCGCACCGCCGAGCGCGACGGGGCTGCCGTCGTCGCGGACCGCCTGGGCACTGCCGAGAATCGCGTAACGCACCGCCCCATTGTCACTGTTGGCCCCCGGCTCCCGCCCGGGAGTTTCGCCGGGGACCGGCCCGCCGGTCGTACCGACACGGGCGGCCGGTATGTTGCCGCGCATGGGTCACACGGCACACCGCGGCGAGCGGCAGATCAGTCCCGTCTTCCTCGGCATCGCCGCGATCATGGCCGTGACCGGCTGGGCCGTGTGGACCGGCTACGCCGACAGCACCGGTCTGGCGATCTTCCTCTTCGTGACGTCCGCCTGGATCGTGTCGCTCTGCCTGCACGAGTACGCGCACGCCCGGACCGCATTGCACAGCGGGGACCTGTCCGTGGGGGCCAAGGGCTACCTCACCCTGAACCCGCTCAAGTACACGCACGTCCTGCTCAGCGTGGTCCTGCCGGTGCTGTTCGTGATCCTGGGCGGTCTGGGCCTGCCCGGCGGTGCCGTGTACATCGAGCGGGGCCGGATCCGGAAGCGCTGGCAGCACAGCCTGATCTCGGCGGCCGGCCCGCTCACCAACGTGGCGTTCGCCGCCGTGTGCACGGCCCCGTTCTGGCTGCACGCCCTGGACGGGGTGCCGGCCGCCTTCCGCTTCGCGCTGGCCTTCCTCGCGCTGCTGCAGGTATCGGCGGCGATCCTGAACTTCCTGCCCGTGCCCGGCCTGGACGGTTACGGGGTGATCGAGCCCTGGCTGTCGTACAACGTGCGGCGCCAGGTGGAACCGCTGGCGCCGTTCGGGCTGATCGCGGTCTTCGCACTGCTGTGGATCCCGGAGGTCAACCGGTTCTTCTTCGACGTGGTGTACGGCGTCCTCGGCGCGCTGGGCGTGACCGACCTGGACTGGTACTGCGGCTGGGACCTCTACCGCTTCTGGCAGTCCGGCGAGGGCATCTGCCAGACCGCGGCCGGCTGACCCGACCGCCCGGCGGATCCGCGGGACGCGGCCCGGCCCGTGTCCTTCCGACCGGGCCCGCCCATCCGCGGGCCCGGCATGAGCCGACGGGCGCTGTCTAGCCGAGCCGGGCCTCGCGCGCCGCCCTGTCGGCCTTCGCCTTGCGGATGTAGAACCAGGCCATGTTCGAGGTCAGGCCGGCGAGCAGCACCCAGACGATCCCGAGGAAGCTGCCCTCCACGAAGGCGACCACGGCCGCGGCCACGGACAGCGCGCAGACGACAAGGGCGAACACGGCAAGGCGGGGCATGGGGCAGGGCTCCTCGGGGACACTGGGGGGTGGTGCCCCACCAGTGTCCCCCATCCCGCGCAGGGCCCTCGTAAGGGCTCGCGCCCCGGGCCCCGCGGGGCGGCTCAGACGTCGGTGATGCGGAGGCCGGCGTGGGCCTTGTAGCGGCGGTTGACCGAGATCAGGTTGGCCACGAGGGCCTCGACCTGGTGGGCGTTGCGCAGGCGGCCGGAGAAGACGCCGCGCATGCCGGGGATGCGGGCGCAGAGGGCCTGGACCGTGTCGGTGTCGGCGCGGGACTCGCCGAGGACCATGACGTCGGTGTCGATCTCCGCCACGGATTCGTCCTGGAGGAGTACGGCCGAGAGGTGGTGGAAGGCGGCCGTGACGCGGGAGCCGGGGAGCAGGGCGGCGGCCTGCTCGGCGGCGGAGCCCTCCTCCGGCTTGAGGGCGTAGGCGCCCTGCTTGTCGAAGCCGAGCGGGTTGACGCAGTCGATCACGAGTTTGCCGTCGAGCTCCTCGCGGAGGGAGTCCAGGGTCTTGGCGTGGCCCTCCCAGGGGACGGCCACGATGACGACGTCGCTGCGGCGTGCGCACTCCGCGTTGTCGGCGCCCTCGATGCCCAGGCCCAGTTCCCCGGCCGCGGCGGTGGCCCGCTCGGCGGCGCGCGAGCCGATGATCACCTTCTGGCCGGCCCGGGCGAACCGGTAGGCGAGGCCGCGGCCCTGGTCGCCGGTGCCGCCGAGGACGCCGATGACGAGGCCGGAGACGTCCGGCAGGTCCCAGGGGTCCCGTGCCGGGGCCTTCGCGGGAGCCTGGGCCGCGGCCGGGGCGTCGCCGGTGGTGTTGCTGCTGTCAGTGGAGGTCATGGGGGCGAGGGTACTGCCGGGTAGCGCAAGGCCGAACGGGTGAGGGGCGGGGAATCGTCCGCGGTCGTGCCCCTCGTGCGGCAGGATGCCGCGCATGGACGCCGTCAGGGTCGCGCTGCTGCGCGAGGTGCTCGCCGGTACGGAGTGGCCGGGCGCGGCCCGCCGGTTCGCGGGGTCGCTGCGGCGGTCGGTGGTGCCGTCCGGCGGCGGTCTGCTGCTGGTGGGCACCGAGGAGTACGAGCCCTGGCACCTGGCGGCGCACCTGGTGGACGAGGCGGCCTGGTCCGGGCGGCCGGAGCTGGCCCCGACGCTGGTGCGGCACCGGGTGCCCCCCGGCGAGCGGCCCCACCTGGCGGTGGGGCTGGGGCGGCTGGAGGCGTCCCGGCGCGGGGAGACCCTGCTGGTGGTGGCGCCGGAGCGGCCCCCGGCCGGTCTGCTGGAGCGGGTGCACGGCGCCCGGCGGGCCGGGGCGACCGTGCTGTCGCTGGACGGCGGCGACGCCGAGCTGGCGGATCTGGCGCACGAAGCGCTGTCGGTGCCCGCCGGCGCGGACCTGGACCTGGACACGGTGCAGCACCTGGTCAGCGCGGCGGCCGGGGAGAACGGCATGCCCGTGCAGCGGGGTCCGCGGCGGTTCCGGGACCGGCTGGCACGGCTGGCCGACCAGCTGGCGGACCAGCTGACGGCGCCGCCGCCCGGCCGCTGGTGACCAGGCTGGTGACCTGTACGGTCCGGTCTGCCTCCCCGGATGTCCGGACAGGCTCCCTGGTGTCCGGTCTGGCTCCAGGGTGTCCGGGCAGGCCCCCTGGTGCCCGGTGCCCGGGCGGGAGCCCGCCGCCGGTGCCGGTCCGGAGGCCGCGTGTTGCGGTCCGGAGCCCTGGCCGTGGCCCGGGCCGGAGCCCTGGCCGGTGCCGGTCAGGCGCTGCCGGTGGCCGTGCCCGTGTCCCCGTCCCCGTTGCCGTCCCCGTCTCGGGAGGCGTCGTTCCACTTGGGGTCGGTCTGCCATTCGAGGTTGCGCTCCTGGGCGGTCTCCATCGCGTGGGCCGCCTCCTCCCGGGTGGCGTACGGCCCGAACCGGTCCTTGGCCGGGCACTCGGGGCCCTCTTCCACCTTCTTGTGGACCAGGCAGTAGTACCACTCACCCGGTTTGCCGACCTGGCGCTTCTTGAACAGGGCCATCCTGTGCTCCTTCCTCTGCGGCCATGCTGCCCGATCTCCGCTGGATACACTCGCATGCATGTCTGGCCAGTCGCTGCTCGTGCCGGGGAAGCTCTCCCCCACCCTTTCCGTACCCGGAAACATCCGCCGTCCCGAGTACGTGGGGAAGCCCGCGCCCACTCCCTACTCCGGACCGGAGGTGCAGTCGGCCGAGACGATCGAGGCCATGCGCAAAGCCGGCCGGATCGCCGCGCAGGCGATGGAGGAGGCCGCCAAGCTGATCGCCCCGGGCGTGACCACCGACGCCCTGGACAAGGTCGCGCACGAGTACATGTGCGACCACGGCGCCTACCCGTCGACGCTGGGCTACCGGGGCTTCCCGAAATCGCTGTGCGCCTCGGTCAACGAGGTCATCTGCCACGGCATCCCGGACTCCACGGTGCTGCGGGACGGCGACATCGTGAACCTGGACGTCACCGCGTACATCGGCGGCGTGCACGGCGACAACAACGCCACCTACCTGTGCGGTGACGTCGACGAGGAGTCGCGGCTCCTGGTCGAGCGCACCCGGGAGGCGCTGAAGCGGGCCATCAACGCGGTCAAGCCGGGCCGCCAGGTCAACATCATCGGCCGGGTCATCGAGTCGTACGCGAAGCGCTTCGGCTACGGCGTGGTCCGGGACTTCACCGGCCACGGCATCAACTCGTCCTTCCACTCCGGCCTGATCATCCCGCACTACGACAGCCCGCACGCCACCACCGTGATCGAGCCCGGGATGACCTTCACCATCGAGCCGATGCTGACGCTGGGGACCCACGAGTACGACATGTGGGAGGACGGCTGGACGGTGGTCACCAAGGACCGGAAGCGGACCGCGCAGTTCGAGCACACCCTGGTGGTGACGGAGAGCGGCGCGGACATCCTCACGCTGCCCTAGCCGCCGGGGATTCCGGGCCGGGCGTTTCCGGGCCGGGCGTTTCCGGGCGGGCGTTTTCCCGGGCGCCGGACAGGGGATGCATTTACCGACAGCCTGTCGGCAACACATTGACTTAGGTAAGCCTAAGTAGCAGGATCGGTGTGGCGGCGCTGCCGCCGCACCCGTCCGCCTTCCCCTGGAGGTCCTGTCTTGGACGCCTTCTCGACCGTCATCCGCGTCGCGTCGCACGAGCAGCACACCGAGGCCGAGACCTCGACCTTCATGAGCGACCTGCTCGGCGGCCGGCTCGGGGTGGACGCGTACGCGCGCTACACCGAGCAGCTGTGGTTCGTCTACCGGGCCCTGGAGGACGGGGCGGAGGGCCTCAGGGACGACCCGGTGGCCGGTCCCTTCATACGTCCCGAGCTGATGCGGGTGGCCGAGATCGAGCGGGACCTGGCGCACCTGCGCGGACCGCGCTGGCGCGAGACGGCCGTGGCCCTGCCGGCCACCGAGGCGTACGCGGCCCGGGTCGCGGAATGCGCGGACGGCTGGCCCGGGGGCTACGTGGCCCACCACTACACCCGCTACCTCGGCGACCTCTCCGGCGGCCAGATCATCCGCGACAAGGCGGAGCGGACCTGGGGCTTCGAGCGGAAGGGCGACGGCGTCCGGTTCTACGTGTTCGAGTCGATCGGCAATCCGGCCGCGTTCAAGCGGATGTACCGGGAGCTGCTGGACGCGATCGCGGCCGACGACCTGGAGAAGCAGCGCATCATCGACGAGTGCAAGCGCGCCTTCGACTTCAACGGCGCGGTCTTCCGCGAACTGGGGGAACAGTTCCCCCAGTCCGCGTAGCCCGCCCCCGCTACTGCAGGGGTGCGCAGTACACCACGGCCTGCCCTGATTGGGGCTCGCTGCCGTTGTTGGTGAAGGCGACAACCCAGCTGTCGCCGATGGTGTTGACGGCGCCCCGGGTGGAAAAGTGCGGGACGAGCCCGAAGCCGCCCCACCCGCCGGAGACGGCGGTCATGCCCTCCGGGCACTGAGCGGTGCTCGTCCCGGTCTGCCCCGGCTGGACCTCCACCGTGTTGCCCAACTCCTCGGTGAGGGGCGCGCCGAGCCCGCCGGTCCCGGCCGCACCCGTGGCACCGGCCGGGCCTGTGGGACCCGTGGGGCCGGTCGGGCCCGTGGGGCCGGTGGCACCGGGACCGCCCGGCGTACCGGACGTGCCGGGCTGCCCCTGGGGGCCGGTCGGGCCGGTGGGTCCTGTCGGGCCGGTGGCACCCTGGCCGCCCGGCGTACCGGACGTGCCCGGCTGCCCCTGAGGGCCGGTCGGCCCGGTGGGACCGGTGGGACCGGTAGGCCCGATCGGGCCGGTCGCGCCCGTCGGGCCCGTAGCGCCCGGGTCACCGCCACCCGGTCCGGTCGGGCCCGTGGGGCCCGCCGATCCGGTGGGTCCCGTGGGGCCGGTGTCGCCCGCCGGACCCCCGGGGCCGGTCGGCCCGGTCGGACCGGTCGGACCGGCCTGCCCCTGTGGGCCGGTGGCTCCGGTGGCTCCGGCCTGGCAGTCGTCCCCGCCACCGCCGCCCCAGTCGTCCAGGAGGTCGTCCCCACCGGGTCGTCGAGGGCCGCACGGATCGGTTACCGGCGGAGATCCCGCGATGGCCCTTCCCGTTCCCGTCCCGTCCGGGTTCTCCCGGGCCGGGGCAGAGCCCGCCCCCGTTCCGAGCAGGACGAGGACGAGCGAGGCCAGAGCGCCGCCGACCGCCCATTTCCGCCGCCGCCCTGGAAGCGGGCCCAAAACCGACTTCTGCCTGCTGCGATCCATACGGTCTCCTCCTCCGTGGTCCGACCCCGGAGCAGCCTGCCGTTCCCTCGTCGCAGCACGGCGGCAGCCTTTGCGCGCCCGCGCCGAATTCCAGCCGTCCGGCCTACCGCGGGGGCTCGGCGAAGCGGACCCGGCCGCCGATCTCGACCGTGCCGTCGGGTCCCGGTGCGGTCAGGATCTGCGAACCCGCACCCTGGGTGATGTTCAGGGCGCGGTTCAGCTGGGCCGTCAGCAGCAGGGCCGCCGAACCGGTCGCCTCGTCCTCGGTGATGGCCCCGTCCGGGCGGCGCGGGAAACCGCGGGCCCGGATCCGGCCCGCGGTCTCGTCCTCCCAGGCCCAGGCGTAGAGCCAGCCCTCGCCCGGCGGCGGCGCCGGGAGCGCGTCCACCTCCGCCGGACTGGCGTACTGCTGCGTCCGCTTGGCCGTGACCCACTCCGGGCGGGCCGTGATCCAGGTGAACTCGCCGTCGTCGCGCGCCCAGACGGGCCCGGCGGGCGGGTTCAGCTCCTCTATGTCGAGCAGCCAGGCCACACCGACCAGCGGATGCCCGGCGAAGGACATCCGCGTTCCGGGGGTGCGTATGTCGACGATCCCTCGCTCGGGGTCGTCGACGAACACCGTCTCGCTGTAGCCGAGTTCGGCCGCGAGGGCTTGCCTGCCGGCGTCGTCCGGGCAGGTACGCCCGTCCCGGACGACACCGAGCCGGTTGCCGTACCGTCCGTCACCCGCGCAGAAGACCAGGAGCACGTCGAGATCGTTCACGCGGGCATTGAAGCACGTGGAGCACGCTCAGCGGCGCGGCGTCCTGCTGCGGCGGGCGAGGAGCAGGGAGCCGGCACCTGCGGCGACCACCACCCCGGAGGCGGCGAGCAGGCTGCCGGCCGGCACCTCGGCGCCGGTCGAGGCCAGGCTGCCGCCGCCCCGGGCGGTGCCGTCGGAGCCGGAAGTGCCTCCGGAGCCGGAGGTGCCGGCGGAGCCGGCCGGGAGGGGTGCGTTGCGGTCCACGGTCACGGAGAGGGTCAGCGGGTCGATGGCCTGGCCCTCCCGGTACATGGAGCCGGTGGTGCCGTTGGCGAAGACGGCGGCGCCCTGGGCGGTGAAGACCGCCGGGACCCCGTTCAGCGCCAACGCCCCGTTGACGGCCCGGTAGTCGGCCTTCGAGAGGTCGAGGGTGGCGAAGGGCACCGCCGCCTTGGTGCCGGAGGCGGTCCTGACGTCGAGCACCAGGGTGCCGGTGCCGCCGGCCGCCCGGACGCGCAGGCCGCTGAATGTCATGTCGATGCCGTGGGCGGCGTAGCGGAAGTTCAGGCTGCCGTCGAAGGAGGCGTTCAGCTTCTTGTTCTTGGTGTCGAGGTCGCCCTTGCCGAGGGCGAAGTCGAAGAGTTCGCCGTTCCGTACGGCGCCCCCGGCCGGGGTGACCGTGCCGCCCGCGTTCTGCACGTAGCGGCGGAAGGACTCCTTCATGCCCCAGGTGGCCTTGCCCGCGACAAGCTTCTGCGGGCCGGCGGGGGCCGGGCTGCCGGTCCGCGGCGGGGCGGGGGTCTTCGTCGTGCTCGGAGTCTTCGCCGGGGGCTTGGTGGGGGGCTGTGTCGGGGTCTTCGTCGGGTTCGGGGCCTTGGTCGGGGTCTTCGTCGCGGTCGGGGAAGGGGTGGTGCCGGAGGTGCCCGTGGGCTTCGGGCCCGGCCGCTCGAACTCCAGCTTCGCGGTAAGCGGGTCGCCCGGCTTGTTCTCGTACGTGGCCGAGCCGAGGGAGTCCGCCGCCTGCTTGGTGAGGGTGGTGGCCAGTCCCGTCATGTCCGGGCCGGTGAAGGCCGCGGTGGCCAGGGGCACGTCCTGCGCGGTGGTGCCGCCCTTGGTGACGTCCGCGGTCACCTGCCGGGTGCCGCTGTCGATACGGAAGTCGGAGAGCTTGACCTCGAAGCCGTGGCCGGCGGGCGGGGCGGGCGAGGAGAAGGTCACGCTGCCCTTGAAGGCCGCCTTGACCACGTGCCCGGCCGGGTCGTACAGGCCGGTGGCGGAACCGAACCGGAAGGTTCCGTCGGCGTTGCGCTGCGCCCCGTCCGCGACGGCGATGGTGCCGGCGGCCATGCCCGTCACGTAGGCGCGGTAGCTCGCCTTGACCCCCCAGTCCAGGGTGCCGCCGGTGACCTTCAGCGGGGTGGCGGGGCCTTCCGCTGCGGTGGCGGTGCCGGGGAGGGAGAGGGTGGTCGCGCCGAGGGCGACGGCGGTGAGGGCGGCCGCGGCGAGCGCGAGCGGGCTTCGGTAAGGGGAGGAGGACATGGCTGAGCGACTCCTGAGCGAATGAGAAGGAGAAGGAAGAGGAGAAGGAGCAGGGGAGAAGGGGAAGAGAGCCGAGGAGGAAGAGGTGGGGTGACGGGAGGTCAGTCCTGCGGGACCGGGCCCCCGGCCGCGGTCCGCGCTGCCGCGGCCGCCCGACGCCTGCGGACTGCCAGGCCCGTGACGCCGCCGGCCAGGACCAGCGCGGCCGCGCCGAACGCGACGTAGGTCCCGGCGTCCGGGCCGGAGCCGGACTCCCCCGCGGCGGGCGGCGCGGCACCGGACGGCTCTGCGGCCGGGGCGGTTGCCGCCGCGGTCGGGCCGGCGGAGCCCAGGTCGGGCAGGGACGGCAGTGCCGCCGAGGGGGTGAGGGCCACCGACAGCGAGACCGGGTCCATCTCGGTGCCCGGCTTGTACAGGGAGCCGAAGGCCCTGGATCCGCCCCCGGTGAGGGTGGCGGGGGCCTCGGCGAGGGTGACCAGCCCGCCCTCGGCCTTCAGGCCCCTGGCATCGAACTCGACCAGCGCGACCGCCGGTTCGGTGCGCCCGGCGGCGGTGACGTCGGCGGACAGTACGCCCTTGCCGTCGCCGACCTTGACGGTGACCTTGCCGAGCTTGAGGTCGAGGTGGGCTCCGGTGAAGCGGACGGCCCCCGCGAAGGCCGCTTCGACGGTGCCCTTCCGATCGTCGTACGAGCCCTTGCCCTGCGGGAAGCGGAACAGTGCGCCCCCATCCAGGGCACCTTCGGTGAGCTGCCACCCGCCCTGCCCGATCGGGCCGGTCACGTACTCGCGGAAGGTACGGCGGACGCCCCAGTCGACGGCGGCGTCGGCGAAGGCCCCCTGCCCCGGCGGGCCGTCGGTCGGCGGGGCACTCGGCGAAGAGGTGGCCGCGCCGGGGGCCCGTACGTCCGCGGACAGCGTGACCGGGTCGAGTGCGGTGCCCGCCGGGTAGTAGCCGGCGAAGGACTTCGCGCCCTCCTCGGTGAGGGTGGCGGGTACGGCGTCCAGGGCGATCCGGGTGTCGTCGCCGCCCTTCAGCCCGGCCGGGTTCGCGCCGGTCAGGGAGAGCGAGGCGAAGGGGACGCCCTTCTGTTCGGTGACGGTGCCGGTGTCCTTGGCCCGGCCCGCCACGTCGACGTAAAGGGTGCCGGTGCCGCCGGCGATCCTGACCACGGGGTGGCTCACGGTCAGGTCCAGTTCGTGGGAGCCGTCCGGCTTCCGGTGGCCCTGGAACTGCACCCCGCCCGTGAACGCGGCGTCCAGGCTGCCCGTTCCGGGGTCGTGGGACCCGGTGGCGGAGTGGAAGCGGAAGAGGTTCCCGCCGGCCGTGGCGGCACCTTCCTTCAGCCGGAAAGCGCCTTTCGCAACGGGGCCGGTGACATAAGTCTGGAAGGAGGATCTGATGCCCCAGTCGAGCCGGCCGCCCTGCAGCGTACGGGGCGCAGCCTCGGCGGTGCCCGCCGGGAGCAGCACCACCGAGAGGGCCGCCAGCAGGGCCACCGGGAGTACGGCGCCGAGCGCGCGGGCTGGTCGTCCGGACATGGAAGTCCCCTCCAGGGCCTGGTGAGTAAGGTTAGGCTAACCTAAGCTATCTCGGGCCGGGTTTGGCAAGCCCCCGGTCGCCCGGCCATCGAAAACCGGACGAGCCAGACCAGACGGACGAGCCAGACAGCCGGACAGCCGGACAGCCGGACAGCCGGACAGCCGAACGAGCCAGACAGCCGGACCAGCTCCGGACCAGCCGGACGACAGGACGGTGCCTTCGTGCCCACGCCCGCCAGACCAACTCCCTTCCGCCGCACAGCCCTCGGGTCGGCCGCCCTGGCCCTCGCCATGGCCCTGGCCCTCGCCCTGACGGGCTGCGGCGCGGACGGCGGCGGGGCGGGACCCGGTCCCGTGGCCGCCCCCGCCGCCGCACCGGACCGGGTGGAACCCCTGGCCTCCGTGCCCGTTCCCGCGCTGCCGGTCACGGTCCGCTCGGCCGACGGCCGCCGGGTCACCGTCACTTCGGCCGACCGGATCGTGCCGCTCACCGGGAGCCTGGGCGAGATCGTGCACACCCTCGGGCTGGGCGGAAAGGCCGTCGCCCGGGACGTCACCACCACCTTCGAACAGGCCGCCCGCCTCCCGGTGGTGACCCGCGCCCACGACGTGTCGGCGGAGAGCGTGCTGTCGCTGCGCCCCACGCTGGTGCTCGCCGAGACCACCACCGGCCCCGCCGAGGCGGTGCAGCAGATCCGCGACGCCGGGATCCCGCTGCTGGTGCTGCCCCCGGCCAAGTCCCTGGACGACGTACCGGTACGGATCCGCGCGGTGGCCGCGGCGCTCGGCGTCCCAGGGGCCGGCGCCGAGCTCGAACGGCGCACCGCCGACCGGATCGCGGCCGCCCGCGCCAAGGCGCCCGCCGCCGGGCCGAGGAAGCCCAGGGTCGCCTTCCTCTACCTGCGCGGCTCCGCCTCCGTCTATCTGCTGGGCGGCGCCGACTCCGGGGCCTCCTCGCTGCTGGAGGCGGCCGGCGCGGTGGACGCGGGCAAGGAGTCGGGACTGGCCAAGGACTTCACCCCGATCACCAGCGAGGCGCTGGCCGCCGCCGCGCCCGACGCGGTCCTGGTCATGACCAAGGGGCTGGAATCGGTCGGCGGCATCAAGGGCCTGGTGGAGATCCCGGGCGTCGCGCAGACCCCGGCCGGGCTCGACCGCCGCGTGCTCACCGTCGACGACGGCCTCCTCCTCAACTACGGCCCGCGTACCGACCGGGTGCTGGCCTCGCTGATCGCCCAGCTCTACGGGCCCGGCCCGACGGGGACCAAGTGACCGCGGCCCACGACGAACTGCGCGGCACCCCCGCGCCTCCCGCACCCCCCGAACGCGAAGAGCACCGGACGCAGGCCCCCCGGCCCGCCGCCGTCCCGGCCCGCCCGAGCCGGGCCCGGTGGCTGGGACCCGCCCTGGCCGCCGCCCTGGTGGCGCTCGCGCTGGTGTCCGCCGGGACCGGTGCCTACGAGATCCCCACCACCGACGTCCTCTCCTCCGTCCAGCACCGCCTCGGCCTCGGCGGAGCCCCGCTCGACCGGGTGGGCGAGAGCGTCCTGTGGAACGTGCGGCTGCCCAGGGTGGTGCTCGCGCTGCTGGTCGGCGCCTCCCTGGGGTGCGCGGGCGCGCTGATGCAGGGGGTGTTCGGCAACCCGCTCGCCGAGCCCGGGGTCATCGGCATCTCCGCCGGGGCCGCCGTGGGCGCGGTCGCCGCCATCGGGCTGGGGCTGTCGTTCCTCGGCACCTGGACGGTCACCGCCTGCGCGTTCGCCGCCGGACTGATCACCGTCGGGGCCGTCTACCTGCTGTCCCGTAGCGGCGGCAGGACCGAGGTGGTCACCCTCATCCTCACCGGCATCGCGGTCAACGCCTTCGCGGGTGCCCTCATCGGCCTGTCCGTCTTCTTCGCGGACAGCGGCCAGGTCAACCAGATCACCTTCTGGCAGCTCGGCTCGCTGGCCCAGGCCACCTGGCCCAAGGTGCTCGCCGTACTCCCCTGTGCCGCCGCCGGGTTGCTGGCCGCTCCCCTCCATTCCCGCCGCCTGGACCTGCTCGCCCTCGGCGAGCGGCCGGCCCGGCACCTGGGCGTGGACGTGGAGCGGCTGCGGGTCGCACTGATCCTGGTGGTGGCCCTGCTGACCGCCGCCGCGGTCGCCGTCGCCGGCGTCATCACCTTCGTCGGCCTGCTCGTTCCGCACCTGCTGCGGATGGCCAACGGCCCCGGCCACCGCTTCCTGGTGCCCGGCAGCGCCGTCGCCGGAGCCGTGGTCCTGGTCGCGGGCGACCTGGCCGCCCGTACGCTCGCCCAGCCCGCCGAACTCCCCCTCGGCGTGCTCACCGCACTGCTCGGCAGCCCCTTCTTCTTCTGGCTGCTGCGCCGCACCCGCCGCAAGCAGGGAGGCTGGGCATGAGGCACGGCACCGCTCCCGTCGGCACGAAGGCCTCCGGCCGGCCCGCCGGAAGGCTCTTCGGCCGGCCCGCCGGAAGGCTGTTCGACCGGCCCGCCGGAAGGCTGTTCGGCCGCAGCCGGTGCAGCGTCCCGGCACCCGCCGCACCGGGCACCGTGCTCGCCGAGGCCGCCGGCCTGCGGGTCCGGCTCGGGCAGCGGGAGGTGCTGACCGGTATCGATCTGACCGCCCGCGCCGGTGAGGTGCTCGCCCTGGTCGGGCCCAACGGTGCGGGCAAGTCCACCCTGTTGGCGGCTCTGGCCGCCGACCTGCCGGCCGCGGGCGGGACCGTACGGGTCGGCGGGCGCCCGGTCGGCGAGTGGTCGGCGGCCGATCTGGCGCTGCGCCGCGCCGTGCTGCCCCAGGCTGCCTCGCTGTCCTTCCCGTTCCCGGTGGCGGAGGTGGTGCGGATGGGCCGGGCGCCCTGGTCCGGTACTCCGCACGAGGAGGAGGACGGGGCGGCGGTGGCCGCGGCGATGGCCGCCACCGAGGTCACCGGTTTCGCGGCCCGGCCCTTCTCCGCGCTGTCCGGCGGCGAGCGGGCCCGGGTGGCACTGGCCCGGGTGCTGGCCCAGCGCGCCCCGCTGCTGCTCCTCGACGAGCCGACCGCGGCGCTGGACCTGCGGCACCAGGAACTGGTGCTGCGGATCTGCCGGGAGCGGGCCGCGGCCGGGGACGGCGTGGTGGTCGTCCTGCACGACCTGGGGCTGGCGGCGGCGCACGCGGACCGGGTGGCGGTGCTGCACGGCGGCCGCGTCGCGGTGGCCGGGCCGCCGGGCGAGGTGTTCGAGGACGGGCTGCTGAGCCGGGTGTACCGCCAGCCGGTGGAGGTGCTGCGGCACCCGCGGACCGGGTCCCCGCTGGTGCTCCCGGTCCGCGGGTGAACCGATCGAACCCCGACCGGCCGCACAGCACGTACGGAACAGAAGGGAAATGCCGGACATTTACCATGAAAGCGCCTGATTTGAACCGCACTTGACTCCACCTTGGCGCCCCCGTGTCCGCCTCTTGAGGCGACCGTGATGACCCCGTGACGGTCCCGCACCCTGCGCCGGGTCTTGTGACACGGATCACCGCAAGAGGGTTCTGCAGGCAAGTAAGGCTCGGCTAAGTTAGGTCCGCCTCACCGGCCCGTCCTCCGCTCTGGGCGGCCCCACGCCGAATCTGTCAGGAGCCTCCATGCGCCCCGCCCGCCGAACCTCTCGTCTCACCGCCGCCGCCGCGGTGGCCGTCGTCGCCGCCGTGACCGCGGTCACCGGCTGCTCGAAGAAGACCGAGTCGGGCGACGCGGACGTGATCCGGGTCAAGGCCACCGACACCTCCTGCGAGGTCTCCGTCAAGGAGTTCCCGGCCGGCAAGGTCGCCCTGGAGGTCGAGAACAAGGGCTCCAAGGTCACCGAGGTCTACGTCCTCTTCCCGGACGACCGGATCGTGACCGAGCGCGAGAACATCGGCCCCGGCACCAAGACCACCATCACCGCCGAGATCAAGGCCGGCGACTACGAGATCGCCTGCAAGCCCGGCATGAAGGGCGACGGCATCCGCCAGAAGGTCAAGGCCACCGGCGCCGGCACCGCCCAGAAGCGCAGCCCCGAGCTGGACGCCGCGGTCGCCGAGTACCGCAAGTACGTGCTGCAGCAGGCCGAGGAGACGCTCCCCAAGGCCCAGGCGTTCGCCGACGCCGTCAAGGCCGGTGACGTGGAGGCCGCGAAGAAGGCGTACGCCGCCTCCCGCATCGGCTGGGAGCGCACCGAGCCGGTTGCCGAGTCCTTCGGCGACATCGACCCGAAGGTCGACGTCCGCGAGGACGGCCTGGAGGCCGGCCAGGACCCGGCCAAGGACTGGACCGGCTGGCACCGCCTGGAGAAGGCGCTGTGGCAGGACGGCAAGATCGGCGACACCGAGAAGGGGCTCGCCGACAAGCTGATGGCCGACCTCACCGACTGGCAGAAGCGGGTCGGCCAGGCGGAGATCACCCCGACCTCGATGGCGAACGGCGCCAAGGAGCTCCTGGACGAGGTCGCCTCCGGCAAGGTCACGGGCGAGGAAGAGCGCTACAGCCACACCGACCTGGTCGACTTCAAGGCCAACGTCGAGGGCGCGCAGAAGGCGTACGAGCTGCTCAAGCCGCACGCCTCGAAGGCCGACCCGGCCCTGGCCGCCGAGCTGGACAAGCAGTTCGCCGCCATGAACACGCTGCTCGACAAGTACCGCGCCGACCGGAACGGCTACGAGTTCCAGTCCTACGACCAGGTCGGCGAGCCGCAGCGCAAGGAGCTCTCCGACGCCGTCAGCGCGCTCGGCGAGCCGCTGTCGAAGCTCGCCGCGGCCGTCGCCAAGTAGTCGGGGAGTCCTCAGATGACGGAGAAGAAGGACGTGAAGGACGGGGCGGCGTCGGTGGACCCGGCCCCCGCGGCGGACCCGGCGGCCGGCGGCACCACCGCCTCCGCCCCCTCCCGCCGCTCGGTCCTCGGCTGGGGCGGTGCCGGGCTCGCGCTCGGCGCCGCCGCGGCCGGCGGGACCGCCGCCGTGCTGCGCAGCGGCCCGGACAGCGTGCCGGCCGCGCTGACCGGGGCGGCCGTGCCCTTCCACGGCGCGCACCAGGCGGGCATCGCCAGTGCCGTCCAGGACCGGCTGCACTTCGCCGCGTTCGACGTGAAGACCAAGGACCGGGCCGAGCTGGTCCAGCTCCTCAAGGACTGGACCCGCGCCGCCGAGCGGATGACCGCCGGCCTGCCGGTCGGCGAGGGCGCCGTCGGCGGGCTGCCCGAGGCCCCGCCGGACGACACCGGCGAGGCGCTCGGCCTCAAGCCGTCCCGGCTCACCCTCACCATCGGCTTCGGCGCCTCGCTGTTCGCCAAGGACCGGTTCGGCCTGGAGGGCAAGCGCCCCGAGGCGCTCGTCGACCTGGAGCTGTTCCCCGGCGACAACCTGGACCCGGCCCTCTCCCACGGCGACATCTGCGTGCAGGCGTGCTCCGACGACGTCCAGGTCGCCGTGCACGCCATCCGGCAGCTGGCCCGCATCGGCTTCGGCAAGACCGTGATGCGCTGGTCGCAGCTCGGCTTCGGGAAGACCTCCTCGACCACCCCCGAGGAGCAGACCCCGCGCAACATGATGGGCTTCAAGGACGGCACCCGGAACATCTCCGGCACCGACACGGCCGCCCTGGAGAAGCACGTCTGGGTCGCGGACAAGGACGTGCCGGGCGCCTCGGCCTGGATGGCGGGCGGCTCCTACCTGGTGGCCCGGCGGATCCGGATGAACATCGAGATCTGGGACCGTACGCCGCTCCAGGAGCAGGAGGACATCTTCGGCCGGGACAAGGCCGAGGGCGCGCCGGTCGGCAAGTCCAAGGAGCGCGACGAGCCGTTCCTGAAGGCGATGAAGCCGGAGGCGCACGTCCGCCTCGCGCACCCCGACACCAACGACGGGGCGACCATCCTGCGCCGCGGCTACTCCTTCACCGACGGCACGGACGGACTGGGCCGGCTCGACGCGGGCCTGTTCTTCCTGGCCTACCAGCGCGACGTGCGCAAGGGCTTCATCCCGATCCAGCGCAAGCTGGCGAAGGCCGACGTCCTCAACGAGTACATCCAGCACGTGAGTTCGGCCGTCTTCGCCGTTCCTCCGGGCGTCCGCGACAAGGACGACTGGTGGGGCCGGGCGCTGTTCTCGTAGGGGGCGACGCACATGTTCAGCAACTATCTGATCGGTCTCCGGGAGGGCCTGGAGGCCAGCCTGGTCGTCTGCATCCTGGTGGCCTACCTGGTGAAGACGGGCCACCGGAACCGGCTGCCGGCGCTCTGGCTCGGGGTCGGCATCGCGGCCGGCGTCAGCCTGGCCTTCGGCGCCGCCCTCGAATTCGGCACCCAGGAGCTCACCTTCGAGGCGCAGGAGGCGATCGGCGGGACCCTGTCGATCGTCGCCGTGGGCCTGGTGACCTGGATGGTCTTCTGGATGAAGCGCACCGCGCGGCACCTGAAGGCCGAGCTGCACGAGAAGCTCGACGCGGCCCTGGCCATGGGCACCGGGGCCCTGGTGACCACCGCCTTCCTCGCCGTCGGCCGGGAGGGCCTGGAGACCTCGCTGTTCGTCTGGCGTTCGGTGAAGGCGGCCGGTGACGGCGCCGGCCCGCTGACCGGCGTCCTGCTGGGCATCGGCTCCTCGATCGTGCTGGGCTGGCTGTTCTACCGGGGTGCGCTGCGGATCAACCTGGCGCGCTTCTTCACCTGGACCGGCGGTCTGCTGGTGGTGGTCGCGGCGGGCGTGCTCGCGTACGGCATCCACGACCTGCAGGAAGCGGACTTCCTGGGCGGGCTGACGGACAAGGCGTTCGACGTGAGCGCCACGATCCCGCCGGACAGCTGGTACGGCACCCTGCTCAAGGGCACCTTCAACTTCCAGCCGGACCCCACCGTGCTGCAGGTGTGGGTGTGGGCCCTGTACGTGGTCCCGGCGCTGCTGCTGTTCCTGGGCACGGACTGGGTGGGCCGGCTGGTGAAGGCGGCGTCGTCGCTGGCCAAGACGACCGAGAACTGATCCCCGGCTCCTCGGCAACCGATCGTCGGCCCCTCGGCAGAAGAGCCGGTCGTCGGCAGAGGACGGGAAACGCCGGAGCCGGCGGAGGGCGTGTACGCCTCCGCCGGCTCCGGCGTTTCCGTCTTGCGGATCCTCAGGCGATCCGGGCGCCCTCGCCGCCGACCCGCACCCGCGGGTCGCCCGCACGCAGCTCGACCGTCAGCACTCCGGGCCGGCCCATGTCCTCGCCCTGGTGGAGGGTGAGCACGGCCTCGTCCGGGACCAGGCCCAGCTCGCGGGCGTACGCGCCGAAGGCGGCGGCCGCGGCCCCGGTGGCGGGGTCCTCGACGACCCCGCCGACCGGGAAGGGGTTCCGTACGTGGAATTCCCGGTCTCCGGACCGGTGCACCAGCTGGACCGTGACCAGGTCCAGGCGGCGCATCAGGGCCTCCAGGCGCGGGAAGTCGTAGGCGAGGTCCGCGAGCCGGGCGCGGGTGGCGGCGCCGAGCACCAGGTGGCGGGCGCCGGCGTAGGCGATGCGCGGCGGGATCGCCGGGTCGAGGTCGGCGGCGGGCCAGTCCAGTGCGGCCAGTGCCTCGGCGAGATCGTCGTCGGCCACGGCCTCGACGTGCGGCTCGACGCTGGTGAGGGTGGCCCGCAGGGTGCCGCCCTCCTGCGTGACCGTCACCGGGACGGGCCCTGCCTGGGTGGTGAACAGCAGCTCGCCCGGCCCGATCCGCTCGGCCAGCGCCACCGCGGTGGCCACCGTCGCGTGGCCGCAGAAGGGCACCTCGGTCCTGGGGCTGAAGTAGCGGACGGTGAAGGCGCGGCCCGGCTCGCCGGCCTGGGTGTCCGGCGGCGCGGTGAGGAAGGCGGTCTCGCTGTATCCGAGGTCGGCGGCGATGCCCAGCATCGCCGCTCCGTCGAGTCCGGAGGCGTCCAGGACGACCCCGGCGGGGTTGCCGCCGTCCGGGTCCGCGGAGAAGGCGGTGTAACGCAGTACGTCAGTCATGTACACCCCAACTGCCCCTCGGGCCCCGCCATTCCCGTGGCCGGCCGGGCGGGGCTCTGCCGTTGGGGCCGGGGGCTCTGCCTTGCGGCCGGGGGTCAGCCCTTGCGCGGCTGGTTGAAGCGGAGCATGTTGCCGGCGGGGTCGCGGAAGGCGCAGTCGCGGACGCCGTAGGGCTGGTCGATGGGCTCCTGCAGCACCTCGCCGCCGGCTGCCTGGATCCGCTCGAAGGTGGCGTCCACGTCGTCGGTGGTGAAGATGACCCCGCGCAGCAGGCCCTTCGCCAGCAGTTCGGCCATGGCCTGCCGGTCGGCGGACGAGCCGTTCGGGTCCGCCAGCGGCGGTTCGAGGACGATCTCCACACCGGGCTGCGAGGGCGAGCCCACGGTCACCCAGCGCATCCCCTCGAAGCCGACGTCGTTGACGACCTCCAGGCCGAGCACGTCGCGGTAGAAGGCGAGCGCCTTGTCGTGGTCGTCGACGGCGATGAAGCACTGGGAAACCTTGATGTCCATGCGCCACACGCTACGCGCGGGGGTCGGGCTTCGCTTCTCCGTTCCTGACCGGCCGGGTGCGGATCTTCGCGATGCAGGCCGGGATGGGGGCGCCCTCCTCGTGGTCGCGGGCCCGGTAGGCGCTCGGGGTCTCCCCCACCAGCTCGGTGAAGCGCGAACTGAACGAGCCCAGCGAGGTACAGCCGACCTCGAAACAGACCTCCGTTACCGTCAGGTCGCCCCGGCGCAGCAGCGCCTTGGCCCGTTCGATCCGGCGGGTCATCAGGTAGCTGTACGGGGTCTCGCCGTAAGCGGCCCGGAAGCTGCGCGAGAAATGTCCCGGTGACATGAGGGCGACCCTGGCCAGCGCCGGGACGTCGAGCGGCTCGGCGTAGGAGCGGTCCATCAGGTCGCGCGCCCGGCGCAACCTGACCAGGTCTTCCAGTGTGCTCACCCGATCACCATCCCACAGGCCGGGCCGCCCCCGCCGCGTCCGCGGTCAGCCCCGCCCGATGTACGGCATGGCGGTGGCCATCACGGTCGCGAACTGCACGTTGGCCCCAAGCGGCAGCTCCGCCATGTGCCGGACGGTGCGGGCCACGTCGGCAGCGTCCATCACCGGCTCGACCGCGAGCTGTCCGTTGGCCTGCAGGATGCCCGTCTGCATCCGCTCGGTCATCTCGGTCGCCGCGTTGCCGATGTCGATCTGGCCGCAGGCGATCCGGTACGGGCGGCCGTCGAGGGAGAGCGACTTGGTGAGGCCGGTCATGGCGTGCTTGGTCGCGGTGTAGGCGATCGAGTTCGGGCGCGGCACGTGGGCGGAGATGGAGCCGTTGTTGATGATCCGGCCGCCCTGCGGGTCCTGCTCCTTCATCATCCGGAAGGCCGCCTGAGCGCACAGGAACGCGCCGGTCAGGTTGACGTCGACGACCTGCTTCCAGGCCTCGTAGGCGATGTCCTCGACCGGCACCCCGGCCGGGCCGAAGGTGCCCGCGTTGTTGAAGAGCAGGTCCAGCCGGCCGTACCGCTCGCGCACGGCCGCGAACAGCGCCGCCACGTCCTGCGGGTCGCTCACGTCCGCCCGTACGCACAGCACCTCGGCGTCCGGCCGGACCGCCCGCGCCGCCTCGGCCATGGCCTCCAGCGGCTCCGGCCGGCGCCCCGCCACCGCGAGGGACCAGCCGCCCTCGGCCAGGGCCAGGGCCACGGAACGCCCGATGCCCGAACCGGCACCGGTCACAACAGCGATCTTGTTCCCGCTCGTGTCGTTCATGTTGCGGGAGAGTACGTCACACCGCGCTCACCGCCCGGGACGTTCCGACAGCTGAGAACATGAACGGGTCGGGGATGTTGAAAAGATGACGATCAGAGTGGAGCGCCAGATGTCCGAGAGAGGTCCTGTACCGGATTCCTCTTCCGCAACGTCCCCGCCGGCCACGGCAACGGGCGCACCCGCGGCCACCGCGCCCGCAGCCGGCACACCCGTCGCCGGCACGCCCACCGCCGGCCTGCCCGCGGCCACGACGCCCCCGGCCACCGCCGCCGCCCGCCGGACCGGGCTGCTCGTCACCTTCGTCCTCGGCGGGCTCTCCGCCCTCCCCCCGCTGTCCATGGACATGTACCTGCCGGCGCTGCCGCAGGTCACCACGGCCCTGAACAGCCCCGCGGCCACCATCCAGCTGACCCTCACCGCCTGCCTGGCCGGCATGGCCGTGGGCCAGCTGGTCATCGGGCCGATGAGCGACAAGTGGGGCCGCAAGCGCCCTCTGACCATCGGCATGGTGATGTACGTGCTGGCCACCGCGGTCTGCGCGTTCGCCCCGACCGCCGGCATGCTCATCGGCTTCCGGCTGCTCCAGGGCCTGGCCGGATCGGCCGCCATCGTGATCGCCCGCGCGATCGTGCGCGACCTCTACGACGGCGTGGAGATGGCCCGCTTCTTCTCCACCCTGATGCTCATATCCGGGGTCGCCCCGATCGTCGCCCCGCTGATCGGCGGCCAGGTGCTGCGCTTCTCCGACTGGCGCGGCGTCTTCCTCGTCCTGACCGCGGTCGGCACCCTGCTGACCGTGGTGATGTGGCGCGGCCTCGGCGAGACCCTGCCGCCCGAACGCCGGCACACCGGCGGGATCGGCGCGGCCCTGCGCACCATGCGCGGACTGGTCGCCGACCGGGGGTTCGCCGGGTACATGCTGACCGGCGGCTTCGCCTTCGCCGTGCTGTTCGCCTACATATCGGCCTCGCCCTTCGTGGTGCAGGAGATCTACGGCGCCTCCCCGCAGACCTTCTCCCTGCTCTTCGGCCTGAATTCGGTCGGCCTGATCGCCGCGGGCCAGATCAACGGCAAGCTGCTGGTCGGCCGCGTCAGCCTGGACAAGGTGCTGGCGGTGGGCCTGGCCGTGATCACCGCCGCCTCGGTGGCGCTGCTGCTGATGTCCTCCGGGGTGTTCGGAAAGGTCGGACTGGTGCCGGTCGCCGCCGCGCTGTTCGCCGTGATGTCCGCGATGGGCATCGTCCTTCCCAACACCAACGCACTGGCCCTGATGCGGACCCCGCACGCGGCCGGGTCGGCGTCCGCCCTGCTCGGCACCTCCTCGTTCCTGGTGGGCGCGGTGGCCTCCCCGCTGGTCGGGATCGCCGGGGAGGACACGGCGGTGCCGATGGCCGTGGTCCAGCTGACCTGCGCGCTGCTCGCGGTGGCCTGCTTCGCGGCACTGGGCCGCCCGTGGCAGCGCCGCGGGACCGGGGAGAAGGGCGAGGTCACGCCCGCCGCGGGCGGCACCGGGGACCACGGGGAGCCGTAAACTTCGCGGGTGATCCCCGATTCCACCTCCGCCGAATCCCTGCGGGCCGCACTGGCCGGCCTCCTCGACGGACTGCCGCCCAAGCAGGCCGCGGCCGCCGTCGACCGGCTGATCGCCAACTACCGCGGGCGGACCCCGACGGACGCCCCCGTACTGCGCGACCGCTCCGACGTGGCGGCGTACGCGGCGTACCGGATGCCGGCGACCTTCGAGGCGGTACGGGCGGCCCTGGACGGACTCGCGTCCGCCGCCCCCGGCTGGACCCCGGCGTCGCACGTGGACGTGGGCGGCGGCACCGGCGCGGCCACCTGGGCCGTGGACGCCACCTGGGCGGGGCCGCGCGGGACGGCCGTCCTGGACTGGGCGGAACCGGCCCTGACCCTGGGCCGGGAACTGGCGGCCGCCTCGGGGTCGGAGGTGCTGCGCGGCGCCGAGTGGCGCAAGGCGGTCATCGGGACGGGGCTGACCCTGCCGGAGGCGGACCTGGTCACCGTCTCGTACGTGCTCGGCGAGCTGACCGGCGAGGCCCGGCGGGCGGTGGTCGCCGAGGCGGCCCGCGCCGGACAGGCGGTGGTGGTGATCGAACCGGGCACCCCCGAGGGCTACCTGCGCATCCGGGAGGCCCGGGAGCAGCTGATCGCGGCAGGGCTGCGGGTGGCCGCGCCCTGCCCGCACGACGGGACCTGCCCGATCGAGGTGGGCCGGGACTGGTGCCACTTCTCCGCCCGGGTCAGCCGGTCCTCCCTGCACCGGCAGGTGAAGGGCGGCTCGCTGGCGTACGAGGACGAGAAGTTCAGCTATGTGGCGGCGGTCCGCTTCCCGGCGGCCCCGGTGGTCTCCCGGATCACCCGGAAGCCGCAGATCCGCAAGGGGCTGGTCCTGCTCGACCTGTGCGGCCCGGAGGCGGAGGGCCTGACCCGGGCCACGGTCAGCAAGCGCCACGGCGACCTGTACAAGGGCGCCCGGGACGCCGAGTGGGGCGACGCCTGGCCGCCGGCCGAGGACGACGCCCGGCCGCCGGCCGCGGACTGACCGCGGCCGGGGCCGGGCGCCCGCTCCGGTCAGTCCCGGAGCTCCAGGGTGCAGCACTTCACGCTGCCGCCGCCCTTGAGCAGCTCGCCCAGGTCCATGCCGACCGGTTCGAACCCGCGCTCCCGCAACGGTTCGAACAGCCCGGTCGCCGCCTGGGGCAGGAACACGTGCCGGCCGTCCGAAACCGCGTTCAGACCCAGCACCGCCGCGTCCCGTTCGGTGGCGATCAGCGCGTCGGGGAAGAGCCGGCGCAGCACCGCCCGGCTGCCGGGCGAGAAGGCCTCCGGGAAGTACATGACCTCGTCGCCGTCGAGCACGCTGAGGGCGGTGTCCAGGTGGTAGTAGCGGGGGTCCACCAGGTCCAGGCCGATCACCGGCCGGCCGAAGAACTCCTGGGCCTCGTCCGCCGACAGCGGACTGGAGCGGAAGCCGCGGCCGGAGAGCACGTAGCTCGCGGTGACCGCGAAGTCCCCCTCGCCCTCGTTGATGTGGGCGGGCTCGTGGATCTCGGTGTAGCCGTGGGCGCGGAACCAGGCCAGGTGGGCCTCGGCCTCGGCCGCGCGTTCCGGGTGGGCGAACCGGGCGCCGAGCACCCTCCCGTCGACCACGGTCGCGCCGTTGGCGGCGTAGACCATGTCCGGCAGGTCGGGTACGGGGTCGAGGACCTCGACGGTGTGGCCGAGCGAGCGGTAACGGTCACGGAGGTCCTCCCACTGGGCGAGTGCCAGGGGCAGGTCCACCGGTTTCGTGGGATCCATCCACGGGTTGATGGAGTACGTGACCTTGAAGTGTGCCGGTGGGCACATCAGGTAGCGCCGGGGTGTGGCGTCTCTGCGCAAAGAGGGCTCCCTACGAAGACAGTTGGGAGAATCGTCTCTCCTCCAAGCCCACCGCGCAGTGAACTGTTCGGGTGATTTGGCCGACGAAAGGATTTCCGACGGTTCAAGACGAGACGTCTCGGCTCGTATTACACTGACGGACATGGCAAAGACTCCCGACGCCTCGCGCCGCAGCGACCGCTCCCGCCGGGCCATCCTGGACGCGGCCCTCGCCCTGGTCGGCGAGGTGGGCTACAACAAACTGACCATCGAGGCCATCGCCGCCCGGGCCGGGGTCGGCAAGCAGACGATCTACCGGTGGTGGCCGTCCAAGGCGGCGGTCCTGCTGGAAGCCTCGCTGGCGATGGCCGGGGACGCGGCCGAGGAGGGCGGCTGGACCGGCTTCCCGGACACCGGCGACCTGGCCGCCGACCTCAAGCAGGTGCTCCGGGCCACGGTCGACGAGTTCAACGACGAGACCTACGAGGCCCCGGCCCGCGCCCTCACCGCCGCCGGGGCGACCGACCCCGAGCTGGGGGCCCGCTTCACCGAGCAGCTCCTGGAGCCGCAGCTCGCCCTGTACGAGCAGCGGCTGCGCACCGCGCGGGAGGCCGGCCAGATCGCCGAGGACACGGATCTACGCCTGACGGTGGAGATGCTCGTCGGCCCTCTGACGTACCGCTGGCTCATGCGCACCGCCCCGCTCACGCACGCGTTCACGGACGCACTGGTGGACCGGGTGCTGCGGGGCGTCGCACCGCGCTGAGCACGGGGCGGGCGGCGCGGGGCGCCGGGGTCGCCGCGGGGCCCGGCACGGTACCTTGCGCGGCACCCGACGCTGCCGCCGGCACCGGGGCGCGCACGGGCGCGCACCGGGGCGCGCACGGGCGCGCACCGGGGGCGCGCACCGGCCCCGCACAGCGGAATGAACTCCGGACGTGCGCCCCGTGACCCCCCGGTGAGCAAAGTCACCGACCCGCCCCGGCCGGAAACAATCGACCGGAATCCACCCTTTCGTCAGCCTTCGGGCCGTGTCCCGGCGGGCGAGGGCGGTCACGAGGGCAGCGGGATGGTGGGACGATGTCAGGGTCTGCCTGAGGGTCTGCCGGGCATCGGTTGAGGTGAGGGGATACATGGGGTCCGTGGGGTCTGAGTCCGGCCGCTTCAAACGTGGTGCGCAGAGCAGGATTTCCCAGTGGCTGCGCCTGCGGCCGAAAGCCTCCGCCGAAGACCCCGGACGAGAGCGCGAGCGACTGCTGCTGGCAGTGGCCGCGGCGGGACTGCCGATCGCCCCGGCCGCGCACCCCGTCGGCTACCGCTGCTCCTGTGAACGCATGGGCTGTCCCACCCCGGCCCGCCATCCGCTGTCCTTCGCCTGGCAGACCCAGTCGACGACGGACCGCTCGCAGATCGAGCGCTGGGTGCGGAACCAGCCCCAGGCCAACTTCGTCACCGCCACCGGCATGGTCCACGACGTCCTGGACGTCCCGCTGGAGGCCGGGCGCGACGCGCTGGAACGGCTGCTGGCCGCGGGCATCGCGGTCGGACCGGTCGCCGAGTCCGGCGCCGACGGTCCCGCCGCGCAGGCCCGGATGCTCTTCTTCACCGCCACCCGCGGCACGCCCGAGGACGAGGACGAGTGGTGGCCGTGCGAACTGGACTGCCACCCCGAGACGATGGACGAGCATCCCGGTCTGCGGTGGCACTGCCGCGGCAGCTACGTGCTGCTGCCGCCCGCCGCGCTCCCCGGCGACCTGGCGGTGGCCTGGGTCCGCGGGATGGAACACCCGCTGCCGGATCCGCTGACGCTCCTCGAAACCCTCACGGACGCGTGCGCGCTCCACGCCGGCACGGCCGACCACGACCCCGTCGCCTCGGTGGCCTGGCCCCTCAGCCGCTGACCCCCTCCTGGGGTTCACCCCCACCCGACACCGGCTCCGCCGAGGCGTGAACGCCGGCTCCGCCGAGGTGTGGGCAGGCGTAGCGCCACCAAGCCCAGCCCGGCCAGGGCAACGGCCGACCCACACCGCGGCGCGGTACGGGCACCGAGCCCCACCCAGGACGCGGCCGGCCCGCAGGGGGTCAGTGGATCTGGGTGACCACCACGTCCAGGGACCACGGCTTCGCCGGCTTCGCGGGGGCCTCCGCCTCGACCGCGTAGCCCAGGTCCCGCAGGGCCGTGACCAGTTCCGCCGGGCTGCCCGGCACGGAGCCCGAGATCAGCAGGTCGCGGACCAGCCGCCCCTTCGTCGCCTTGTTGAAGTGCGAGACCACCGACCGCTTCTCCACCCCGTCCACCACCTGCGCATGCAGCACCCGCACCGTCGCCGTGCGCCCCGCGAGCTCCCCCTTCGGCTTCCACGCCGCCCCGTACGCCGCCGACCGCAGGTCCAGCACCAGCCCGTCCCCGGCGGCAGCCGGCATGACCTCGGCCATCGGCGCGCGCCAGTACGCCCCGAGCGCCCCCAGCCCCGGCAGCTTCACGCCCATCGAGCACCGGTACGAAGGGATCCGGTCCGTCAGCCGCACCGCACCCCACAGGCCGGAGAACACCAGCAGCGACTCGTCGGCCAGCGCCCGGGCCGCCGCCGGCAGATCGGCCGCCCCCAGGGCGTCGTAGAGCACCCCGGTGTAGATCTCGCCGGCCGGCAGGGCCGCGGCGGACCGCAGCGCGGCGTTCTTCGCGACCTCGCCTCGCAGCCCCTCGCTCAGCCCCAGCACCTCGCGCGCCTTGAGCTCGTCCGCCGAGCACAGCTCGACGAGCTCCTCCAGGACGGCCGCCCGGGCCTCCGCCAGCCCCGGCAGGGAGAGCCCCTCGGGGCGCAGGGGTGCGCCGGAGCCGCCGGCGGCCTTTCCTTCGGACGGCGGCAGCAGCACGAGCACGGTGGTTCTCCTTCGGTACGGCACGACACGGCCGGTACGGCACGGCGCGGGGGTGCGGCCCCGACATGCCAGCGTAGGCCCTTCCGGCCGGCCACCGTTCCCTCGTCCGCGGCCGCCCGCCCGCGCCCCCACCCCGCCCGGCCCCGCCCGCCGTGCCGGGCCGTGCCCGCCGACCTACGCTCGGGGACATGCCCCGTCGCCCGATGCACATGTCCGACGCGGCCAAGGCCGCTCTGAGCACCGCCCTGCAGAACCTCCGGACGGCCCTGGGAGCCGACGCGGACTTCCCCGAGCCCGTGCTCCAGGCGGCCGCGGCGGCCGCCCAGGCGCCCGTGCTGTCCCACGAGGACGCCACCCACCTGCCGTTCTTCACCATCGACCCGCCGGAGTCGCAGGACCTCGACCAGGCCATGTACCTGGAGCGGCGGCCGGGCGGCGGGTACCGCGTGCACTACGCCATCACCGACATCGCCGCCTTCGTCACGCCGGGCGGCGTGCTGGACGCCGAGGCCGGCAAGCGGGTCGAGACGCTGTACTTCCCCGACGTCAAGGTGCCCCTGCACCCGCCCGTGCTCTCCGAGGGCGCGGCCAGCCTGCTGCCGAACCGGACCGTCCCCGCCCTCCTGTGGCGGCACGACCTCGACGCCCAGGGCGAGGTGACCGCCTCGGACGTGCGCCGCGCCCTGGTCCGCAGCCGGGCCAAGCTGAACTACGCCTGCGTCCAGCAGGACATCGACGCGGGTACCGCCGAGGAGTCCGTGGCCCTGCTCCGCGACATCGGCGTGCTGCGCGAGGCCGTGGAGGCCGACCGCGGCGCCGTCTCCCTGGCCCTGCCGGACCAGGAGGTCACCTTCGAGAACGGCGAGTTCCACCTGGACTACCGGGCACCGCTGCCCGTGGACGGCTGGAACGAGCAGCTGTCCCTCATGACCGGGATGGCCGCGGCCGGGCTCATGCTGGACAGCGGTACGGGCGTCCTGCGGACCCAGCGCAAGCGGACGCCCGACCCGGTCCCGGGGCTGCACCTCATCGCCCGGCAGCTCGGCATCGAGTGGCCGGAGCACATGTCGTACGCCGAGCGGATCCGCACCCTCGACCCGGGCCTGCGGAACCACGCGGCCTTCCTCCACGAGGCCATCCGCCTGTTCCGGCCGGCGGAGTACAAGACCTTCCGCGACGGCGCCGTCCCGCCCCTGCACGTGCACGCCTCGATCGCGGCGCCGTACACCCACTGCACGGCCCCGATGCGCCGCCTGGTCGACCGGTACGCCGGTGAGCTGTGCGTGGCCGCCTGCGCCGGCCAGGCTCCGCCGGCCTGGGTGCTCGCGGCCCTGGACGGCCTGCCGGCCAGGATGGCCGGCGGAAAGGGGGGCAAGGCGGACCGGGAGTCCGTGGACATCGTGGAGGCGGCCCTGCTCATGAAGCGGGAGGGCGAGGTCTTCGATGCCGCCGTCATCGACACCGACGTGGACGCTCCCGCGCCGGCTTTCGGAGGGCTCGCCTATCTGGCGGACCCGCCCGTGATGGGCCGGATCAGCTCGCCGACCGGGAGTCTCGAACTCGGTGCGAGCGTCCGCGCCAAGCTCGACCGGGCCGACCCGAAAGCGGGCCTGGACGTGGACAAGATCCTCTTCAGCGTGCCGTAGGGCGTGTCCCCCGGCCCGGACGGTCCCGGCCGGGGCACCGTCCGCCGCCCGCACCGCACGCCGCAGGGCCTCCCGTACGGCCGCGCTCGTCCAGGTCACCGTCATCCCCGTCCTCGCTCCGGGAACGCCCCCATCACCCGGCGGACGACCGCGGCGATCTCTCCGATCCGCATGGGGCCAGTGGAATCCCTGACGTCGCGGCAAGGTCAAGCGGACCGGTGGGCTCGGGTGGGCGGAGCCGGCCGGGCGGGGGCGGTCGGGCGGGGACGCGGCGCCCGGTAGCATGGTCATTCGCAGAACGACACAGGCGGACGGCCGCGTCGGGGCTCCGGCCCCGCCGAGGAACGTCCGGGCTCCACAGGGCAGGGTGGTGGGTAACGCCCACCCGGGGTGACCCGCGGGACAGTGCCACAGAAAACAGACCGCCGGGGGCTTCGGCCCCCGGTAAGGGTGAAACGGTGGTGTAAGAGACCACCAGCGCCTGGGGTGACCCAGGCGGCTAGGTAAACCCCACCCGGAGCAAGGTCAAGAGGGGTCGTCTCCGGACGGCCCTGCGCGGACGATCGAGGGCTGCCCGCCCGAGTCCGCGGGTAGACCGCACGAGGCCGGTGGCAACACCGGTCCTAGATGGATGGCCGTCTCCCCGGCGACCGCGAGGTCACCGGGTGACAGAACCCGGCGTACAGCCTGCGTCGTTCTGCACCGAACGTGGGGGGGGGGGCGCCCCCCCCGGGGGGGGGGGGGGGCGCGGCCGGGGGCGCCCCGGCCCCCCCCCCCCCCCCCCCGCCGCGCCGCCCCCCCCCCCCCCCCA
>NZ_JBFBGR010000013.1:0-19797 GCF_040684755.1 Streptomyces sp. NPDC089799 | reverse complement strand
TCTCGGCGCCTCCCGGGGTCTTTGGTCCCCCCGGTGCCGGGCGCGGCCCCGCCCCCGGGGGGGGGGGGGGGCCCTCGGCACGTTCGCCGCCCGGTACCGCGACCCGTACCCGGCCGGGTCGCACCGCGGACTACCGCAGGTGGGAGGTGTCGTTCAGCAGGCGCACGGAGGCGTTGCCGTCCGCGTAGTACGCCACCGCCGACAGCGAGGCCGCGGAGAGCTCCATCTTGAACAGGGCCTCCGGCGGGGCCCCGAGCGCGAGCCGCACCAGGGTCTTGACCGGGGTGACGTGCGTGACCAGCAGGACGGTTCGTCCGGCGTGCGCGGCCAGCAGCCGGTCGCGGGCGGCCGAGACCCGGCGGGCGACGTGGGCGAAGCTTTCGCCGCCGCCGGTGGGGGCGGCCTTCGAGGAGTCCAGCCAGGCCTGCAGGTCGTCCGGGAAACGCTCCTTGACCTCGGCGAAGGTCAGGCCCTCCCAGGCGCCGAAATCGGTCTCGCGCAGGTCCTGTTCCACGGTCACCGGCAGCCCGAGCCGGTCGGCGACGGCCTGCGCGGTCTCCCGGCAGCGGCGCAGCGGGGAACTGACGACGGCCTGGATCGTGCCGCGGCCGGCGAGGGCGGCGGCGACGGCCGCGGCCTGGCGGCGCCCGGCCGGGGACAGCTCGGGGTCGGTGCCGCCACTGCCCGAGAACCGCTTCTCGGGGGTGAGGGCGGTCTCCCCGTGCCTCAGCAGCACGAAGGTGGCGGGCGTGCCGAGGTCGGGCGCGGCCCAGCCGGCCGGCTGCGGGGCCGACCCGGCCACGGCCGGGGCGGCGGTTCCGTCCCGGCCGTCGCCGGAGCCCGCGGGCGCCGGCACTGCGGCGGGCGGGGAAGCCGGAGCAGCGGAGGGGCCTGCTGCCTGGCTGGTTGCCTGGCCGCGGCCGAACAGCGCGTCGGCGGCCTCCGTCTCGGCCAGGGACCCGCCGGCTCCCGCGGACCGCGCGCCGGCCAGCGCCGCACGGGCCGCGGCCGCGCCGGCGGCCTGGTCTCCGGGCGGACCCGCGGTCGGCGGGGTGGCCAGGGCCCGGGCCGCGCCGCGGTCCAGGGCGGCGGAGGAGGCCGAGGGGGACCACTGTTCGCCCCGCTTGCCCGCGTCCATCGCCTCGTTGGCGAGCCGGTCGGCGTGCTTGTTCCGCTCGCGCGGGATCCACTCGTAGACGACCTGCGCGGGCGGCAGGATCCGGGCCGCCGCGGCGGCCAGCGGCTTCATGTCCGGGTGCTTGATCTTCCAGCGGCCGGACATCTGCTCGACCACCAGCTTGGAGTCCATCCGGACGGTGACCCGTGCCTCCGGCGACAGCTCGCGGGCCGCCGCCAGACCCGCGATCAGGCCCTTGTACTCCGCCACGTTGTTGGTGGCCACACCGATGAACTCGGCGCGTTCGGCCAGTGCTTCACCGGTGGCCGCGTCCAGGACCACCGCGCCGTAGCCGGCGGGCCCCGGGTTGCCCCGGGATCCGCCGTCCGCTTCGACGATCAGCCGCATCAGATGCCCGAGTCGGCCGTACGGACCAGGATGCGGCCGCAGTTCTCGTGGCGCACGACCGTGTTGGCGGCCGCGGACTTCACCTCGTTGATCTCGGAGAGGTCCAGTTCGAGCTGGCAGCCCAGGCAGCGCTTCTGGTACAGCTTCGCGGCGCCGATCCCGGCCTGCTTGGCGCGGATCTTCTCGTACAGGGCGATCAGGTCGGCCGGGACGGAACCGACGACGATCTCGCGGTCCTTGGAGACGGCGGCCACCTCGGCGTCGATCCCGCCGGTCGCCGCGTTCCGGCGGGCCGTCGCGTCGTCCGTCTTCGACTGCAGCGCGGCGACCCGGTCGGTCAGCTCGGTGACCCGCTCCTGCGCGGACTCGCGGCGCTCCATGACCTCCAGGACCACGTCCTCCAGGTCGCCCTGGCGCTTGGCGAGCGAGACGATCTCGCGCTGCAGGTTCTCCAGGTCCTTGGGCGAGGTGACCGCGCCGGAGTCCAGGCGCTGCTGGTCGCGGGCGGCACGCTGGCGGACCTGGTCGACGTCCTGCTCCGCCTTGGTCTGCTCGCGGGCGGTGTCGCTCTCCTCGGTCTGCGCGGCGACGAGCAGGTCGCGCTGCTGGGTGAGGTCCTTCGTCAGGGAGTCGAGCTCGGCGTGCTCGGGCAGCGACTTGCGCTTGTGGGCGAGCTGCGACAGCCGGGTGTCCAGGGCCTGGACGTCGAGAAGTCGGATCTGGTCGGCGGGCTCGGCGTTCAGTTGGGGGCTCCAGGGATAGAGGGTGTGGTGGCGGACGGCGCGTGCACCGTCCAGGGGTCGGTGACCGTGCGCGACACGTGGGTACGCAGGCCCCAGCCGTGGCGCTCGGAGATCGCGTCGAGCTGGGCCGCGGCCTGCTCGCACCAGGGCCACTCGGTGGCCCAGTGGGCGGCGTCGACGAGGGCGAGCGGGCTCTGCTCGCGGGCCTCGGACACCGGGTGGTGGCGCAGGTCGGCGGTGAGGAAGGCGTCCACGCCGGCGGCCCGCACCTGGTCGAAGAGGCTGTCGCCGGAACCGCCGCTGACGGCGACCGTGCGGATCAGCGCGTCCGGGTCGCCGGCCACGCGGATGCCCTGCGCGGTGCGCGGCAGCCGGGCGGCGGCGCGGGCGGCGAACTCGCGCAGGGTCTCGGGGTGGTCCAGCTCGCAGATCCGGCCGAGGCCGCGGCGGCCCGCGGGGTCGGCCGGGTCGGGCACCAGGGGGCCGGTGACGCGCAGGTCGAGGGCGCCGGCCAGGGCGTCGGAGACGCCGGGGTCGGCGGTGTCGGCGTTGGTGTGCGCGACGTGCAGCGCGATGTCGTTCTTGATCAGGGTGTGCACGACGCGGCCCTTGAAGGTGCCGGCCTCGACGGTGGTGGTGCCGCGCAGGTAGAGGGGGTGGTGGGTGATGATCAGGTCGGCGCCCAGCTTCACCGCCTCGTCGGCGATCTCCTGGACCGGGTCGACCGCGAACAGGACCCGGGAGACCTCTGCGTCCGGGTCGCCGCAGACGGTTCCGACGGCGTCCCACTGCTCGGCCCGCGCGGGGGGCCAGAGGGAGTCGAGCGCGGCGATGACTTCAGAGAGACGAGGCACGGGCCAAGGCTACCGTCCGCCGCGGCCGCCCGACCGCCCGGCGATCACAGCAGGGGCCCCGACTCCTGCCCGGCGGGCCGGGCGGCGGGATCGGCGCGGGGTGGCCGCGGCCCTCACCCGCTCCTCGCCCCGCCCCCCACCCAGCCGCCACCCGGTCCTCACCCGGCCGCCACCCGGGCATCGCCCCGGCGTTCACCCGGCCGCCTCCCGGTCCTGACCCAGTCCCCGCCTGACCCTCACCCGGTGCTCGCCCCGGTCCTTGTCCGGTCCTCACCCAGTCCTCGCCCAGCAACCACCCGGTCCTGGCCGGGCGGGCGGCGGGAGCGGCGGGGGGGCGGCGGCGGGGGGCCGCAGCCCTCACCCGCTCCTCCCCGGCCCTCACTCGGTGCTCGCCCCGGCCCGTGTCCGGTCCTCACCCGGTCCTCGCCCGCTCCTCGCCCCGACCCTCACCCTGGCATCGCTTCAGCCCTCACCCGGACCTCACCCGGACCATCGCCCCAGCACAGTCGTCGCGCTGCGCACAGGGGAACCGTGGGGCCGCCACCCTTATGTGTGAAGCGGGAGGGCTCGTGTTGTTCGGCAGGAAGTGCGAAAACTAGCTTGCTCGCCGGAGGTGACGCACGGATGACTGCCTGTGCCGAAGCTACTGCCGAACGGCCCGCTGCCGACCGGGATCCCGCCGGGGAGGGGGAGACCGCCGGGGAACGGGAACCCGCCGCGGAAAGAGGATCCGCGCCGGAGGAAGGACCCGTGGCGGAGGGAGCACCCGCGGCGGACCGGGGATCCGCAGTGGACGCCGGGGCCGCGGGGGAGCGGGGATCCGTGGTGGACGGAGATGCCCCGTCGGACGGAGAGCCCGCGGGACCGGGGGGCGCGTCGTTCACGATCGCCGCGGACGGGTCCTACGCCGCCCGGCTCGCCGGGACCGGCGACGCCCGCTATCCGGAGCGCTGGACCCTGAGCGGGCCCGAGCCCTACGCGGTGCCGCTCCCGCTGGAGCAGCCCGAGGAGGCCGACAGCGAGGTGCTGCCGCTGGCCGACGGGCGGGTGCTGATCCACCGCCGGGTCGCGGACCGGCACGCCTTCGCCCTCCTCTATCCCACCGGCCCGGGCACCGGCGAGCTGGCACTCGGCTCGGTGGAGGCCGCCGAGGGGCTGCGCCTGCGGCTGCTGCCGCCCTCGCCGGACGGGTGCACGGCGTACGCGCTGGCCGTGGAGGGTACGTCGACCACGGTGTGGCGGGTGGCGGGCGGGACCGGCGGCCCGGAGCCGGTCGCCCGGATCGGGGGCCGCTGCTCCGGCGGGGTCTGGCTGGACCGGGCGGGCCGGCTGCTGGCCCTGGACCGCGAGCAGGACGGGCGGGTCAAGGCGGTCGCCGTGGACCTGGGGCGTGCGGGGGAGGTGTCGCCGCTGCTGCAGATCGCCGAGACCAGCGACGACCGGCTGCTGCTGGCCGACCCCGACAGCGGGCTGCTGCTGATCCGCTCGGACGCCCCGGGCGAGCAGCGGCTGGGCTGGGGCGTGCTGGGCAGCGCCCTGCCGGTCCGCTTCCCGGAGTGCCTGCGGGCCGTGGGGGCGACGGCGGTGCCGTTCGCGGTGCAGCCGGGGCAGGTGCTGATGCCGGAGAGTTGCGCGGTCGCCCTGCGCCTCACGCCCCCGGCGGCCGCAGAGGCCGGCACCGACGGCGCGGGCGGCATGGGCGGCGCGGGCTTCGGCGGCGGTGCGGGCTTCGGGGGCACGGGCGAGACCCTGGCCCTGTGGCGGCCCGCAGACCGGCAGGTGTTCCGGCTGGGCACCCCGGCGGGCTGGCTCGGCGGGGGCCTGTGGACCCCGGAAGGGCGCCTCCGCCTCCCCTACTCCACCCCGGCCGTCCCGTGCGGCGTCGCCTCGCTGGGCATGCCGCCGGCCCTGCCGGCCCCGGTCCGCATCGCCCCGCCCCCGGCGGCCCCGAAGCCGGTCCCGCTCCAGCAGGCCCCGCTCGCCGCGACGGCGTAGCACCGTCCGGCGGTGGGGGCCGCGAACGGCCCCCACCCCCACGGCCCCCACCCCCACGGCCACCGGGCGCTCGGAACCGGGTGCTCGGAACCGGATGCTCAGTCGTGCTTGAGGCCCAGCACCTCCACCGCGGCGAAGGTCTCCCCCGCCGGGCGGGACTCGTAGTGCGGGGTGAGCACCTCGTCGAGCTCCTCGAAGGAGAAGGACTCCTTGGTGGTGTCGAACTTCGCGGCCACCCGCGGGCGTTCCATCACGACCACGATCCCGCCGTGCACCACGAACAGCTGGCCGTTGGCCTTGGCCGAGGCCGGCGAGGCCAGGTAGCCGACCAGCGGGGAGACGTGCTCGGGCGCCAGCGGGTCCAGCTTCCCCTCCTCCGGGACCTGGAAGCCCGCGAAGACGTCCTCGGTCATCCGGGTGCGGGCCCGCGGGCATATCGCGTTCGCCGTGACCCCGTACTTCGCCAGGGCCAGCGCGGTGGAGGTGGTAAGGCCCACGATCCCGCCCTTGGCCGCCGCGTAGTTCGGCTGTCCGGCCGATCCGCCGAGGAACGCCTCCGAGGAGGTGTTGATGATCCGGCCGTAGACCGGGCCGCCCGCCGCCTTGGACCGCTCCCGCCAGTGCACCGACGCGAAGTGCGTGGTGTTGAAGTGGCCCTTGAGGTGGACCCGGATCACCGAGTCCCATTCCTCCTCCGACATCGAGAAGACCATCCGGTCGCGCAGGATGCCGGCGTTGTTGACCAGGATGTCGAGCTTGCCGAAGCTGCTCACGGCCAGCTCGACGAGCTCCCGCGCCCGGTCGAAGTCGGCCACGTCACCGAGGTGCGCGACCGCCCGGCCGCCGGCCGCCCGGATCTCGGCCACGACCTCCTCGGCCGGCGCGGCCGATGCCTCTCCGGAGCCGTCCCGGCCGGGCCGGCCGTAGTCGTTGACGACCACGCTCGCGCCGAGCCGGGCGAGTTCGACCGCCTCGGCCCGGCCGAGCCCGCGGCCGGCCCCCGTCACGACGGCGGAGAGTCCTTCGAGTGGCAGTGCCATGGAGCAGGTTCCTCTCGGGAAGCGTGCGTGCAAGCGGACGTTCGGGTCAGATTTCTATGCAGGTGCGCAGGGCCGTGCCGGTCCGCATCTGGTCCAGGGCGTCGTTGATCTCGGCGAGCTGCACCCGGTGGGTGATCAGGCCCGCCAGGTCGATCCGGCCCGCCCGCCACAGCGCGATGGTCCGCTCGTAGGAGCGGAGCACGTCCCCGCCGCCGTACATGGACGGCAGGATCCTCTTCTCGTCGAAGAACAGCGAGAACATGTTGATCTGGAAGTTGTCGTCGAGGGCGCCCGCGCCGACCACGACGACCGAGCCGCCGCGCCGGGTCATCTGGTACGCGGTCTGCGCGGTGGCCGACTTGCCGACCACCTCGAAGACGTAGTCGAAGCCCTCGCCGCCGGTGATGCGGTTCTTCGCGTCGTCGAATGCCTCGGGTGCCACCGCCTCGGTGGCACCGAACCGCAGCGCCGCCGCGCGCCGGGACTCCACCGGGTCGACGGCGACGACCTGCGCCGCGCCCTGCACCTTGGCTCCCTGGATGACGGAGATGCCGACGCCGCCGCAGCCGATGACGGCGACCGAGGAACCGGCCTCCACCTTCGCCGTGTTGATGGCCGCACCGAGGCCGGTGGTGACCCCGCAGCCGATCAGCGCGGCGATGTCGAAGGGCAGGTCGTCGGGGATCGGTATGGCGCACCCGGCGGGGACCACGACCTCCTCGGAGAAGGTTCCGGTGCCGGCGAAGCCGAAGACGTCCCCGGTGCCGCGCCGGAAGTTCGGGGTGGCCACGTTCCCGAAGCTCTCCAGGCAGAGGTGGCCCTGGCCGCGCTTGCAGGCGGGGCAGTGGCCGCACGGCGGCAGCCAGCAGACCAGGACCCGGTCGCCCTGCTTGTGGCTGGTCACCCCGTCCCCGACGTCGGTGATCACACCGGCGCCCTCGTGTCCGGGGACGAAGGGCGCCGGCTGCGGCAGCACGCCGTTCATCGCGGACAGGTCGGAGTGGCAGAGCCCGGTCGCCTTGATCCGGATCCTCACCTTGCCGGGGCCGAAGCCCACCGCCTGTATGTCCTCGACGACTTCGAGCTTGTCCTGGCCGATCTCGCTCTGCAGTGCTGCGCGCACGGTGCGGCTCCTAGGGTCGGTTCGGTCGTACGTGATCCCTTGCTGAGTTCCTTGCCCTCTGCCTTGCCGTCTGCCTTGCGCCGTCTGCCCCGCCGGCTTCGTCAGGCGTGCTCGACGACGGTGTCGGCGAGGACCGGCGCGTCGTCCCGGTCGGCGGCGGTCACCGACACCTGGACGCGGCCGGGCTCCTGCCACATCCGGATCCGCAGCGTCTCGCCGGGGAAGACGATCCCGGCGAACCGCGTGCGGTACGCCCTGACCCGGGACACGTCCCCGCCCAGGGCGGTGTCCACCACGGCCTTGAGGGTCATGCCGTACGAGCACAGGCCGTGCAGGATCGGCCGGTCGAAGCCAGCCAGCTTGGCGAACTCCGGGTCGGCGTGCAGCGGGTTCCAGTCGCCGGAGAGCCGGTAGAGGAGGGCCTGCTCCTCGCGGATCAGCCGCTCCTCGGTCCGGTCGGGCGCCCGCTCGGGCAGCTCCATCCGCTCGGAGGGCCCGCGTTCCCCGCCGAAGCCGCCCTCGCCGCGGACGAAGATCTGCGCGTCGGAGGTCCACAGCGGGCCGTCGGCGTCGGCGACCTCGGAGCGGAGCACGATGACGGCAGCCTTGCCCTTGTCGTAGACCGCGGCGACCTTGGAGCTGGACGTGGCCTCGCCCTTGACCGGGATCGGCCGGTGCAGCTCGATGGAGTGCCCGCCGTGCAGCACGGCGGCGAGGTTGACCTCGATCCCGGGCGCGCCCAGCCCGCCCAGCATGGCCATTCCGGCACCGGCCACGGTCGCGAAGCTCGGCAGCACGTGCAGCTTGGATTCGAGTGTGTACCGCAGCTCGTCCGGGTCGGTCGCCGGACGGCCGGCCCCCAGTCCGAGGTGGTAGAGCTGGATGTCCTTGTGGTCCCACTCGATCTCGCTGCGGCGGGGATCGGCGGCAAGGGCCCTGGCGGCATCGATCGGCATGAGGATGCTGCTCCTTGTTCCTCTTGGAAGACCCCGGTACGGCCGTCCGCACCGTCGGCCGCACCGGGGTCGTATGCGGACCGGAGCCCCGACACGTTCCTAGAACGCGTTCTATCTGCTCCGGTGAGGGAATGTATAACGCACCCCCCGGCACTTGTGAAGACTCCTGACGTCACGTCAGATCAGGCGCGGGGAACGGTCCTGACCTACCCTGGGCGGGTGGACGAAATGCCCCGGGACCCCCGCCCCGCCAAGTCCCTGCGGGTCCTGCTGGTCCCGCCCGACCCGGCCCTGGCCGTACTGCTCGGCCTCCAGCCGGACATCGAGGTGGTCCCCTCGACGCAACAGCGCCCGCAGGTGGCCCTGGTCGACTCGGTCGCCGCGGTCGAGGCCCTCGCGGCGGAGGCCCCGGAGTGCCGGGCCCTGGTCCTGACCGGCCGCGCCGTCCCGGGCCTGCCGGCCGCCGCCCTCGCCGCCGGCGCGGCGGGTCTGGTCCTCCGGGACGGCCCCGTGGAGGACCTGGCCCAAGCCCTCCGCGCCGCCTCGACCGGTGAAACGGTCATCGACCCCGCGCTGGAGCTCTGAGCCTCACTGTGGCAGCTCCTGCCGCGTGTGCTTCCCGCTTGCGTCGTACAGATCCACGAAATCGGGCTTCACCCATGCCTTCGCTCCCGCTATGAACCAGAGGCGATCGCTCTTGGGAACGCTCTGCAGCCTCGGCTCGCTCGTGGAGCCGTCCTTCCACGTGATCACCACACGCCGGAACTCCGGCTTGATCTGACCTACGGCCAGGGTGCGGAAGCGCTCCATCGCATCGCCGGGGCGATCCAGGTCTACCCTGTGAGACTGGATCAGCACTCCCGTCTGATCTGCCTCCACATCCGATGGTCCGTAGCTGAATATCCTCGGCTCCCGGAGCGGCGGCCCGTCGAAGTCGACATCGACCCACGGCCACGGCCCCTCTTTCGGCACCTCCCAGTCGGGTGGCAGGCTGGCCGGACGCTTCACGAACCTGATCGGGAAGCGCTGCACAGTGATCTTGGCGTGGAAGAGCACACCGGCAGCATCCACGCTGCCCAGGTCCGCGGTGACGGAGTCCTCCTCCGGCGGCTGCGGCACCGCCACCTCGGCGGGCCGGTCCTCCCGGGCCAGCGACACCGCCACCCCGCCCAGCGGAACGAGAACCGCCAGCGCCAGGGCACCCGACAACAGGGCCCGCCGGACCCGCCGGCGGCGGCCTCCCCGCATCAGGGCGTCCAGCGGGACCGCTCCCACGACGACTCCGTCGGCGGCGTGCGCCAGGCGCTCCGCCATCCGGTCCTGCTCCTGCGTGTCCATCGCCGTCATCCCGCGCTCGTCTCCCCCGCTCATCGGCCGACCACCGCCACCAGCGCGGGTATGGCCCGCAGTTTGGCGATCCCCTTGGCGGCGTTGCTCTTCACCGCGCCCACGGAACACCCCATCGCCGCAGCGGCCTGGGTCTCGCTCAGGTCCTCCCAGTACCGCAGCACCACTGCCTGGCGCTGCCTGAGCGGCAGTTCCGCCAAGCCGCGCATCAGTGCCGCACGGTCTTCCGCCTGGGCGATCCGGTCGCCCTTCTCCGGCCGGTCGGCGAGGGTCACGGACGGATCGTCCACACCTGGTGGCGCCAGGTCCTCTCTGAGCCGTCGCCGGAACTTCCGGGCATGCGTGTTGGCCAGCACCCGCCGCACGTACGCATCGGGATCGTCCGCCTGACTGACCTTCCGCCAGGACGCGTATACCTTCTCCATCGACGACTGCAGCAGGTCCTCGGCCGCGTGCTGCTCACCCGTCAGCAGGTACGCCGTCCGCATCAGCCTCGGCCACCTGCTCGTCACGAAGCCCTGGAACTCCTCGTCCAGCACTTGCTTCCGTCCCCCCATGGACTCCACCTCCTACCCTTCAGAGTCCATGGGCCTCCCCAACCGTTGCCTCCTCCCCCACCGCTCCCCGCCCGCCCCGGGCCCGTCAGCGCCCCGGCCCGTCAGCGTCGCAGCAGCGTCACCACCGCCGCGCCGCCCAGGCCGATGTTGTGGGCCAGGCCCACCCTCGCCCCGTCGACCTGGCGCGGGCCCGCCGTGCCGCGCAGCTGCCAGACCAGCTCCGCCGCCTGCGCCAGCCCGGTCGCGCCCAGCGGGTGGCCCTTGGAGATCAGCCCGCCCGACGGGTTGACCACCCAGCGCCCGCCGTACGTCGTCGCCCCCGACTCCACGAGCTTGCCCGAGGCGCCGTCCTCGCACATGCCCAGCGCCTCGTACGTCAGCAGCTCGTTGACGGAGAAGCAGTCGTGCAGCTCGATCACGTCCACGTCCTCGATGCCGAGCCCGGACCGCTCGTACACCTGCCGTGCGGCCGCCGCCGTCATCGGCTTGCCGACCACGTCGATGCAGGAACCGGAGGCGAAGGAATCGGGCGTGTCCGTGGTCATCGCCTGGGCGACGATCTCCACGGCCCTGTCGTGCAGCCCGTGCTCGACGACGAAGCGTTCCGACACCACCAGGGCCGCCGCCGCGCCGTCCGAGGTCGGCGAGCACTGGAGTTTGGTCAGCGGCCGGTGGATCTCCTTCGCCGCCAGGATCTCCTCCACCGTGTACACGTCCCGGAACTGCGCGTTCGGGTTGTCCGCGCTGTGCCGGTGGTTCTTCGCGGCGACCGCCGCCAGCTGCGCCGCGGTCGTCCCGTACCGGTCCATGTGCTCGCGCGCCGCGTTCCCGAAGATCTGCGCGGTGGGCGGGGACATGTCGAAGCCGTGCCCGGCCGCCATGATCCCGTAGTGCCGGGCGACGGGGGAGGTCTTGAAGTCGCCGCCGTCGGCGCCCCCGCCCAGCGCCCCGCGCTTCATCTTCTCGAAGCCGAGGGCCAGCACGCAGTCGTTCAAGCCGCCCTCGACGAACTGCCGGGCCATCATCAGCGCCGTCGACCCGGTCGCGCAGTTGTTGTTGACGTTGTAGACGGGCACCCCGCTCAGCCCCAGCTCGTACGCCGCCCGCTGACCGGCGGTAGACGCCTGGAAGCAGTAGCCCACCGGCACCTGCTCCACCCGCCCGTAGTCGATCCCGGCGTCCGCGAGCGCCGCTTCCCCGGCCTCCTTCGCCATGTCCCAGTACTGCCAGTCCCGGGACTCGGGCTTCTCGAACTTCGTCATGCCTACGCCCACGATGTACGACTTCATACCCGCAACAGCTCCTAGTCCCTCGGTCAGTCCCTCGGTCAGTCCCTGGGCAGGCCGAGGATCCGCTCGGCCACGACGTTCAGCTGCACCTGCGTGGTCCCGCCGGCGATGGTCAGGCAGCGCGACATCAGCACCCCGTGCACCGCCCGCTCCCCCACGCCCTCGCACACCGCCCCGGCCGGCCCGAGCAGCTCCAGCGCGAGTTCCGCCGTCCGCTGCTGGTGCGGGGTCTGCACGAGCTTCCGTACGGAGGCACCCGCGCCCGGCTCCAGCCCGGACACCTGCTGCAGGGTGGTGCGCAGCCCGATGCAGGCCAGCGCGTGCGCCTCGGCCGCCAGCGCGCCGATCCGGGCCCGGTGGGCCCCGTCCAGTTCGGCGGAGCGCGCGATCAGCGCCTCCAGCCCGGTGTCGAAGGTCATCTGGTCGGCCATGTGGACGCGTTCGTTGCCGAGCGTGTTGCGGGCCACCCTCCAGCCGCCGTCCGGCTCGCCCACCAGCGCCTCCGCCGGGAGCGGCACGTCGTCGAAGTACACCTCGTTGAACAGGGCCTCGCCGGTGATCTCCTTCAGCGGCCGGATGTCGATGCCCGGGGTGTTCTTCATGTCGACGACGAAGTAGCCGAGTCCCTTGTGCTTGGGGGCCTCCGGATCCGTACGGGCGAGCAGGATCCCGAAGTCCGCGGTGTGGGCGGAACTCGTCCACACCTTCTGCCCGTTCACCAGCCATCCGCCCTCCGCACCGCGTTCCGCCCTGGTCCGCAGCGAGGCCAGGTCCGAGCCGGCCCCCGGCTCGGAGAACAGCTGGCACCAGGTGATCTCGCCGCGCAGGGTGGGCAGGACGTAGCGCTCCCGCTGCTCCGGGGTGCCGTAGGCGAGGAGTGAGGGCACCACCCAGGTGGCGATGCCGAGTTCGGCGACCTTCACCCCGGCGGCGGCCAGCTCCTGCTGTACGACGAGCTGCTCGACGGGGCCCGCCCCCAGCCCGTACGGCGGCGGCAGGTACGGCGCCGCGTAGCCGGTGGGCGCGAGCACGCGCCGCGCGGTGGCCGGGTCCAGGCCGCGCGCGTCCCGGATGGCCTCGCGCGCCCTGGTCCGGTACGCCTCCGCCTCGTCGGGCAGCTCCAGCCGCAGTTCGCGCCGCGCCCCGGCGGCCGCCAGCCGTACGGCGCGCACCCGGTGGCCGTCGCCGGCGCCGAGCAGCTGCCGGGCGGCGAGGGCCCGGCGGAGGTACAGGTGCGCGTCGTGTTCCCAGGTGAACCCGATGCCGCCGAGGACCTGGATGCAGTCCTTGGTGCAGGACCAGGCGGCGTCCAGCGCGGTCCCGGCGGCGAGCGCCGCGACCAGCGCCCGGACGTCGGCGGCCTCCTCCGCGCCGGTGCCAGCGCCGGCGCCGACACCGGCACCCGCACCCGCACCCGCACCCGCACCCGTCGCGATCGTCCCGGTCCCGGTCCCGGTCTCCATCACCGTCACGGCGTCCCAAGCGAGCGCGCGGGCCTGCTCGACCCGGACCAGCATGTCCGCGCACAGGTGCTTGATCCCCTGGAACTGCCCGATGGGCCGCCCGAACTGCTCGCGCACCTTGGCGTAGGAGGCGGCCGTGCGCAGCGCCCAGGCCGCCGTTCCGCACGCGTCGGCGGCGAACAGGGCGCAGGCCAGGTCCCGTACGAGCGCGGCGTCGAGGGCGAGCAGCCGACCGGCCGGTACGGCGGCCCCGCGCGCCCGCACCTCGGCGGTCGGCCGGGTGGGGTCGGCGCTGTCGTGCGTACGGACGTCCAGCTCGGCGGCGTCCACGGCGAACCACAGGGTGCCGTGCGCGGCCTCGGCCGCGAGGATCACGAGATCGGCCTCGCCGGCCGCTAGCACCGGGGGCGCGCTCCCGTCGAGCAGGTATCCGCCCCCCTCGACGGCCACGGCGGTCATGCTGCCGGGCCCGAGTGCGACGGCTCCGATGCGGCTGCCGTCGGCGAGGGCGGCGCAGAGCTCCTCGGCACCGGCCCGCCGCAGCAGCGCGGACGCGAGCGCACTGGGCAGGAACGGTCCGGGCAGCGCACCCAGCGCGGCCTCCTCGACGACGACGGCGAGATCGAGCAGGGTCCCGCCCTCCAGGTGCGGGGCGAGCAGCCCCTGTGCGGCGAGCGCGTCCCACCAGGGGGGCCGGCCGCCGTTCCGCGGCGGACCGTCGAGCAGCTTCCGCACGTCCTCGGGCGGCACGGTCCGCGCGACCCACCCGCGCACGGCCCCGGCCAGCTCCCGGTGCTCTTGCGTGATTCCGATGCCCATGCGCGGCAGAGTAGAACACGTTCCAATCTGACGGAAGGTCAGATACGCGGGTTCTTGCACGCCCCCTCGGCACGGTCCGGCCGGCGGCTACTCCTCACGCCACAACGGGGCGAGGGGGTCCGAGGCGAGCGGGACCGGCTCGGCCAGCGCCTCGTCGTAGGCCGGGCGCGGGAAGACGTACGGCCCCAGGGGCAGTTCGCCCCACTGCGGCCGGTGGGGCTGGCGGAACCCGGACCAGGTGACCTCCGTCGCCGCGACACGGACCGTGGCGAGCAAGGGCCAGCAGTCGTCGATCCCGCACGGACAGCCCAGCAGGAACTGGGCATCGGTGTCCTCGTGGCGGAGGTGCGGCGGGGCGTCGCCCAGGAAGTGTGCCCGGGCCCGAGCGCCGTCGGCGTCCTCGTCCAGGTGCAGGGGGGCGTGCTGGCGCAGCAGGAACTCGTCGCGCTCCTGCGGGGTGTCGTCGTCCTCGTCGTCCTCGTCGAGCTCGCTGCTCCAGAGAGCGCGGGTCGCGTCCGCGACGAGGACGCGCAGGTCGGTGCCGTCGATACGGATGCCCCAGGCCATGAGGTGCGGGAATCCGGGGTGGGGGTGGCGCAGGAACTCCACCCGGTGCGTGACGGTGGCGGTCGGCTGGTTCATGCGCCCATCCTGCGGCTTGCGCCTGACCGGCACCACGGAGTATCGCCGCGACGGGGCCGGCCCCGCTGCCGACAGGGCCCGCTCCCGGCCAGGCCCGGGCCGTTCAGTGCGGTACGGCGGCCAGCGCGGACCGGGCCATGCCTTTTGCCTCGTTCTCGCAGCTCTCGACGGTGGGGCGGCCCTGCGCGCCCAGGGTGACGTTCACCCGCAGGTTCCCGTCGCGGACGACGAGCCGACAGGAGCCGGCCTCTTCGGTCCATCCCCAGAACGCCTCGTCACCGAAGCCGAGGCCGGTCACCCGCCGCCCCTCCCGGGCCTCCGCGGCGAACGCCTGCTGCTGGGCCTCGGTGGCCGAGCGGGCTCCGGTACCGCCGCCCGTGCGCTTCAGTTTCCAACTGACCCACCTGGTCATGTCGTCCCCGGCGTACCAGGTGCAGCCGGTGCTCGCCTCGGCCGGGTTCTCGTCGTGGTCGTCCTCCTCCGTGGTCCGGCCCGGGGGCAGGCTGCCGGCCATCTCCGTACAGGAGGGCACCCTCCAGTACTTGGCAGTCCCGCCCAGGTCCCCCTCCGGCCGTGCGGTCCCGCCCGACGAGGGCGAACCGCTCGGCGCGGGCGTGCCGCCCGCCGGCCCCGACGGCTTCCCGGACCCGTCCACGGCCCGGGGCGACGTCGGCTCGTCCCCGTCCGGCCAGAGCGCGCTCACGCCGATCCCGGCGCCGACCGCCACCAGTACCCCGACCGCTGCCAGCACCATCCGCCGCCGCGCGGGGGTCCGCGGTGCGAAGGTCCGCGGTGCGGGGGCATTGCCGGGCGCGGTCACGGGCCGGGGACCGGGCAGCGGCACCGGCCCGGGCTCCGGGGCCCGGCCGGGTGCGTCACGGACCCCTGCCGCAGAGGCGGTCACAGCCCCGGGATCGGCACCGGCCACGGGGGCGGGGGCGTGGGGAGGGGCAGGGGCAGGGGCAGGGGCAAGGGCGGGGCCAGGCTCGGGCGCAGCCGCGGGAACAGCGCCAGGCGCGGAGGCGGGAGCAGGTGCGGAAGGGGGCGCGGGAGCGGGAGCAGGACCGGAAGCAGGCGCAGCGCCGGGAGCGGGGGCGGGCACGGAAGCGGGCGCAGGCGCGGGAGCGGAAACAGGCGCAGGCCCGGGAGCAGCAACGGGCCCGGCTGAAGGATCGGTCCCGGCGCCGTGCACGGGCGCAGCCGAAGGCTCGGCGCCGGCGCCGTGCCCGGACGCGGCCGAAGGCTCGGCGCCGGCGCCGGGCACGGGCCCTGCCGGCGCGCCGGACCCGGCGGCGGGTGGGGCGGACCCGGCGGCGGGTGCGCCGGGTTGCGGTGGCGAGTCCGGGGACGGGGCGTCGAGCAGCCGGTCGATGGCCGCCCGCTGCGCGGCGATCAGCCCGTACACCGCGGGCGGCCACTGCCGGCCCACCGGGGCGACCGGCCCCAGGAGTTCGAGCAGTTGCGCCGGTGTCGGCCGGGCCCCCGGATCCTTGGCCATGCACCTCGCGATGACCGGCCGCAGCGCCGGCGGCACCGCGCTCAGGTCCGGCTCCGCGTGCACCACGTCGTAGAGGGTCTGCAGGGTCGACGACGCGGCGAACGGACTCCGGCCGGTGGTGGCCATGACCAGGACGGAGCCCAGCGAGAACATGTCGCTCGCCGCCGTCAGCTCCCTGCTCTCGGCCTGTTCCGGCGACATGAACGCGGGCGAGCCGATCACCCACCCGGTCCGCGTGAGCCCGGTGCTGCCCTCTCCCTCGGCCGCCCGCGCGATGCCGAAGTCGATGACCCGTACGCCGTCCTCGGCGAGCAGGACGTTGTCGGGCTTGAGGTCCCGGTGGATCAGCCCGGCCCCGTGCACCTCCTCCAGCGCCGTGGCCAGTCCGGCCGCGAGCCGGCGGACCAGCCCCTCCGGCAGCGTCCCGACGGCCTCCACGGCCGCCCCCAGCGAAGGCCCGGCCACGAACACCGAGGCCAGCCACGGCGACGGCGCGTCCGCATCGGCCTCGATCACGGCCGCCGTGTACGCACCGGACACCCTGCGCGAGGCCGCGACCTCACGCCGGAACCGCGCCCGGAACCCGTCGTCGTGCGCGAACCGGGCGTGCACCTGCTTGACCGCGACGAGCCGCCCGTCCGGAGCGGCCCCGAGCTGCACCCGCCCCATGCCGCCCTGTCCCAGCACGGCGAGCATCCTGTAACGCCCCACGCGCTCGGGATCGTCCGGCCCCAATGCCTGCATGGCCACTCCCCCTGTCCCTTCCCCTGCCCGCCCCTACGGCTCCCGGTGGTGCCACATCCGCATCCAAGCGCCACCGGAACCCGCGCGCAGCAGGATGGCAGAATCGTGATCATCGGGCCATACCGGCGGGCAGTCGGCGGCTCAGCGGGGTACGGCGGCAACGGCGGCACGAGCGAGGTCCTCCGCCTGTTTGCGGCAGTCCCAGTCCTCCGTGACGGCCACCCGCACGACGAGCTCGGCGTCACGGACCGCGAGCGCGCACCCCTGCCGCACCCCCGGCTCCTCCCAGTACGCCTCGTCACCGAAGCCGAGACCGGGAGCCGGCTGAAGCGTCGTGGTCGTCGACCGCCGGAACTCGTCCCGCTGGACCGCCGCCGCGTCGGCGGCACCGTTGCCCGCGAGCTGCAGGTGCCAGCGGACCACCCGGCTCGCGGGGTTGAGGTCGTACGACCCCTCGCCCCAGGCGCAACTCACCTGCACCCGGGCGGCCTCCGCGTAACGGAAGTCACGGGTCTCCATCCGGCCGGGCGGCAGCTTCGCGGCCATCTCCGCACAGGTCCCCAGCCGGCGCCGGCTCGCACCCGCCCCCTGACCCGTCACCTGACCCGTCACCTGGCCGGACGCCGTCGGGCCCGCCCCCTGCTTCCCTTGGTCGGTGCGGCCGCCGTCCCCTTCGGGCAACAGCAGGGCCACCCCCACACCGACGGCCGCCACGAGCAGTCCCGCGACCACGATCGCGGCGGGCCGACGCAGGCCCCTGCGGTACGGCGGCGCGTCCCGGCGGGCCGGCCCGGACGAGTCAGCGGGCTCGGACGAGTCGGCCGGCCCGGACGAGTCGGCCGGCCCGGACGAGTCGGCGGGCTCGCCCCGGGACTCCGTACGGAGGCCGGACTCTGACTCCGGCCCGGAGTCGGGCCCGGGGCCGGGCCCGGGCTCCGGAGCGGGCGGGACCGGAGGCCGCGCCGGGACTCGCGGCGCCGTCCGGGTCCGGAACTCCGCACCGGAAGCGGCCCCTTCCCCGGCACGGGACACTTCCCTGGCCCCGAGCCGGTCCTCGGCCCCGAGCCCGGCCCCACTCCCGGCCCCGCTCCCGGCCCCAGGCCCGCTCCCGACCCCGCTCCCGGCCCCGGACCGCGGGTCCACCGCCGCCGTATGGCCGGGTCCGCTCCCCAGCACGCGGTCGATCTCCGTCCGCTGGGCGGCGAGCATCCCGTACACCCCGGCCGGCCAGTGCCGCCCCGCCGGGGCCACCGGCCCGAGGAGCGCCAGCAGTTCCACCGGCGAGGGCCGGGCGGCCGGGTCCTTGGCCAGGCACCACTCGACGGCGCCCCTCAGACCCTCCGGTACGGCGCTCAGGTCGGGCTCTTCGTGCACCACGTTGTTCAGCGTCCGCAGGGTCGTGGCCGCGGCGAACGGGCTCCGCCCGGTGGCCGCCAGGACCAGGACCGACCCCAGCGAGAACACGTCGCTCGCCGCCGTGACCTCCCTGCTCTCCGCCTGCTCCGGCGACATGAACGCGGGCGAGCCGATCACCCACCCGGTCCGCGTCAGCCCGAGGTCGTCCCCGCTCTCCGCCACGCGCGCGATCCCGAGGTCGATCACGCGGACCCCGTCCTCCGCGAGCAGCACGTTGTCCGGCTTCAGGTCCCGGTGGATCAGCCCCGCCCGGTGGATCTCCGCGAGGGCGGACGCCAGTCCGGCCGCCAGCCGGTGCACCACCCCCTCCGGCAGTACGCCGACCCGCTCGACCACCGCTCCGAGCGAGGGACCGGGGACGAACACCGAGGCCAGCCAGGGCGTCGGGGCGTCCGCATCGGCCTCGATCACGGCCGCCGTGTACGCTCCGGACACCTTCCGGGACGCCTCCACCTCACGCCGGAACCGGGCCCGGAACCCGTCGTCGTCGGCGAACTGCGCCAGCACCTGCTTGACCGCGACCAGCCGCCCGTCGGGCGCGACCCCGAGCAGCACCCGTCCCATCCCGCCCCGGCCGAGCACCGCGACCACCCGGAACGGCCCCACCTGTTCGGGCCCCGAGGGCCCCAACTCCTGCATCCCGCGCCTCCCCCGCCGCTGCGGGTGGCGATCATATGAGACGGGCGCCACGGGCAGGGGCGGTTCGGGCGGACGTACACGAACTCCCCTCCGAGGACCGGCAGCACGGGGATCCGGCGGACCGGCGCCCCCGGTCCGGCCCACAGGCCCGGCCCACAGGCCCGCCCCACCAGGCGGCCCGCGCGCACGCACCCCCGCCGTGCACCCCCGCCGTGCACCCCCGCCGTGCACCCCTACCACCCGGTAAGGCAGCATGGGCCGCCCATCCACCACGCACCGCCGGAGGCACCATGGCCGCCGCCCCCAAGCCGGAGATCCTCGCCGCCTTCGAAGCGGCCAAGGGGTTCATGCCCGTACGCGAGGGCCTCGCGCTGTACGAAGCCGCGGCCGCAGCCGCGCAGCTCGGCCTGCCGCTCCTGGAGGTCGGCACGTACTGCGGGCGCTCGACCATCCTGCTCGCCGACGCCGCCCGCGAGGCGGGGGTCGCCGCGATCACCGTCGACCACCACCGGGGCAGCGAGGAGCAGCAGCCTGGCTGGGAGTACCACGACCCGACCGTCGTGGACCCGGAGATCGGCCTGATGGACACCCTGCCGACCTTCCGCCGGACCCTCCACCGGGCCGGCCTGGAGGACCACGTGATCGCGATCGTCGGCCGGTCCCCGCAGGTCGCCGCGACCTGGGGCGGCCCGCTCGGCTTCGTCTTCATCGACGGCGGCCACACCGACGAGCACGCGACGGGTGACTACGAGGGCTGGGCCCCGCACCTGGCCGAGGGCGGCGTCCTCGCCATCCACGACGTGTTCCCGAACCCGGAGGACGGCGGCCAGGCCCCGTACCGCGTCTACTGCCGCGCCCTGGCTTCCGGCGCCTTCGAGGAGATCTCGGTGACCGACTCGCTCCGGATCCTGCGCCGTACGGCTCCCGCCCCGGCGATCTAGGGAGCGCGGGGCGGAGGAGCGGAGCCTGGACGGGGGCGTGCGGGGCTCCGCCTGGACGGCATCGCAGGGGTGCCCGGGGGCTGCCCGTCAGTCCTCACTGTCCTTCCGTGACGGCCGCCGGCGTCAAGGGCGCTCCTTCGTCGCGTCGCCCGGAGGGCGATGGCCCGTTGGGCCACCCTTGACCCCGACGACCGTCACGGAACGAC
>NZ_JBFBGR010000012.1:0-237821 GCF_040684755.1 Streptomyces sp. NPDC089799 | reverse complement strand
AACCCGGAAGCTAAGCCTTTCAGCGCCGATGGTACTGCAGGGGGGACCCTGTGGGAGAGTAGGACGCCGCCGAACAATCATTGCGGGAAGCCCCGCACCAATCCTCCGGGATATGGTGCGGGGCTTTTCTGCGTTTGGGGTTATGCTCCGATTCATGGGCCAGCATGTGATACGCGCAGTACGCGCCGACGAATGGCAGAAGATCAAGGACCTGCGGATCGCCGCTCTCAAGGATCCCGCGGCTCCCGTCGCCTTCCTGGAGACGGTCGAGCAGGCGGAGGAGAAGCCGGACTCGCTCTGGCAGGACCGCGCCGCCGGCGCGTCCCACGGCCGCTCGGCGCGCCAGTTCGTCGCCGAGGCCGAGGACGGCAGCTGGGACGGCTCCGTGGTCATGCTCGTCGAACAGGCCGGTGAGGCCGACTACTTCGGCGATGTGATGGACCGCCACCAGGGGCATCTGGTGGGGGTCTACGTACGGCCCGAGCACCGGGGGTCCGGTCTGGCGGGCGAGCTGTTCGAGGCGGCGCTGGAATGGGCCTGGTCGCTGGAGGGCCCGCAGCTGGAACGCGTACGGCTCTACGTGCACGAGCGGAACGAGCGGGCCGCCGCCTTCTACCGGCGGGCCGGCTTCGCACCCACCGGCCGCGTCGTACCCATGCCGGGGGACCCCGCGGCCAAGGAGCTGGAGTACGCCATCCCGCGTCCCTGAGGGCGCGTCTCGCACCCGTGCCTCGTCACGCGCCTTAGCTTGTGGTCCGTGACGAGGCATCAAGGTAGGTGGCTGCCCGGGGCGGCATTGCTGTGTACGGCGCTGGCGAGCGCGATGGGACTGGCGTCAGCGCCGGCACTCGCGTCGGTGGCGTCGTCCCCGCCGGGCCCCGGGCACGGGTTCTACGCCTACGTGGCCAACCTCCACTCCGACACGGTCTCGGTGGTCGACACCCGTACCGATACCGTCGTGGACAGCATCCCCGTCGGTGACGGACCCGACGACACGGCCGTCAGCCCGGACGGCAGCCGGGTGTACGTCACCAACTCCGCGGCGGACACGGTGTCCGTGGTCGATGCCCGCAGACGCACGGTCGTCGCCACCGTCGGTGTCGGCGACGAACCGAGCAGGGTGACCGTCTCCCCGGACGGCCGGCACGTGTACGTGGCCAACGTCGGCTCGGACGACGTGTCCGTGATCAGTGCCCGCACCCACGCCGTCACCGACACCATCGAGGTCGGCAGGCAGCCCCTGGGCCTGGAGTTCCTGCCCGACGGATCCCGGCTGTACGTCGCCAACGCGGGCACCGACGACGTCTCCGTCATCCGCCCCGACACCGGCACGGTCGTCGACACCGTTCCCGTGGGCAGCGGTCCGACCGCCCTGGCGTTCACCCCGGACGGCCGGCACGCCTACGTCTCCAACCTGAGCTCGAACGACGTGTCGGTGATCGAGACCTGCGGCAACACGGTCACCGACCGGATCCCGGTCGGCGTCGCTCCCGCCGCTGTCGGAGTGCGTCCGGACGGCCGCCGCGTCTACGTCGCCAACACCGGCTCGGCCGACGTCTCCGTGATCAGCACCCGGGCCCGGGCGGTCACGGACACCGTGCCCGTCGGGGACTTCCCCAACGGCCTGGCCGTCGCCCCGGACGGTGCGAGCGTCTACGTCAGCAACTTCGGATCGGACACCCTGTCCGTGATCGACACCGCCGCCGTACGGGTCCGGGACACGGTGGCCGTGGGGGACGGCCCGACGGGCGTGTCGGTCGCGCCGGCTCCCGGAGGCACTCGTCCCGGCAGGTGAGAGGGGCGGCCGAGGGGGTACCGGGTGACCAGGGCCCTGCCGTACCGTCCGGCACATGGTGATCTTGACATGTGTCCTCATCTTCTTCGGCTTCGCGTCCCTCACGTCCTCCTTCGTGATCTTCGGGAGGATGGTGAAAGACACGCTGCACCATCTGCGTGAGGTCTCGGAGCTGGACGAGAACGGCGTGGTCACCGAGGCGGTCCTGACGCATCTGGAACCGTCCGGGGCCCGTGGTTTCGCGAGCGCCGTGTACGAGTACGAGGGGCCGGGCGGTCGGCCCTTCAGCCAGCGGTCAGGGGTGCAGGTCACCCCCGACCTGATGATCGGCAACTCCTACCCGATCGTTCGCCACCACCAGTTCCCGAGCCGGTTCCGCGTGGGCACGAAGGAGGACGTGGCCGGACTGCGCAGGCGGCAGGAGAAGTTCCTGTCGGGGGTCAGGCGCTTCCGCCTCGGTTCCGCCGTACTCGGCCTCGTGCTGATCACCACCGCCGGCGTACTCATCGCGACCACCAGCGCATGACGTCCGGCTCCTAGCGGCTCGGCAGTGCGGCCGTGGCTTCGGGCCAGCGGGAGAGGGCCTGGGCGCGGCTGCGGCAGGTGGCCAGGAGCGGAAGGGCGGGGTCGGTGAGGAGGGACGGCAGTTCCGGCAGTGGGGCCACCGCGGCGACGTCGTCCAGGACCAGTGAGAGTGGTGGGTCGAGCCGACCGTGGGATGACCGTGCGGCCATGCGGCGGCCGTGCTCGACCACGTGTGACGCGAGTGCGGTGAGCAAGGGCATCGCACCCGGGTGGGTGCGCGGATCCTCCAGGGGCTCACCCACCAGGTAGAGGGTGCCCACTTCGGCCGGGAATGATGCGAGTGCCAGCGCATCTGTTCGGTTCGAGGCGCAGGATTCCCGGATGTGGATGGAGTTGAGGGCGGAGAGGGCACGGGCCGTCAGCTGCTGGGCCACGTCGCGGCGTTCCGGGTGCGCGGTGAGGGCGCTCTCCAGCTCGCCCGCCGCGCCGGCGGTGGTCTTGGGGTGGGTGCGGAGGATCCGTACGGCCTCGTGGGCGCCGTTGCCCTGGGCCCAGCGGTGGACCTGCTTGAAGGGGTGCCCGGCCAGGGAGGCCGCGTGCAGCCAGCTCCGCAGGAGCGTTTCCGCGGTGTCGGCCACTGCCGCGTCGATACGGGCCCGGGGTCGTACGGGGGCCAGGAGGGCGGTGGCGCGTGCCGCGGCGGTGGCGCGGTCGGTGCAGTCGTCGGCCGGGTTCCAGTGCAGGCGTGCGGGGGTGTCGCACAGGTGTGAGGGGTCGTAGAGGTGGACCGGGCCGAGCTTGCCGCGGCCGTCCTTGGTCTCCGCCCAGAGGGCGGGCGAGGAGGTGATGACCAGGACGGGGCCTTCGGCTTCGGCGATGCGGGCCGCGGCGATGGCCTGGCGGTCGGCGGGGCCGGCGTAGAGCAGGCGGGCCGGGGCGGGCTCGGCGGGGGGTGTGGCGGGGCGTGCGGGGGCGTAGCCGAAGCCGTAGCGGTAGGCGTCGGAGGAGGCCGGCGCGTGTGCCTGGCGCGCTTCGCGCGTGGGGTTGCCCGCCCGCCCACTCGTAGAGGGCGTCACAGTTGCCGGGCCGCCCGTGGGTGCCTGAGCGCCGTCGGCGGCTGCCGCGCCGTGACCCGGGTCGGCCCCGGGGCCCGCCGGCGCGGCGGGGTGCGAGGCCGCGTCCTGTACGGGTGCCGGCACGGGGGCGGCTTCGCGCGGCTCCGGCACCGTCGCGCCCGCGCCGTGCGCCGGGCCGCCGGCCGTGGCAGAGCCCATGCCCGAGCCCGAGCCGGTGCCCGAGCTGTCGCTTGCGCCCGAGCCCGAGCCCGAGCCCGAGCCCACACCCGTACCTGATCCCGGGCCCATGCCCGTGACCTTGTTCGTGGCCCCAGGCACAGCCTCGGGTTCGCCCGACGGCACGGGATCGCTCGCCGCAGCCGCAGCCGCAGCCGCCGCGCGTTCCGCGCGGGCGTGGGCGCGGCGGGCCTTGGTGCGGGCCACGACTCCGATGCCGAAGACCGTCAGCACGAACAGCACCAGCAGCTGGCTGATGAACAGGCCCCAGAAGAGGCCCCAGCCCGACAGTGCCGCCGGGTCGGTCTCCGGCCAGGCCGCCGCCACGTCGTGCGGCTGCCCTATCAGCGAGTGGATCGCTTCCGGGGTGCGCGCGAACGTGACCGTGCCCGGCCACGCCCCCCGCGCGAACAGGGCCGACAGGCCGGTCGAGGTCCACACCAGGACCGCGAGGCCGAGGAGGAAGGCCAGCAGGCCCACCAGGAGCGAGTCGGGGATTCCGCGCTGCGCGGGTCGTGCCTCGGGCATGTCAGGCGACCGTGGTTCCGGCCCCGCCGTTGCGGTGTCGCTCGATGTACATGGCGCGTTCCTCCGCCTCCAGTTCGGCCGCCAGCAACTCCTCGGAGAGATGCGACTGCGGCGTCGCGGATTCTGTCATCGCGCGGTCCGTGTAGACCAGGGGTCGTTCCGCTTCTGTGATCAGGTGTTTCACTACCTGGACATTGCCGTTCACGTCCCACACCGCGATGCCGGGCGTGAGGGTGGGGATGATCTCGACCGCCCACCGGGGCAGGCCGAGCACCCGCCCGGTGGCTCTGGCCTCGTCGGCCTTCTGGGCGTAGATCGTCCGGGTCGAGGCCATCTTCAGGATGGCCGCGGCCTCCCGGGCCGCCGCGCCGTCGACCACGTCGGAGAGGTGGTGGACGACCGCGACGAAGGACAGGCCGAGGCGCCGCCCGAACTTCAGCAGCCGCTGGAAGAGCTGCGCGACGAACGGGCTGTTGATGATGTGCCACGCCTCCTCGACCAGGAAGATGCGCTTCTTCCGGTCGGGGCGGATCCAGGTGTGCTCCAGCCAGACGCCGACGATCGCCATCAGGATCGGCATGGCGATGGAGTTCCGGTCGATGTGGGACAGGTCGAAGACGATCAGCGGGGCGTCGAGGTCGATGCCGACCGAGGTCGGTCCGTCGAACATGCCCCGCAGGTCGCCGTCGACCAGCCGGTCCAGCACCAGTGCCACGTCCAGGCCCCAGGCACGGACGTCCTCTATCCCGACGTTCATCGACTCGGCGGATTCCGCTTCCGGGTGGCGGAGCTGCTCGACGATGTCGGTCAGGACCGGCTGCCGGTCCGTGATCGTCTCGTTGACGTAGGCGTGGGCGACCTTCAGTGCGAAGCCGGCCCGCTCGTCCAGGCCGTGTCCGGTGGCGACCTCGATGATCGTGCGGAGCAGGGCCAGCTGGCCGGTGGTGGTGATGGCCGGGTCGAGCGGGTTGAGTTTGATGCCGCCGTCGAGGGCGGCCACGGGGTCCAGCCGGATGGGGGTTATCCCCAGCTGCTGGGCGATCAGGTTCCACTCGCCGACGCCGTCCTCGCCCTGGGCGTCGAGGACGACGACCTGGCGGTCGCGGAACCGGAGCTGGCGCAGGACGTACGTCTTCTCCAGCGCGGACTTGCCGTTGCCGGACTCGCCGAGGACGAGCCAGTGGGGGGCCGGGAGCTGCTGGCCGTACAGCTGGAAGGGGTCGTAGATGTAGCCCTTGCCGCTGTACACCTCCCGGCCGATGATCACACCGGAGTCGCCGAGTCCGGGCGCGGCGGTCGGCAGGTAGACCGCCTGTGCCTGGCCGGTGGACGTGCGGACGGGGAGCCGGGTGGTCTCCACCTTCCCGAAGAGGAAGCTGGTGAAGGCGTCCGTGACGGCGGACAGCGGATCTCGCATGCGGCACTGCCCTCCAGCTAGCGTCGGATGCCGGTGGCGAACGGCAGGGTGTTGACGAAGGCGCGGTGGTGCTCGCGGTCGCACCATTCCAGCTTCAGGTACGACTTGCCGGCCGAGGCGCGGATCGTCCGCTTGTCGCGGGCGAGGGCTTCGGGCGAACGCGAGGACACGGTGATGTACCCGACCAGGTTCACTCCGGCCGCACCACTGGCGAGATCTTCACCCCGCTGGTCGAGCCGGCCGTGCGCGGCGATGTCCCGGGGGTCGACCGTCCGGTTCATCTTGGCGGCGCGGGAGGCGTCGGCCTCGTCGTTGGTCTTCTCGGTGAGCATGCGCTCGATGGCGATCTCGGTCGGTTCGAGGTCCATGGTGACGGCGACCGTACGGATCACGTCGGGGGTGTGGACGAGGAGCGGCGCGAGGAAGTTCACGCCGACCGGGGTCATCGGCCATTCCTTGACCCAGGCGGTGGCGTGGCACCAGGGCGCGCGGGTGCTGGACTCGCGGGTCTTGGCCTGGAGGTAGGTGGGTTCCACCGCGTCCAGCTCGGCCGGCCAGGCGTTGCGCCGGGTCATGGCCTGGATGTGGTCGATGGGGTGGTCCGGGTCGTACATGGAGTGGACCAGGGAGGCGAGCCGGCCCTGGCCGAGCGGTTGCCGGACCCGGATGTCGGCCTCGGCGAGCCGGGCGCAGATGTCGGTGAGCTCGCGGGCCATGACCACGGCGAGCCCGGCGTCCTTGTCGAGCCGGCGGCCCTTGCGGGTGTTGGTGGCGCGGGCGATGGTGTGCGCTTCGGAGGCCAGCTCGCGGGTGTAGTGCATGCAGGCGACCAGGTAGGCGCGGTGCTGCTCGGAGGAGGTGGACACCATCGACTGGAGCTGGTCGTAGGAGTCGCGGAGCCAGACGGGGGAGCCCTGGTCACCGCGCTGGGCGACGTCCTTGGCGTGTGCGTCGGGGTCGGCGGGGAGGGTGCGGGCGAGCATCTGCAGGCGGGTGACGAAGCCGTCGCCGTTGGCCACGTGCTTGAGGAGGGTGCCGAAGCGGTCGACGAGGGCTTCCTGGTCCTCGCTGTCGCGCAGGCCGACGCCGGGTCCCTCGATCTCGATGGCCGCGGTGACGGTCCTGCGGTCCGCGTGCAGCAGTACGGCGATCTCGTCGGGTCCGAAGGGGGCGGCGAGCCAGTTGATCCGGCCGATGCCGGGCGGCGGGCCGATCTCGACCTCGCGGCCGTCGCCGGAGGTGCCGGCCTCCATGGCGGACGAGCGGTACGTCGTCCCGCGGCGCAGGGTGCGCTTGTAGGACCGGCGGATCTCGAACCACTTGTAGAAGGTGCGGCCGCGGTAGGGGACGTACACGGCGGCCAGCGCGAGCATCGGGAACCCGACGAGGCTGACGATGCGCAGGGGGAGGCTGGGCACGAGCAGGCCGCTCATCATGCCGAAGAAGCCTCCGACGATGATCAGCGCGATCTCGCCGGTCTCGCGGTTCTTGCCGACGATCGCGTTGGGCCGGGCCCGGCCGATGAGGTACGTACGGCGGGGCGCGACCGGGTGGATCTGGTGGGACTGGGCCGTCAACGCCCGTCACCTCCTGTGTTCCTCGTGCTCGTGCTCGTGCTGGGGCTCTGGCGGGGCGGGGGTGCGGCGGGGGTGCCGCCACCGGACCCCCTGCTGCTGTGGGCGGCGATGCCCCCGGAGATCGCGCTTCCGCCGCCGGTCCCGCTGCCGGGGTCGGCCCGGTGGGAGCCTCCGCCGCGGGTGCTGTGGGTCTTGATGCCCTGGGAGACGAGGGAGGCGGGGGAACTGATCAGGGCGGCGGCCTGGGCGCCGTCGGTGGCCTGCTTGCGGTTGGTGCGGGCGGAGACGATCTCGTCGCCGAACCCGGGCACGAAGCGGTAGATCATGCCCGAGGCGAAGATCGCCAGCAGGATGATGGCGAGGCCGGAGACGACGGCGGAGAACGCGTCGGGCCCGTTCTTGCCGGCCAGTGCGCCGGCCAGGCCGAGCACGATGACGATGACCGGTTTGACGAGGATGACGGCGATCATGATGCCGGCCCAGCGGCGGACGTGGCCCCAGAGGTTCCGGTCGACGAGCCCGGCGTACACGACGACGCCGAGGAGGGCGCCGACGTAGAGCAGGGCGGCCCGGATGACGAGCTCCAGGGCGAGGATGCCCGCGGCGAGGATGGTGACCAGGGCGACCACGATCAGCATGATCGGTCCGCCGCCGATGCTGTCGCCCTTCTTGAGGGCTTCGACGAACCCGCCGAAGAACACGTCGCTCTGGTTGCCGGTGGCGGAGGCGATGGTCTCGGAGATCCCGTCGGTGGCGCTGACGACGACGTGCAGCACGAGCGGGGTGAAGGCGGAGGAGAGCACCGTCAGCCAGAGGAAGCCGATGGCTTCGGAGATGGCGGTGGTGAAGGGCACGCCGCGGATGGCGCGCTTGGCGACGGCCAGCAGCCAGATGATCAGGGTGAGGATGGTGGAGGCGGCGAAGACGATGGCGTAGTGCTTGAGGAAGCCCGCGTCGGTGAAGTCGACGTTCGAGGTGTCCTTGACGATCTCGCTGAGCTTGCCGACGATCCAGACGGCGGCGTCGGCGCAGCCCTTGGCGAGCGAGGAGAGCGGGTTGAGCGCGTCGCCGACGGGCCCGCTGCCGTCGATGCCGGGCTGCACGGTGCCACCGGTGCCGGGCTGACCGGAGCCGCGTTCGCAGTACTGCTTCGCGGGGCCCGAGATCAGCGAGCAGGGGTCGGTGGTGGCAGTCGGGGCCGAGGGCGTGGGCGCCGGGGGCGTCGGGGTGGGCGTGGGCGCGGCTGCTGCGCGCGTGGCCAGCAGTACGGCCGCGGTCTGCAGGGCGGCGAAGGCTGCGAGGACGCCCCGGACGCGGGGGGCGGGGCTAGCGGGCATAGGTGAACCCTCCGAACTGTTCGACCGCGCCTGCGATCTCGTCGGACGGGGACACCGGGCTGTCTCCGCTGATCGGTGTGGGGCCGGCCTTCTGCGCGGTCTCGGTCACCCGCCAGTCCGAACCGTTCCACCTGAGCGTGACCGACATGGTGAACCAGTTGCTGGTCACCGGCTTGATCGACTTCTCGCCGGCCAGGCCGAACATGCCGAAGCACCACACGTCTACGGCGGCGGCCCCGCCGGAGAAGTTCTGCACCTTGGTGCCGGCCGGCACCGTACGGCTGACGAAGGTGGATCCCGCCGGCGCGACCCCGTCACCGGTGAGGCCGATCTGGGCCAGCAGGGCGGCCGAGTAGTCGGCGTCGAACCCCGACTGCAACTTTTCTCTCGCACCGTCGTCCGCGATCGCGTCGACGATGGCGCGCCGTCGGACGGGGTTGAACATGCCGTCAGAACCCAGCGCCACGGCGAAATTCGCGGCGGCTGACTGCGCGCCCTGCTCGTTCTGTGCGAAGCCCGACGGGATGCCGTTGTTCTTGCCGTCCACCGGGCGGACGCCCGTCGGCGCGGTGCCCGACGCCGTCGGCGTCTTCGCGCCGTCGTCGTCCGACGTATCGTCACCGCCCTGGTTCGCGAACGCGATCGCCGCGATCAGCAGCACCACCACGCCGACCACCGTCACGAGCCCGCGCGAGGAGCGCGCCGGGCGGCGCCGGTCCCCGTGCGTGTCGCCCGGGGCCTCCGGGAGACGGGTGCGGGTCTGGCGGGTGCCGCCCAGCGTGCTGTACGGGTCGTACGGCTCGTCCCGGTCGTCGTGGCTCATGCCGTGTCCGCCCCCTCCGCGTCGTACGACGGTAGCGTGTGGTGATTCGTCATCAGGAAGCGCAACCTCAGCGGGCGGAGAGGGACGGAGCGCCGGTCCGGGGACCGGCTAGACGGCCATCCCGTAGACGATGGTGAACAGGGTGCCGAGGGAGCCGATGATGAAGACGCCCGTGAGCCCCGCCACGATCAGGCCCTTGCCCTGTTCCGCGCTGAAGGTGTCGCGGAGTGCCGTCGCGCCGATGCGCTGTTTGGCCGCTCCCCAGATGGCGATGCCGAGGCAGAGCAGGATGGCCACGGCCATCACGACCTCGATCATGACCTTCGCTTCATTGCCGAGACTGCCGAACGGGCCCCAGTTCGGGGCGATTCCGCCGATGATGGTGGTGATATCGCCCTTTTCGGCTGCCAGGATCATGTAACTCACCGCCCCTGTATGGGTAGTTCCGTCCCCCCGTACCCGGCGGGCAGGGGTCACGCTCTATCTTCGCTGATGAAACCGCAGTCGTATGTCGACTTGGCGGCTTCCTTTACCTCTTCTCACCGACCGGGCGCAGCACACCACGATCCGTGAGCGGATTCGTCACGGTGGGTGAGCGCGGGCAGGGCTCCGTTCGGCGCAGTGCGGCGGCGTGTCGCTGATCCGGTCCGGTGGGCCGGAGAGGAGGTCCGGCTTCCGGTCGCCTGGCCAACGTATGGGTGACACGCCTCGTGGTCACGGCGGCGTTGCGGCGCGCGGATGCGCGAAGGGGCGCACGCGGAACGCCGCGTGCGCCCGGCGTCGGCGCGGTGGGATCGGGGCGCTCCGGGGGCGTGGAGCCCGTGCCGTCCGGTGCGTGGGGCCTACGAGCTCCGGTGCGTGGGCCCTACGCCGTCCGGTGTGCGGCGCCTAAGCCGTCCAGTGGGCGGGGCGGGTGAGGCCGGCCGGGATGCGGGTGGTGGCGGAGCCGCGGGCGGCGTTGAGCTGGGCCTGGGTGCAGAAGAGGGTGTCGGTGAGGTCGGCGCCGCGGAGGTCGGCGTCGCGCAGGTCCGCACCGATCAGGTCGGCGGTGCGCAGGTCGGCCCGGCTGAGGTCGGCGGCGATGAGGTAGGCGCCGCGCAGGTTGGCGCCGCGGAGGTCGGCGCCGGAGAGGCGGGCGCCCATCAGGTCGGCGCCCCGGTGGTTCTTCTTCTTGCCGGGCGCCTTGGCGCGGACCAGCTCGCTCGTCTTGAGGAGGAGCGTGTTGATGCCGGCGCGGAGGGCGGGCACGTCGGCGGCGGCCAGGGCGGCGGCGTCCGCGCGGGTCAGCTCCTCGGTCTCGGCGAGGGCCGTGCGGAGTGCGCCGTGGACGGGGCGGGCGGCGGGGAGGCCGAGGGCCTGGTCGACGTAGAAGAGCAGCTCGTGGAGCTGCCGCATCACGGGGAAGACCTCGAACATGGCGGCGGCCGTGCCGCGGTCGGTGCGCCAGTCGCGGCCGCCGAAGGTGACCTGGGAGACCTGCTGGCCGGCGCCGAAGCAGTCGAAGACGGTGCAGCCCTGGAGGCCCTTGTCGCGGAGGGTGGTGTGGGTTCCGCAGCGGAAGTCCTGCCGGAGGTTGCGGCAGGGGGTGCCGGCCGCCTTGTCGAAGGCGAAGTCGGCGGACCGGGCGAAGGGGAGGGCGACGCAGCAGAGAGCGAAGCAGTTGCCGCAGTCGGCGATGAGCTGGGGCAGGGCGGGCTTCGCGGGCTTGGCGGACTTCACGGGCTTGGCGGGCTCGGCCGCTTCGGCGGGCTCGGCAGGGCGGGACGCAGGACTCACGTGCCCCATTGTCCCCGGTCCGGGGTCGGGCGGGGCCGGGGTCTTGATCGCGACCGGGGTGCGGGTCAGCATCGCGGCATGACAGAAGTGATCGCAGTAGCAGTCATTACCGTCCTCGCCGTGATCAGTCCCGGCGCCGACTTCGCCATGGTCGTACGCAACAGCTACCTCTACGGCCGCCGGACCGGCCTCCTCGCCGCGGCCGGCGTCGCCGCCGGCGTGCTGGTGCACGTCTCGTACACGATGCTCGGCGTCGGCCTGCTGATCGCCTCCTCCACCGAGCTGTTCACCGCCATCAAGCTCGCCGGGGCCGCGTACCTCGTCTACATCGGCATCCGCACCTTCCGGACGCGCTCCGAGGTCACCGTCGACCTGGAGTCCAAGCAGGCCCTGACCCCGTTCGGGGCCATGCGCTCCGGCTTCCTCACGAACGTCCTCAACCCCAAGACCACGCTCTTCGTGGTCTCCACCTTCACCCAGGTCGTGGACCCGGGCACGCCGGTCTGGCAGCAGGCCGGGTACGGGCTGTTCATGTCGGTGGCGCACCTGGGCTGGTTCGGCGCGGTGGCGCTGTTCTTCTCCAATTCCCGGCTCCGCGAGCGGATGCTCAAGGCCCAGAAGGCGCTCAACCGGGCCATCGGGTCGGTGCTCGTGGGGCTCGGGGTGAGCCTGGGCTTCGCCCGCTGAGCCTTCCGCCACGGGTTACCAATGGGTAGCGTGCGGGTCATGGGTGCTGCCGAAGCGTTTTACGAGCGGATCGACGACGCCGGGCGGTTCGCCGCCACCGAGTACACCCGGGGCCCCTGGGACCCGGGCGCGCAGCACGCCGGCCCGCCCGCGGCCCTGCTCGGCCGCGCCGTCGAGGAGCGGCCGGGCGGCCGTACGGACATGCGGCTGGCGCGCATCACGTACGAGATCCTGCGCCCGGTCCCGATCGCCGGCCTGACCGTGACCACCACCGTCCTGCGCTCGGGCCGCAGCACCGAGCTGGTGGAGGCCGCGCTCACTCCCGACGGCGCCGGTGCCCCGGTGATGCTGGCGCGCGCCCTGCGCGTCCGGGTGGCGGAGGGGACGGTCCCGGCGGTGCTGCCCGGCCCGGAGCTGGAGTCGCCGGGGGAGGTCGCCGAGACGCCGTTCTTCCCGGTGCCGTGGGACATCGGCTACCACACGGCGATGGAGACCCGGTTCACCGAGGGGGCGTTCCTGGAACCCGGTCCGGGCTCCTGCTGGATGCGGATGAAGGTGCCGCTGGTCGCCGGCGAGGAGCCGAGGCCCGCGGACCGGGTGCTGGTGGCGGCGGACTCCGGGAACGGGGTCAGTGCGGTCCTGGACATCCGGAAGTACCTCTTCGTCAACAGCGACCTCACCGTCCACCTGCACCGCCACCCGGTGGGCGAATGGGTCTGCGTCCAGGCGCGGACGAGCGTGGACCCGGCCGGCATCGGCCTCGCGGACTCGCGCCTGCACGACGAGAAGGGCCCGATCGGCCGCGGCGCGCAGAGCCTGTACGTGGCTCCGCGCTAGCCGGTTCGCCGGTTCGCCGGTCGCCTCAGGAAGCGGAGCCGGTGGTGGCGCGGACCGATCCCGTGGTCGGGGCGCCGTCGCGGTCGGCGAGGTAGCAGAGCACCTTGTGGGTCTCGTCCCATCCGGTGGACGTCGGGTACTGGTGGTACGTCACCAGCGTCTCCGGGAGCTTCGCGGGGTCGCCCACGTAGGCGGTGAGGACCGCGTCGGAGCACTTCTGTGCGGCGATCGACTTGATCTCGTCCGACCCCGGGTACGGGCCGTCCTCCAGGTCGACGACGGCGTAGGTCTCCCCTTCGTGGGCGCGGTCGCAGGGCACGATGTCCACCGTCCAGCTGGTGACCTCCTGGGTCGTTCCCTCGCGGGACTCCGACAGGTCCTCGTCCGTGTTGAAGCAGTCCCCCGGGCGGAGCTCCGTCCAGTTGCCGGAGCCGGCGCCGGTGACCTCGCCGCTGGTGCCGCGCTCGGGCGGCGGACCGCCGTTGAGCAGCCCGTTGAATCCGAAGGCCAGCCCCAGGGCGAGGAACACGAGGGTCAGGCTGTGGATGACGATGGCCGCGATGGCGAAGCCCCTGCCCTTCTCGCCGCGCTTGGCGATCTGGGAGAGGGCGACGATGCCGAGGACCAGGGGCACGAACGGGATCGCGCAGACGATCGCCATGACGAACGCGACGATGGCGAGGGTGTTGGTCTTCTGCGCCGCCCCCGGCGGCGGCGACCAGCCCTGCCCCTGCGGGCCGCCGTAGGGGCCGGACGGAGGGGGCTGCCCGGGCTGACCGGGCGGAGCGGACCGGCCCGGCTGCCCGGGCTGTCCGGACCAGTCCGGCTGGGGCTGTCCGCCGGGCTTGCCCGGCTGTCCGTACGGCGGCCCCCACCGCGGGGGCTCCTCGGGGGGCGGCGGTGGTGGGGGCGGGGGTGGTGTGGACATGCGTGTGCCGCTTCCTTGCACGGAGGGCGGGACGCAGCTCAACCGCCAAGCAGGGGAAGGAGGCTGAGGAGCCTGGCGGGCGCAGGGTCACCCGGACCGCGCGAGCCCCGGATCCCTCGCTGCACTGCCAGGGCCGGGGCCTGGTCCCACTTCCACGCTACTCGCGCCCCCGGACGGCCGCCTGCGGGACGGCCGGCCCCCTTCGGCTCCCGGCCGAGCGGAGGAACGCCGTCCAGGCGGCAGGTCCGACGGTGATGACGGCGCGGGCGGCGGCGCCGGTCTGGGTGACGCGGACGCCCGCGCCCGGGCCGATGGCGACCCCGACGCACGAGTCGCCCTGGGCGCAGTAGGACGACTTCTGCCAGTCGTGCGGGTGCATGGGCGACCGCTCCTTCACAGGTTCCGTCTGACGGCGTCGATCAGGCTGCGCGATTCCTCCGGCGGGAGCGCCGTGGCTTCGAGGCGTGCGAAGAGTTCGCGGTACTCGTCCAGTTGGGTGTCGACGTTCAGGAAGACGAGTCCGTGCGACTGGTCGAGGTGAACGGTGTCGAGCTGGGGAACCGGACCGTGCGCGAAGTACACCGACTGGCCCGAGCCGGGCACGGCGCCGGCGGAGAACGGGATGGCGCGGACGGTCACGTGCGGGTACTCGGAAACGGCGAGGAGGTGCGCCAGCTGGGCGCGGGCGATGTCCGGGCCGCCGACTGCCATCCGCAGGGCGGCTTCGTGCACGATCGCGAGGTACGGCGTGGGGCCGGCGCGGTGGATGACCTGCTGCCGCTTCACGCGGAACGACACCCGGTGCTCGATGTCCGGAGGGGACAGGGAGGGGACGGCCTGCCGGAAGATCTCCCGGGCGTGCTCGGGGGTCTGGAGCAGGCCCGGGATGTGCGCGGTGCTCGCTCCCCGCAACCGGTGCGCGTGGTGTTCCAGTTCGGCCAGGTCGAGCCAGGACGCCGGGAGCAGCTCCCGGTACTCCTCCCACCAGCGGCGCTTGCGTTCCCCGGTCATGGCGGCGAGCGCCTCGACCAGTCCCTCGTCGGCGCAGTCGTAATGGGAAGCGAGAACGCGGACCCGGTCGGCGCTGACGCCGTAACGGCCGGCCTCGATGTTGCTGATCCGGGCTTGGTTGCCGCCGATGCAGGTGGCGGCCTCGGTTGCGGTGAGCCCCGCCTGTTCGCGCAGTTTGCGCAGCTCGCTGCCGAGGCGTTGGCGGCGTCCGGTCGGAGGAGGGGCGGATGTCATCGAACACTCCGTGCGCGCGTCACCCACAGGAAGGGTCCTGGTCTGAATTCCTGCCCGTCCATGGAATTCATTCCACGGGCGGGGCTAGCGTGTGACTCAGGCCACTCGCCCGGAAGCACCCCGCTCGACGGAGCGGTCTCGTCACCGGGCACTCGTACACGCATGGTTCAACTGACCTCCGCGATCGGAGACTTCCGTGGCAGACACCGTAACCCCCACCTGGGTGTACACCCTTCAGCTTCCGCACGATCCACGCTCCCCGGGGATCGCCCGGGCCACCCTGCGGGCGGTGCTCCACCGCCACGGCATGGCGGTGCCGGCGGACACCGCCGAGCTGATCACGAGCGAGCTCGTCACCCACGCCTACCGCCACTCCGACGGCCCGAGCGCCCTCCGATTGCGTGCGATGGACGGCCGACGCCTGCGGGTGGGCGTCTGGGACACCAGCCCGGACGTCCCCGCAGCCTTCGCCGACCCGGCCCCGGCCGTGTACGGCGGCCCCGGCGGTCTGGACCTCGTCCGGATGTGCGCCGACCGGTACGGCGGCTACCGGCTGGGCGCGGGTGGGGTCAGTGCCGGAAGGCTGCTGTGGGCGGAGTGCGCGGCGACGGACGTTGTCAGTCCCCTGCCTTAGCGTGGTCGTGTGTACGCGGTGAGTGATTGGATGGTGTCGTGGATGACGTGAGAAGCGTGGTCGCGGGGGCTCGCGCCCATACGCCCAGGGCGGCGGGTCAGTACGGTGGAAGCGGCTCAGTGCGCGCCGCGGGTCCTCTCACCCGTGCCTCGAAGCGTGCAGCGACGGAGCCGCAGAGATGGAGGCCGGACATGCCGAACCTGCGTCCACGTCCGGGCAGCCTGCGACGGGTTGCCGAACACATCGAGGAGTCAACCGGCCTGCGGGTCGAGATCATGGGAGGAAGCCTCGTGATGTCACCGACTCCGCGAGGGAAGCACGCGGGCACGATCCGGCGGGTGCGGAGGCAACTGGAAAGTGGGCTCGCCGAGGGCCTCGGGCTGTACGAGGTGTCATCCGTCGCCATGCCCGGCGAACCTGATGACTACGTGACGCCCCACCTGGTCGTCCTGCCGGTGGACTGGGACGAGGACGACGACTGGTTGGCGGAGCCGGCCGATGTCGAACTGGCCGTCGAGGTGATCTCGAAATCGGAGAAGGTCCGGGAGATCGCGGACAAGAACGGGTGGTACGCCCTCGCGGGGGTCCGGTTGCTGCTCGTCCTCGATCCCCGGTACGGCGTGTGGTCGCTGCACGGTCGGCCCAAGGGCGACGGAGGCGAGTACGCCGACGTGGTGCGCGGGAAATACGGGGATGAGGTGCCGCTGGGGAAGCCGTTCGGGGGGCCGCTGCGGACGGGCGACTTGCCGCGGTATGACATGGGTGGCTGATCCCAACCCCCGCTGAACTGGGGCGAGTCCGTGTGGCAAGCTCGGGGGAATGGAGGCCCTGAAAGACACCGACCCGACCCACATAGGTGCGCACGCGCTGCTCGCGCGGCTGGGAGCCGGCGGGATGGGGCAGGTGTATCTGGCGCGTTCGCCCGGCGGCCGGCTGGTCGCGGTGAAGGTGATCCGCGACGAGATCACCGGGCACCCGGACGCGCTGGCCCGGTTCCGCCGCGAGGCGGAGACGGTCCGGGCGGTCCGCTCGGCCTACACGGCGAACCTGATCGACGCCTCGCTCGCGGCGCCGCCGTACTGGCTGGCGACGGAGTACGTGGCCGGCCCGACGCTCAGCCACGCCGTGGCCCGGCAGGGCGCCCTGCCGGCTGACACCTGCCGCCGCCTGTTCGCCGCGCTGGCGGAGGGCCTGGCGAGCGTGCACGCGTACGGGGTGACGCACCGGGACCTCAAGCCGCAGAACGTCATCCTCGGCACGCAGGGCCCCCAGCTGATCGACTTCGGCATTGCCAAGGACACCGCCCAGACCGCGCTGACCCAGGACGGGCTGGCGCCCGGCACCCCCGGCTACACCGCGCCCGAGGTGCTGCTCCGCAACGAGGTAGCCGACGCCGCCGACGTGTTCGCGCTCGGGGCGACGATCGCCTACGCGGCGACCGGCCGCGCCCCGTACGGCAGCGGCGACGCGTCGACGGTCAGCTTCCGGGCCGTGCACGGCGAGATCGACGTGACGGGAGTGGAGCCGACGCTCGCCGCGCTGATCGAGGCGTGCGTGGCGAAGGAGCCGGCGGACCGGCCCACGCCGGCGGAGGTCATCCGCCGGTGCGCGGTCGACTCCGCGCTGGTGGACGACCCCGTCTACGCGGGGCTGGTGGCGACCGGCGAGGCCCCGCAGCTCCCGGCCCTGCCGACCACCGCGGGCGCGCCGCCCGCGTACACCCCCACGTACGTGCCGACGTACGGGCCCGCGGCCCCGCACCCGAACGCGCCGACGTACGTGCCCCCGATCCCGGTCGCGCCGCCGGCCGCGGCGAAGCCGCGCCTGTCCCGCGGGGCGATCCTCGGCATCGCCCTGCTGCTCGTGGTCCCTGGTGCGGTGGGCGGCTACCTGGCGATGCAGGGCGGGGACGAGGGGAAGGGTGGCTCGCAGGCCAAGGGGGGCGTTTCCCAGGCGCCCCGGACCCCGGGCGGGGCCTCGTCGCCCCCTGCCGCCGGCGGATCGGGTGGGGGCGGAAGCATGCCGGACCACATCGAGCAGAGCACGGTGTCCCGGGACTTCTGGACGGGCACCGCCCCGAACGGCGGCACGTGCAATCTTGCTCCCGAGGAGCGATCGGAGTGGCTGACGACGGGGCTGGACAACGTCGACGCTCCGTCTGCCCAGTCGGTCACCGGGAGGGTGCAGGTCAAGGTGCGCCTGAAGCCGTATCACCAGGAGAAAACCCCCTACTGGGTTTCGGTGGGGATCAAGAGTCCTCATGAGATCGACGAGTCCACCGGACGGCCCCACGACGGCTTCGCCGACATCAACAGGGGGATCGGATACACCAGCAAGCCGGTCGACCTGGCGGCCGTGGCCGAGGCGAGCACGAAGGGTGGCAGCGAGAACGTCGTCACGCTGACCTACCCCGACGACTTCAGCGAGCGGTACACGGACAACGCCGGCACCGCCCACACCGACAAGGCCATCCCGGTCACCAACGACCCCGGCAGCTGGACCGTGGTGATCTACCACGTCACCGGTCTGAAGGAGTACCGGTCCATCCACTGCACCGGCTTTCCGGTGAAGTAGCCACGGCCGGGAATGTCGAATCAGGTGTCAGTGCCCGGTGGATAAGGCAGTGTTGAAGCGTGCGTAAGTTCTGGATGGCGGGTGGGATCGCGGTCGGGCTGTGCCTCGGCTTCGTCGCGCTGCTCGTCGTCGGCACGTACTCGGCCGCCGCCGGCATGGCGAACAACCTCGGCGGGGCCGGCCGTCCGGTCGCGCTCGCTCCGGGTGCGGTGCCTGCGCAGTACCAGTCGCTGGTGCAGAAGTGGGGCAACCTCTGCCCGGCCCTGAACCCTGCGCTGCTGGCGGCGCAGTTGTATCAGGAGAGCCGCTGGAAGCCCCACGCGGTGAGTCACGCCGACGCACGGGGTATCGCCCAGTTCATCCCCGGCACCTGGGCCATGTACGGGGTGGACGGGGACGGGGACGGCGACCGGGACATCTGGGACCCCAATGACGCGATCCCGTCCGCGGCGACCTATGACTGCGCGCTCTCCAAAGACGTGAAGAACGTGTCCGGCGACTTGGCGGACAACATGCTCGCCGCGTACAACGCAGGGCCCTACCGGGTCATCACCGCCAACGGCGTGCCGCCCATCAGCGAGACACAGAACTACGTCAAGACCATCCGCAGCCTGGAGAAGAGCTTTGCCGCTCCCGTTGGGCGGGTGGCGCCCTCTCAGCAGGCCGCCGGGGCCATCTACTTCGCGCAGAAGCAGCTCGGCAAGCCCTACCTGTGGGGTGGCGAGGGCGGGGTCGAGGACGGTGGGCGGTTCGACTGCTCCGGGCTGACGCAGGCCGCGTACGACACCGTCGGCATCAAGCTGCCGCGCGTGGCCAACGACCAGTACAACGCCGGACCGCACCCGAAGCGGGACGAACTGCTGCCCGGGGACCTGGTGTTCTTCTCCGATGACCTGAACAATTCGCGCGCCATCCGGCACGTCGGCCTCTATGTTGGTGGCGGCTATATGATCAACGCGCCCTACACCGGCGCGGTGATCCGCTTCGACAAGATCGACACGCCCGACTACTTCGGTGCCACCCGCGTGACGAAGGACGGCGCGGAGGCGTTGCCCGGCAACCGGCAGGCCGGCGACGCTCCGTGAGGCGAAGGCCCTGAGCTGCGACGATGAATCACTCTTGGATAACGTTGGGGTGATCATTCGGTGGAGAGTGGAACGTAGGTGCCAGAACGGGCGTTCCATGTGCGGGGGGTTGATCACCAACTGATCGCCGGTTGATCACCTGGGGGGGTCTAAGGGGCGCACGCGGCGGCGCGTTCGCCCGGGGACCGAGCAAAGGCAAGGGGCCGCATCAGCATGGCTGGACTCACGGCCGGTGGGCCGAACGTGGATGTAAGCCTGCTGTACGAAGTCAACGGATGGTCCATGCGCGCCCCCGGCTGGGTCGACCGGACGATCGGCTTCGTCGGTGAGTACGGACTGCTGCTGGCCATAGTCCTGCTGATGCTGTGGTGCTGGCGGGGCGTCAGGCGGTCCGGCGGCGCCGTGGCCGTCGAAGGGTTCGCCGCACTCGTCTGGGCACCGCTCGCAGCCGGCATCGCGCTCCTGGTCAACATCCCCCTCCGGGAGTTCGTCAGCCGGCCCCGGCCCTTCCGGCAGCACGACGGGCTGGAGGTGCTCGTCGGCGGGAAGACCGACTACTCCTTCGTGAGCGACCACGCGACCCTCGCCATGGCCCTCGGCGTCGGGCTGTTCATGGTCAACCGCAAGCTGGGCTTCTTCGGCATCGGGATGGCCCTGCTGGAGGGCTTCCTCCGCGTCTACATGGGGGTCCACTACCCGACCGACGTGATCGGCGGGCTCGCCCTCGGCACCGCGGTGGTGCTGCTGTTCGCGCCGCTCGCCATGGCCCTGCTGACCCCGCTGGCGCGGGCCGTCGCCGGATCCCGGCGGGCGGGATGGCTGGTCCGGGCCAAGGGGGCGTACGAGCCGGCCCGGCCGGTGGACCTGCCGCGTACGCCGGCCAACCGGGAGAACGACCTGGCCGCCTGAGGTTCCTTCGGTACACGACGACACCTGACGCCCGTCGACCTCTCCGGGTCGGGTCAGGTGTCGTCCTGTTTCTGTTCGTGGTCCTCGGACGGGTCGCGGCGGTAACGGGAGCGCAGCCACAGGCCGGTCGCCAATGCGGCCGCGGTCGTGGTGCCGATGGCCAGGGCCACGTCGGCCGGCCCGTCGGCGGTGCCGACGGGCTTCGCCCGGGCCGTGCCGGGGGCGACGGCCAGGGCGATGGCCGGGGTGAGGAGCAGGGCGAGGACGAGCGCGAGGGCGAGGGCGAACGGGGTCGTCGCCGTCGTACGGCCCGAGCGTCGGGGCGCCCGTTCGCGGGGTGCCGGTTCGCGGGGTGTCCGTCCCCGGGGTGCCCGCTGTCGGAGCGCTCGCTGTCTGAGCGTCCGTCGTCGGGGCGTCCGTCGTCCGGGCGTCCGTTCCCGGGGCGTTCGTCGTCGGGACGGGTGTCTTCGGGCCTGCATGCGTACAGCGGATCCGGTCCCGGCCCCGCCGGCCAGCCGGGTGGGCCGAACCGGTGAACCGGTGGACCGGCGGGCGGACACGGTGTCAGGGAGTCGGGCCGGGCCGGTCCTCGGCGGCCGCGTGCTCGGCCGCGTCCGTACGGGCCTTGTCGCGGGAGCGGCGGGCCGGGCCGCGCCAGCCGCAGCTGCATTCGGCGAGGGCGAACGCGCCGCGTTCCTGGGTGTCGGTCAGATGGGTTGGCCGCTGGTGGGGTACGGCGTCGGCAAGCGGAGTGATCGGGTGCGCTCGGCTCTGCGATTCCACGCTCCCACGGTACGGCAATCGGGTGGCCCGCGGCCGTGACGGGTCCCCCTGGATCTCGTTAAGCGGAACGGGTGGGGGCCCGGGCGAACAGCGTTCATGCGTTGGGGGTTGGCAGGCGATGGTGGTGCACCGGCACAGGCGTGGTCCCCTCCTGACGGCGGCGGCAGGGGTGGCCGTGGCGGCCCTGACGGCGACCGGGTGCGGGGCGGAGACGAAGGCGGAGGCCTCCGTCCAGACCGACGGTACGGCGGCCGTGCGCGGAGCCGCGGACGTCCTGGCGCGCGAGGGCAGTGCGCGGGCGCGTACGGCGATGGAAATGGCCACCGGCGGAACCCGGGTCACGATCCGCGGCGAGGGCGGGGTCGACTTCCGCAAGCAGATGGGACAGCTGCTGGTGATGCTGCCGGCGGACGTCACGGGGAAGCCGGGACACCGGCCGATCACCGAACTGCTGACCCCCGGGGCCCTCTACATGAAGAACCGCGGCGCCGGCGTGCCGGACGACAAGTGGGTCCGGGTGGACACCACCACCCTCGCGGACGGGAACCTGGTCACCGGCGGCGCGACGGACCCGCTGGCCGCGGCCGAGCTGCTGCGCGCGGCGGAGCAGGTGACGTACGTGGGGGAGACCGACCTGTCCGGCACCAAGGTGCGGCACTACCGCGGGGTCACGGACATCGGCCGGGCGGCGCGGAGCGCCTCGCCCCACGTACGGGGCGCGCTGGAGGCGGCGGCGAAAGGGTTCAGCAAGGACGCGGTCCCGTTCGACGTGTACCTGGACGAGGAAGGGCGGCTGCGCAAGGTCCGGCACCGGTTCAGCTACGTCAACGACGGGCTGAACAGCGGGACGGTCGACGTGTCCTCCACGACCTTGCTCTACGGGTTCGGTACACCGGTGACCGTGGTGCTGCCGGACAGCGCGGACATCTACGCCGGGAAGATCGCGGAGTAGCCGATGGCGGGCCCGGCGGCCAGACGGGTTCTAGCCACGGGTGGTACCTGAAATGGTCCATCCGTGTCATGCGCGCCGGGGCGGCGCCTCCCTACGCTGGGAAGGCGATTCCGGTAGAGAGAGGTGACACGAGTGACTCCCGCGGTCGGTATGACGGTGCAGGACCACGTGGCGCTCGCCGAGATCGAACTGTGCGGTGAGCTGATCATCGCAGCGTCGGCCGCACTGGAGGACCGGCTCAGTCAGGACCGGATCGACGAGGTGCTGCTCGGCCTGGGCGCCGCGTAGCGGCGCGGCGCCGCCAGGGCCGGCGGGTGGGGGTTCGGATGTGTCGGGACCGGGTGCGGTCAGGTGCGCAGGAGCCGGGCGATGGCCTTGGTGGCTTCCTCGACCTTGGCGTCGATCTCGTCTCCGCCCTTCACCGCGGCGTCCGCGACGCAGTGCCGCAGGTGCTCCTCCAGCAGCTGCAGCGCGAAGGACTGCAGGGCCTTCGTGCTGGCCGACACCTGCGTGAGTATGTCGATGCAGTACACGTCCTCGTCCACGAGCCGCTGCAGGCCGCGGATCTGGCCCTCGATGCGGCGGAGCCGCTTGAGGTGCTCGGCCTTCTGGTGGTGGTACCCGTGGTGGGCGGGGGCGGGGGCGGTGCCCGCGGCCTCGGCGGCTGCGGTGCCTTCCGTGCCTTCGACGGTGGACTCGGCCGGGGACCGGTCCGTGGCCTCCGTCGTCGTCGCGGACGTGGTCGCGGACGTGGTCGCGGTCTCGGTGGTCGTCATGCGTCCTCCCGTGTTCCGGAGCGGGGAGGCATACCGTGTGGGTATACCCCTCATGGGTATATGGTACCGGGCTTCACCCTGCGTGGCAGGGGCCCATCGCCCCACTCTGCCCGATGGAGGAGACTGGGGAACCGCCGGTTGGCCGGTTAGCCGTGGCCGGACGATGCGCCTAGCATCAGCCTGACCGAATCCGATGCAGCCCGAGGACCCCACGTGCGATTTCGTCTGACCCCCAGGGAGACGAGCTTCTACGACATGTTCGCCGCATCCGCGGACAACATCGTCACCGGCTCCAAGCTCCTGATGGAACTGCTCGGGGCGGACTCGTCCGCACGGGCCGAGATCGCGGAACGGATGCGCGCGGCCGAGCACGCGGGGGACGACGCCACCCACGCGATCTTCCACCAGCTGAACTCCTCCTTCATCACGCCGTTCGACCGTGAGGACATCTACTCCCTCGCGTCCTCGCTCGACGACATCATGGACTTCATGGAGGAGGCCGTCGACCTGGTCGTCCTCTACAACATCGAAGAGCTGCCCAAGGGTGTCGAGCAGCAGATCGAGGTGCTGGCGCGGGCCGCCGAGCTGACCGCCGAGGCGATGCCGCACCTGCGGACGATGGACAACCTCACCGAGTACTGGATCGAGGTCAACCGCCTCGAGAACCAGGCCGACCAGATCCACCGCAAGCTGCTCGCACACCTCTTCAACGGCAAGTACGACGCCATCGAGGTTCTCAAGCTCAAGCAGATCGTGGACGTGCTCGAAGAGGCGGCCGACGCCTTCGAGCACGTCGCGAACACGGTGGAGACCATCGCGGTCAAGGAGTCCTGACCACCGTGGACACCTTTGCGCTGGTCGTGACCATCGGTGTCGCGCTCGGCTTCACGTATACGAACGGCTTCCACGACTCGGCGAACGCGATCGCGACCTCGGTCTCGACGCGGGCGCTGACCCCGCGGGCGGCGCTGGCGATGGCCGCGGTGATGAACCTCGCCGGAGCCTTCCTGGGCAGCGGGGTCGCCAAGACCGTCAGTGAGGGCCTGATCGAGACCCCGCAGGGCGACCGGGGCATGTGGATCCTGTTCGCCGCGCTGGTCGGTGCGATCGTCTGGAACATGATCACCTGGTACTTCGGGCTGCCGTCGTCCTCGTCGCACGCGCTGTTCGGCGGCATGGTCGGCGCGGCGCTGGCCGGCGGCACGGAGGTGCTGTGGGGCGGCGTGCTCGACAAGGTCGTCATCCCGATGTTCGTCTCGCCGGTCGTCGGCCTGGTGGTCGGCTACCTGGTGATGGTCCTCATCATGTGGATGTTCCGCCGTAGCAACCCGCACAAGGCGAAGCGGGGCTTCCGTATCGCCCAGACGGTGTCGGCGGCGGGCATGGCGCTCGGACACGGCCTCCAGGACGCGCAGAAGACGATGGGCATCGTGGTGATGGCCCTGGTCATCGCGGACGTCCAGGACGCGGGTGCGCCGATCCCGGTCTGGGTCAAGATCGTGTGTGCGGTGATGCTCTCGCTGGGGACGTACGCGGGTGGCTGGCGGATCATGCGGACGCTGGGGCGGAAGATCATCGAGCTGGACCCGCCGCAGGGGTTCGCCGCGGAGACGACCGGCGCGTCGATCATGTTCGGGTCGGCGTTCCTGTTCCACGCGCCGATCTCGACCACGCACGTGATCACTTCGGCGATCATGGGTGTGGGGGCGACGAAGCGGATCAATGCGGTGCGCTGGGGTGTCGCGAAGAACATCGTCCTGGGGTGGTTCATCACGATGCCGGCGGCGGCGGTCGTCGCTGCGGTCAGCTTCTGGCTCGTCGATCTGGCCTTCGCCTGACCCTGCGGGGCAACGAAGACGGCCGGCTCCCCCCACCCAGGGGGAGCCGGCCATTTTCATTCGCCTTGCGGTGGCACCGCCATGCAGCACCGCAGGACGCCACGCGGACGAGCCGCATGATCCATGGGTTATCCGAAGCGGCCCGAGATGTAGTCCTCGGTGGCCTGCATGGACGGGTTGGAGAAGATGCGCTCGGTGTCGTCGATCTCGATCAGCTTGCCGGGCTGGCCGACCGCCGCGAGGTTGAAGAACGCCGTGCGGTCCGAGACGCGGGCGGCCTGCTGCATGTTGTGCGTCACGATGACGATCGTGAAGCGCTCCTTCAGCTCGCCGATCAGGTCCTCGATGGCCAGGGTCGAGATCGGGTCGAGCGCCGAGCAGGGCTCGTCCATCAGCAGGACCTGCGGCTCGACCGCGATCGCGCGGGCGATGCACAGGCGCTGCTGCTGGCCGCCGGAGAGGCCGGAGCCCGGCTTGCCCAGGCGGTCCTTGACCTCGTTCCAGAGGTTCGCGCCCTTGAGCGAGCGCTCGACGACGACCTCCAGCTCGGACTTCTTGTACTTGCCGTTCAGCCGGAGGCCCGCCGCCACGTTGTCGAAGATCGACATGGTGGGGAAGGGGTTCGGGCGCTGGAAGACCATGCCGACCGTGCGGCGGACCGCGACCGGGTCGACGCCGACGCCGTAGAGGTTCTCGTCGTCCAGGAGGACCTTGCCCTCGACGCGGCCGCCCGGGGTGACCTCGTGCATGCGGTTGAGGGTGCGGAGGAAGGTGGACTTGCCGCAGCCGGACGGGCCGATGAAGGCGGTCACGGAGCGGGGCTCGACGGTCATGGAGATGTCGTCGATGGCCTTGTGGTTGCCGTAGAAGGCGGAGAGACCGGAGACGTCGATGCGCTTGGCCATGGGATCACTACTTCTTTCGTCGCCGCGGTCAGCGGCCGGTCTTTGGGGCCTTCCAGCGGGCGATGCCGCGGGCCACCAGGTTGAGGATCATGACGAAGGCGATCAGGACGAGCGCCGCGGCCCAGGCACGGTCGTAGGAGGCTTCACTACCGACCTTGTACTGCTCCCAGATGTAGAGGGGGAGCGACGACTGGGCGCCTTCGAAGGGGTTGCCGTTGATCAGCTGGGCACCGAAGACCAGCAGCATGATCGGCGCGGTCTCACCGGCGATACGGGCCACGGCCAGCATGAGGCCGGTGGAAATGCCGCCGATCGCGGTGGGCAGGACGACCTTGAGGATCGTGCGCCACTTCGGCACGCCGAGGGCGAGGGACGCCTCGCGCAGCTCGTTCGGGACGAGCTTGAGCATCTCCTCGGTGGAGCGGACGACCACGGGCATCATCAGGATCGACAGGGCCATCGAGCCGGCGAAGCCGGACGGGCCGAAGCCGAGCATCAGGTTCCACGTCGACAGGATGAACAGGCCCGCGACGATGGACGGGATGCCGGTCATGACGTCGACGAAGAAGGTCACGGCCTTGGCCAGGGTGCCCTTGCCGTACTCGACCAGGTAGACGGCGGTCAGCAGGCCGATCGGGGCGGCGATCAGCGCCGCCAGGGCGACCTGCTCGATCGTGCCGAGCAGCGCGTGGTAGACGCCGCCGCCCTCGTCGAAGGCGGTGACGCCGGCCATCGAGTGGCTGAGGAAGTAGGCGTCGAGGACCTTGATGCCGCGGCTGACGGTGGTCCAGATCAGCGAGAGCAGCGGGATGACGGCGAGGACGAAGCAGACCCAGACGAGCGAGGTCGCGACGCGGTCCGTGGCCTGGCGGCGGTTCTCGACCACCGAGCTGACCGTGTACGTGATGACCACGAACAGGAGGGCGGCGATCAGGCCCCACTGGACCTTGCTGCCGAGACCGGCGGCGAGGCCGATGCCGATGCCGAGGGCGACCGAGCCGAGGGCGATGCCGGCCGGGGCCCAGCGGGGCAGGCCGCCGCGGGTGAGGCTGTCGGAGGACTTGCGGGCCCGGACGGGGCGCGGGTCCTGAAGCGTGTGGCTCATCAGGCGTTCGCCCCCGAGAACTCCTTGCGGCGCGCGATGATCAGGCGGGCCGCACCGTTGACCAGCAGGGTGAGCAGGAAGAGGACCAGACCGGACGCGATCAGCGCGTCCCGGCCGAACTCGTTGGCCTCGTCGAACTTCGCGGCGATGTTCTGCGCGAAGGTGCCGCCGCCCGGGTCCAGGATGTGGCCGGAGATCAGGAAGCTCGGGGAGAGGACGGTGGCCACGGCCATGGTCTCGCCGAGGGCGCGGCCGAGGCCGAGCATGGAGGCGGAGATGACGCCGGAGCGGCCGAAGGGCAGCACCGAGAGCCGGATGACCTCCCAGCGGGTCGCGCCGAGGGCCAGGGCGGCCTCCTCGTTCATGCGCGGGACCTGGAGGAAGACCTCGCGGCTGACGCTGGTCACGATCGGCAGGATCATGATCGCGAGCAGGATGCCGACGGTGAACAGCGAGCGGGCGACGCCGACCTGGGTCTTGTCGAAGACGTAGGTCCAGCCGAAGAACTCGTCCAGCCAGAGGTTCAGGCCGTTGAGCTGCGGCACCAGGAAGAGCGCGCCCCAGATGCCGTAGATGATCGACGGCACGGCGGCCAGCAGGTCGACCACGTAGGCGAGGGGGGCGGCCAGCTTGCGCGGCGCGTAGTGCGAGATGAAGAGGGCGATGCCGACGGCGATCGGGACGGCGATGGCCATCGCGACGATCGAGCTGACGACGGTGCCGAAGAGCAGGACGGCGATGCCGAAGACAGGGGGCGTGGCCGAGGCGTTCCAGTCGGAGGTGGTGAGGAAGTTGCCCTCGTTCTCCGACAGCGCGATCGAGGCACGGTAGGTGAGGAAGACGGCGATCGACGCCATGATCACCAGCAGCAGGATGCCGGAGCCCTTGGAGAGCCCCGAGAAGATCCGGTCACCGGCCTTGCCGGTGGACCTTCCCCGCTTGCCGACGGACGGCGGAGCCGTGTCTATCTGGGTGGGTGTGGTGGAAGCCATGTTCTTTCCGGTCTGTGTGGGGGGCGAGCCCCCTGGCGGCGGTGCACCGGAGCCCCCTGGGTGGAGGGGGAGGGCCCGGATGCCGGCCCGCCCGGGTCCCCCCGGACGGGGGAGGACGGAGGACGGACCGGCAGCAGGGTCGTATCGACTAGCCGAGCGAGGCGACGACCTCGCGGACCTTGGCGTTGATCTCGGCCGGGATCGGCGCGTAGCCCTTCTCGGAGAGGACCTTCTGGCCCGCCTCGGAGGAGGTGTAGGTGAGGAAGGACTTCACGGTGGGCAGGGTCTCGGCCTTGTTGCCCTTGTCGCAGACGATCTCGTACGTCACCAGGACGATCGGGTACGCGCCCTCGGCCTTGGTGGCGTAGTCGAGCTTCAGGGCCAGGTCGGAGCCGGTGCCGGCGACCTTGGCGGCGGCGATGGCCTTGGAGGCGTTGTCGGCGGTCGCGGCGACCGGGGCGGCGGCACCGGTGTTCACGTCGATCGTCTTGATGCCCTGGGCGGAAGCGTAGGACAGCTCGAAGTAGCCGACCGCACCCGCGTTCTGCTTGACCATGGAGGCGACACCGGCGGAGCCGGAGGCGGCCTGGCCACCCGGGGCCGGCCACTTCTTCGCGGCCTCGTACGGCCAGGCGTCGCCGGCGGTGGCCTTCAGGTACTTGCCGAGGTTCTCGGTGGTGCCGGAGTCCTCGGAGCGGTGGAAGGCCTGGATGGCGAGGTCGGGGAGCTCAACGCCGGGGTTGAGCTTCTTGATGGCCTCGTCGTTCCACTTCTTGATCTTGTCGTTGAAGATGTTCGCGATGGTGGCCGCGTCCAGGTTCAGCTTGTCCACGCCGGGGACGTTGAAGCCGAGCGCGATCGGGCCGCCGACCATCGGCAGGTTGATGCCCTGGCCGCCCTTGCAGATCTTCTTGGACTCCTCGACGGCCTCCGGCTTCAGCGCGGAGTCGGAGCCGGCGAAGCCGACGGTGCCCTGGTTGAAGGCCACGATGCCCTCACCGGAGGAGGAGGACTTGTAGTTGACCTCGACGCCCTTGCAGGCCGCCATGTAGTTCTTGATCCAGACGTCCACGGCGTTCTTCTGCGCGGAGGAGCCCGACGCGAGGAGCTTGCCGGTGGCGCCGTCGCACTTGATGTCGCCGGTGGCGGCCGGGGCGGAGCTGCCCGAGCCGTTCGCCTTGGTGTTGTCGTCCGAGCCGCACGCCGTGAGGACCAGGGCGCCGGACACGACCAGCGCGCCGAGGGCAGAGGCACGAAGCATGTTCTTGCGCTGAAGCTTCACTGTTTTGGGGTGTTCCTTCCAGGAGCCGCCGGCCGCTTTCTGTATCGGGGCGGCGTGCGAGAGGACTACTTCGGTTGGGCTCGGAGAGGTCCGCGAATCGCGGGCGGCTCTCACCGTGCACAGCCGAAATTAGGCAGAACAGGTGAAGCGGCCGACGGTCGCAAATGAACGAACGGTGAACCGTGGCGAACGGCATGGTGCGTATCGGCCCCGGTATGCGCGGACGTCGGCACCCGTTTCCCTGGCCGTTACCTGTTCGTGATGTGGCCTGGGTGGCCAGGCCGTCCAGGGCCCTTGAGTGGCCGGATCTCGTCGGTCGGGACCCCCGCGCCCCCCTGTGTCCGAGCGCACCGAGACCACCGACGGGCCCGGCCACCGGGACGCGGGCCGACAGATCTCGGGGACGGGCTCCTCACCGGACCCTCCCCGAGTCCACCCTCCCACCGGGCGCTGCCGGGGGCCACCCGATCGGCCTACACGGGCGGACGCCCCCGGGGGAGCGGGCCACGGGGGCGGACGCGCCCCGGGGGAGGGTCAGACTCCGGCCGGTCTCGCCGCGTGCGCCCATATCTGCTGGAAGTCGAAGCGGGCCGCCTCCACCTCGTGCCGCTGGTCGGCGTGCAGCACGCCCAGCGCGTACGCCGTCGCCGGCGCGATCCGCGGGGTCCGGGCAGCCGTCGCCGAGGCGGCGGCCGCCTCCGCCGCGTCACGGTGCCGGTCCAGGGCCTCGCCGGCCGCCGTCGGCCGGGCCACGTCCGCGCCCAGCGCCTCCTGCGCGTAGCGGTGCGTGCGCAGCAGTCGGCGTACGTCGTGCCAGGGCGCGTCCTGGTGGCCGTCGTCGATCAGGGCGTCCGCGTTGTACGGGCGGGACGCCCTCACCAGGGGCAGCGCGGACACGGCGGTGTCCAGCCGGGACTCCGCCAGTGCGGCCAGCGGCACCAGTACGTCCTCCGTCCGGCCCGCCGCGGCGATCTGGTCCAGCGGCACCTCCGAGGCCAGCACCGCCACCGCGTCGGCCACCGCGTGGAACCGGGACGAACCCAGCGCCTGCAGCGTCGCCGAATGCGCCCGGGTCCGGGCCAGCGTCAGCTGGCGTTCCAGCAGGGCGCCGGCGCGTGCCGACCCGACGGTGAGCGACCCGGCCGAGCCGGTCGTACCCGCCGCACCGGCCGTACCGGCAGCTCCCGACCTGCCCCCGAGGGCCCCCGGCCCGCCCCGGCCCGACTGGCCGGCCTGGCCACGGCCGGCCGCCGCACCGCGCGGCGCCGGGAAGCCCGGGCCCTGGCCGGCTCCCGGGGAACCCGAGAGCCGGTGCAGGGCGCCGAGCAGCCGGGCGAGCCGGTCGGCGTAGGCGTGTTCGTCCGCCAGCGTGGACGACAGCCAGACCAGCTCCGTGCGCAGGCCGTCCGCCCACGCCGACTCGCAGACCGTCCGGAACGTGCCCAGCGACCCGCTGATCCGGCGGGCCGCACCCCGCAGGGTGCGCGCCGCCTCCGTCCCGTCCGTGGCGTCCTGCGCCCGCTCCTCGTGCAGGCGCAGGCCGCGCAGGAACGCGGTGGCCTGGGAGCGGAGGTACGCCCCGAGCACCTCCCCGGCGGTCGTCGCGGTCAGGTCATGGTTTTGCTGAGCCACGCCGGCGCCTCCGGGCGTCTATGAGCATCTCCTGTACGTGCCGCAGCGGCTGGCCCTCGGCGTCGGTGCTGTGCCGGGTCCACTCGCCGTCCGGCCCCAGGTGCCAGGAGGATGTGGTGTCGGACATCCCGGTCTCCAGCATCCGGTCCAGGGCGGCCCGGTGGGCCGGGTCGGCGACCCGGACCAGCGCCTCGATGCGGCGGTCGAGGTTGCGGTGCATCATGTCGGCGCTGCCGATCCACACCTCGGGTTCGCCGCCGTTGCCGAAGGCGAAGATCCGGGAGTGCTCCAGGAAGCGGCCGAGTACGGACCTGACCCGGATGTTCTCCGAGAGGCCGGTGACCCCGGGCCGGATGGCGCAGATGCCGCGCACCCAGACCTCCACCGGCACCCCGGCCTGGGAGGCCCGGTACAGCGCGTCGATCAGTGCCTCGTCCACGATCGAGTTGACCTTGATGCGGACGTAGGCGGGGCGGCCCGCCCGGTGGTGGGCCACCTCCTTGTTGATCCGCGCGACCAGCCCGTCGCGCAGCGAGCGCGGGGCGACCAGCAGCCGGCGGTAGGTCTCGCGGCGCGAGTACCCGGACAGCCGGTTGAACAGGTCCGACAGGTCGGCACCGACCTGCGGATCGGCGGTCAGCAGGCCCAGGTCCTCGTACAGCCGGGCGGTCTTCGGGTGGTAGTTGCCCGTACCCACGTGGCTGTAACGCCGCAGCGTCTCGCCCTCCTGCCGCACCACCAGCGACAGCTTGCAGTGTGTCTTCAGCCCGACGAGCCCGTACACCACGTGGCAGCCGGACTCTTCCAGCTTCCGCGCCCACTTGATGTTGGCCTGCTCGTCGAACCGGGCCTTGATCTCGACCAGCACCAGCACCTGCTTGCCCGACTCGGCGGCGTCGATCAGGGCGTCGACGATCGGCGAGTCACCGGAGGTCCGGTACAGGGTCTGCTTGATGGCGAGGACGTCCGGGTCGGCCGCGGCCTGCTCCAGGAACGCCTGCACCGAGGTGGAGAAGCTGTCGTACGGGTGGTGCAGCAGCACGTCCCGCTCGCGCAGCGCGGCGAAGATGTCGGGCGCCGACGCGGACTCGACCTCGGCCAGGTCCCGGTGCGTACCCGCGATGTACTTGGGGTACTTCAGCTCCGGCCGGTCCAGCGACGCGATCCCGAAGAGCCCGGTGAGGTCCAGCGGCCCGGGCAGCGGGTACACCTCGGCCGCGGAGATCTTCAGCTCCTGCACCAGCAGGTCCAGCACGCCCGGGTCGATGGACTCCTCGACCTCCAGCCGCACCGGCGGGCCGAAGCGGCGCCGCATGAGCTCCTTCTCCAGCGCCTGGAGCAGGTTCTCGGCGTCGTCCTCCTCGACCTCCAGGTCCTCGTTCCGGGTCACCCGGAACATGTGGTGCGCCAGCACCTCCATGCCGGGGAAGAGCTCCTCCAGGTGCGCGGCTATGACGTCCTCCAGCGGGACGTAGCGCTGCGGGGAGGCCTCCAGGAACCGGGACAGCAGCGGCGGGACCTTGACGCGGGCGAAGTGCCGGTGCCCGCTGACCGGGTTCCGCACGACGACGGCGAGGTTCAGCGACAGGCCGGAGATGTACGGGAACGGGTGCGCGGGGTCGACGGCCAGGGGGGTCAGAACCGGGAAGATCTGGTTCCGGAAGAGCGTGAACAGCCGAGCCTGTTCCTTCTCGGTGAGGTCGGGCCACCGGATGAGGTGCACGCCCTCGTCGGCGAGCGCCGGGGAGACGTCGTGCTGGAAGCACGCCGCGTGCCGGGCCATGAGCTCACGGGAGCGGGTCCAGATCAGATCCAGCACCTCACGGGGCTGCAGCCCGGACGCCGAACGGGTGGCCACACCCGTGGCGATACGGCGCTTGAGCCCGGCGACCCGGACCATGAAGAACTCGTCGAGGTTGCTGGCGAAAATCGCGAGGAAGTTAGCCCGTTCGAGGAGCGGGGTGGCCGGATCCTCGGCGAGCTCCAGCACCCGCTCGTTGAAGGCGAGCCAGCTGCGCTCCCGGTCGAGGAACCGGTTGGCGGGCAGCTCGCCCGCGTCCTTGTCCTCGTAGGCGTCGAGATCGGCGTCGAGCTCGTGCTCGATGTCGGCGCGCTCGACGTCGGGGCGGTGCGCGGATATAGAGCCCAGGTGAGCGAGGCGTGCGGCGGTGTCCAGGCCGTGGGCGTGGGCGTGCTGCTCCTGGGACTGCTCCTGGGACCGGGCCCGGGGATCGGTCTGGGGCTCGGCGTGGGAGGGGCTGGTGTCCTGGGACTTTTCCCGCTTCTGCTGCCGCTGGGTGGCACGGCCCCGCTTGGCATCGCCGGTCCCGGCGCTGCGCGCAGCGTTGAGCTCGGCCTGGGGGAGCTGTGCGGGGACCTCGGTGGGGCGGGCGCTGGGCTGGTGGCTCATGACTCCATTCTTCCGCGCACGCGGGAGGACAGGCGCGTCGGAGGCATCGGCGATCAGTCGAAGTTCCGGCTGCATAGGGGGGAGCGTCGCAAGCGCGTCTGAATGCCCGGTTAATAACTAATGGCTTCCTGGATGCCAGCCCATAGCGCGGACGCGGTGCGATTCTCCAGGTGGGGTGGGAGGTACGGCGCTGCTGTTGCGGCCGGCTCCACCCCCTGAGCCCTGCCGGGCCCGGTCGGGGGTTGCCCACCCACCTTCCCGGCACCGTGCCGCCGGGCCGGACGACGCGGTGGGGCGGGTCGGGGGCAGCGAGCGGACTCCGCCGGAGGCCGATCGGATGGCGGGCGGGGCCGGGGCAGGGACCGGACTCTTGTCGGTCGGGACCGGTCGGCGGGTGGGGTCGGGGGTGTGCCGGTGCTTCGCCTGGACGGAATCAGGGAGGTGCCCGGGGGCTGCCCGTCAGTCCTCACTGTCCTTCCGGGTCCGTCAGTCCTGTCAAGGGCGCTCCTTCGTCGCGTCGCCCGGAGGGCGATGGCCCGTTGGGCCACCCTTGACAGGACTGACGGCCCCGGAACGACAAGGACTGTCGGGCGGCCCCCGGGGGAATGGCATGGAGGGACCGAGGATCCGTCGACTTTGGCGTTGGCGGGCACGGGCCGCGGCTTGCGCTCGGCCAGCCGCCCTCCGGGCGGATGCAGCGGTGAAGTGGATCAGATGACTGCACGCCAGCGCGTCCAGGGCGCGTCAGATCGCTACGTGCTCCTGCTGATCAGCGGATTCGGCCCGTCAGGGGCCGGACACAGGCCGCCATCGATCGCTACGCGCTTCCGCCGGACGGCGAACGCGGGCCGCCTGATCCACCGGTCGGCAGCCACCCGCCGTCGGCCGCCTGCCACGGCTGCCGGAGGCAGCAGGTGGCATGAAACGACGGCCTGTTCGTCGCCACGGGCGGTCAAGTGGCTGCCCGGTATCCCGCACTGCGTGCGGGCCTCGCGCATCGGTCCTCAGAGGACCGGACGCGGGTCGGTTTGTCTGCCGCCATCCGGACAGCAGCACACAGCGGTCCCGTGTGTCATCTGCCCAGCCCGCCGGGTGCCCCACTACCGACGGACCGAAGCGAGTAGCGGTGGCGCGCCGTCTGCCATCCGCACACACCAGCCACGACGGCCTGTCGGCCGCCGAGACAGCGGGAGTACGTAGCGTACGAGGGCGCCTGCCGCCATCCGCAGGCACCAGCCCCACCAGCCCGTCGGCCGCCGAGACGGCCCGGATCACGTAGCGATCGATGGCGGCCTGTGTCCGGCCCCTGACGGCCGAATTCGCCTTCCGGCAGGAGCACGTAGCGATCTGACGCGCCCAGGCCGCCCTTTCGTGCAGTCATCCCGACGACCGTGATCCTGCTTCCGCCCGGAGGGCGGCTGGCCGAGCGGCAGCCGCTGCTCGTGCCCGCCAACGCCAGAGCAGGTGTGGCCTTGGGTCCCTCCATGCCGTTCCCCCGGGGGCCGCCCGACAGTCCTTGTCGTTCCGTGACGGTCGTCGGGGTCAAGGGTGGCCCAACGGGCCATCGGCTTGCCGACGCGACGAAGGAGCGCCCTTGACACCGACGGCCGGCACGGAAGGACAGTGAGGACTGACGGGCAGCCCCCGGGCACCTCCCCGATTCCGTCCAGGCGAAGCACCGGCACACCCCCGAGCCCACCCGCCGACCGGTCCCGCCCGGCCGGAGTCCGGTTGCTGCCCCCGACCCGCCCGACTGCGTCGTTCGGCCCGGCGACACGGTGCCGGGGGGTGGGTGGGCAACCCCTGCCCGAGCCCGGCCGGGCTCGGGGGGTGGAGCGGGCCGCGGAGTCGCGGCGTACCCCCGAACCCGCTGGACCGGGCCCCCGGGGAGGCGGCGGGGCCGTAGCCCCCGCCTCCCAGACCTCCCCGCGCCTCAGACCACCGCGCCGCGGCCCGGGTCGTCGTTGTCCTCGTCGTCGTCGTGCGACATGCGGGCGATCAGGGTGGCGAAGCCGCCCAGGAAGCCGCCTACGCCCAGGGTGGTCAGCCACCAGGTCATGTCCCACTGGAGCACCACCGCGAGCAGCAGCAGCACCGGGCCGCCGATGACGGCGAGCCAGGCGAACTTGGCCGTGGTGTCCGCCTCCGGGAGCGGGGGCGGCTCCGGCGGGACGAAGTGGCCCTCGTCGGAGGCGTCGAGGTCGCCGTCGGACGGCGTCGCCAGGGAGTGGTCGCGGGGGCCGGCCCCGCCCACGCCGGGGGCGAAGACGACCGAGCTGCCCAGCGGGCCGCCGGTGTCCTGGTCCTTCTTCCCCTGGTCCTTCCCCGGATCCTTCTTCCCCGGGTCCTTGTCCGTGCTCGCTCCCGCGTCCTTCTTCGGGGACGCGGCCGGCGACTCCGGCAGGACGTCCTCCTCCGGCAGCAGCAGGTCCTCGATCGGCTTGAACGGGCGTGCGCCCGGCGGGTCCGGCGGTTCCTCGCCGTACCCGGCGACGATCGCCGCCCATGCCGCTTCCTCGTCCAGCGGCGGGACGCCGCCGGACGGCTCCTCCTGCTCACCCACCGGTTGCCGCCCCCTCCCTGTCGCTCGTTCCCGCGAGCCTTCCGATGAACGCGTAGCTGTCCTCGAAGATCCGCTCCGCATCATGGTCCAACGTCGCGACGTGGTAGCTCTGTTCCAGGAGGGTCTCCGTCACGTCGGTTGACGACACCCGCGCCAGCACCCGGGCCGAGTCGACCGGCGGGACCACGTGGTCCTGCGGGCTGTGCAGCACCAGCAGCGGCTGCGTCACCTGCGGCAGTTCCCCGTCCACCAGCTGCAGGAACCTCCGCAGCGAATCCGCGGCCCGGGTCGGCACCCGGTCGTAGCCGACCTCCGCGGAGCCCGGCTTGGCGATGTCGCTCGCGATGCCGGGTGTCGACCGTACGAAGTGCTTGACCACCGGCAGGGTCACGGCCAGCGGGTCGTGCACCTTGTTCGCCGGGTTGACGACGACCACGCCCGTGATCGCGTCACCGTGCCGGGCCGCCAGCCGCAGGGACAGCGCCCCGCCCATCGACAGCCCGAACACGAACACCTTGGTGCACCGGCCGAGCAGCTCGCGCAGGGCGCGGTCGACCTCGGCGTACCAGTCCTCCCAGCCGGTCAGCTGCATGTCCTGCCAGCGGGTGCCGTGACCGGGGAGCAGCGGGAGGGAGACCGTCAGACCGCGCTCGGCCAGGTACTCGGCCCACGGCCGCATGGACTGCGGGGAGCCGGTGAAGCCGTGGCAGAGAAGGACGCCTACGTCTCCGCCCTCGTGGCGGAACGGCTCGGCACCGGGGAGGACGGGCACCTGGATCTCCTTGGGAGGGTGAAGGACGACGGAAGGGGGACGGCGTGGACGGGGACGGCTTGCGCGTCCGGGAGGACGGGCAGACCGGCGGGCAGACAGACGGGCCGGACAGACGGGCACAAAACCAGGGAACAACCGCGGGAACGACGACGGGAACGACGACGAGGGGGCGGCGCTCGGCGCACGGGTGCGCCGTGTGACTTCACCGTACGCGACGGCGCAGGCACCGACCAGGGTCGTAGGGCTCTCCGGGCACAGGCAGGGGTTAAGGTCTGTTCGACAGACACAGGAAGGCTCATCAGTTGATCTACGGCGCCATGAAGTTCTCCATCGGGGGTTCCCTGAAGCTCGCCTTCAGGCCGTGGGTGGAAGGCCTGGAGAACATTCCCGCCGAGGGGCCTGCGATCCTCGCGAGCAACCACCTGTCGTTCTCGGACTCCTTCTTCCTCCCCGCGGTGCTGGACCGCAAGGTCACCTTCATCGCCAAGGCCGAGTACTTCACCTCGCCCGGTGTGAAGGGGAAGCTGACCGCCGCGTTCTTCAAGGGCGTGGGCCAGCTCCCGGTGGACCGCTCCGGCGCCCGCGGTGCCGGAGAGGCGGCCATCAAGAGCGGCATCGAGGTCATCGAGCGCGGTGAGCTGTTCGGTATCTACCCGGAGGGCACGCGTTCCCCCGACGGCCGCCTCTACCGCGGCAAGCCCGGCGGTCTGGCCCGGGTGGCGCTGGCGACCGGCGCGCCCGTGATCCCCGTGGCGATGATCGACACGGAGAAGATCCAGCCGCCCGGCAAGGTCGTCCCGAAGCTGATGCGTCCGGGCATCCGGATCGGCAAGCCGCTGGACTTCAGCCGTTACATGGGGATGGACGGCGACCGCTTCATCCTCCGCTCGGTGACCGACGAGGTCATGTACGAGATCATGAAGCTGTCCGGCCAGGAGTACGTCGACATCTACGCGACGGCCGCCAAGCGGCAGATCGCGGACGCCGAGAAGGCCGCCAAGGAAGCCGGCAAGGCGGAGAAGGAAGCCGAGAAGGCCGCCAAGGATGCCGAGAAGGCTGCCGGAGAGAAGGACCAGGGCGGGGAGTGACCCGTCGGGGCCGCCCGTGACGGGGGCCCGCGAAGGGTGGGGGAGATGGTCAAGCGCGAGCGCGTGGTGCGTATGTCGGTGGAGCAGCCGTTGTGGCGGGCCCTGACCGTCTACCGTCTGCTCACGGTCGTCTACGCGGTGTTGCTGTTCCTCTCCGCGCAGCGGGACTTCGTCCGGCCCTGGGTGGCCGTCGGCTACCTCGGCGTGCTCGCCGTGTGGACCCTCGCCACCACGCCGAAGGTGGCCAACGCCGCCAGCTGCACCAAGCGGTTCCTCGGCGCAGACCTGGCGCTGGCCCTCACCGGCATCCTCCTCACCCCGCTCGCCGACGACCCCGCGCGGATAGCGGACGGCGGTCCCACCCTCCCCGGCATCTGGACCGCGGGCTCCGTCCTCGCCTTCGCCATCAAGGGCGGCTGGCGCTGGGCGGGCTTCGCGTCCTCCTTCGTGGCCGTGGCCAACATCGTCCAGCGCGGCGAGCCCACCCGGGACACCCTGCACAACGTCCTGCTGGTGTGGGTCGCGTCGATCGCCATCGGGTACGTCGTCGAGGTCGCGCGGGCCAGTGAGGCCACGCTGGCCCGGGCCCTGGAGATCGAGGCCGCCACCCGGGAGCGGGAGCGGCTGGCCCGGGACATCCACGACGGGGTGCTGCAGGTGCTCGCCATGGTCCAGCGGCGCGGCAACGAGATCGGCGGCGAGGCGGCGGAGCTCGGCCGGATGGCGGGGGAGCAGGAGGTCGCCCTGCGCACCCTGGTGGCGGGCGGGCTGGTGCCGCCCTCCCGGGTCTCCCGGGACGCCGCGCACGGCGCCCTGGTCGACACCGTCGACGTGTCCGGTCCCCGGACCGACGGATACGCGGACGGGGACGGATACGCGGACGGGGACGGCGGTGCCGGGATCGACGTGCGCACCCTGCTGGCCCCGCACGCCGGGTCCAAGGTGAGCTTCGCGGAGCCGGGCACCCCGGTGCCGCTGCCGGGTCCGGCGGCCAGGGAGCTGGCCGCAGCCGTCGGCGCCGCCCTCGACAACGTGCGCAAGCACGCCGGGGACGGGGCCAGGGCCTGGATCCTGCTGGAGGACTGGGGGGACGAGGTGATCGTCACGGTCCGGGACGACGGGCCCGGGATCCCGCCGGGCCGGCTCGACCAGGCGGCCGGCGAGGGCCGGATGGGCGTGGCCCTGTCCATCCGCGGGCGGCTGCGCGACCTCGGCGGCACCGCCGAGCTGGTGTCCGTGCCGGGACAGGGCACCGAAGTGGAACTGAAGGTACCCAGGGGGAGGACGGACAAGCGATGACGGCAGATGTGAGTGGCGGTGCCGACGCGATGGGCGGTGCCGGTGTGACGGGCGGTGCCGATGTGAGCGGTATCAGGGTGATGGTCGTGGACGACCACCCGATGTGGCGGGACGCGGTCGCCCGCGACCTCGGCGCGGCCGGGTTCGACGTGGTCGCCACCGCCGGGGACGGCCCGCAGGCGGTCCGCCGCGCCCTGGCCGTCGGCCCGGATGTGCTGGTCCTCGACCTCAACCTGCCGGGCATGCCCGGGGTCCAGGTCTGCAAGGAACTGGTCGGCGCCAACCCGGCGCTGCGCGTGCTGGTGCTGTCGGCGAGCGGTGAGCACGCCGACGTGCTGGAGGCCGTGAAGTCGGGGGCCACCGGCTACCTGCTGAAGTCGGCGGGGGCCCAGGAGCTGATCGACGCGGTGCGCCGGACCGCGGTCGGGGACCCGGTGTTCACGCCGGGCCTGGCCGGGCTGGTGCTCGGCGAGTACCGGAGGCTGGCCACCGAGCCGGCGCCGGCGGCCGCCGACGAGCCGAAGGCCCCGCAGCTGACCGACCGGGAGACCGAGGTGCTGCGGCTGGTGGCCAAGGGGCTGTCGTACAAGCAGATCGCGGAGCGCCTGGTGATCTCGCACCGCACCGTGCAGAACCACGTCCAGAACACCCTGGGCAAGCTGCAGCTGCACAACCGGGTGGAGCTCGTCCGCTACGCCATCGAGCGCGGGCTCGACGACGTCTGAGCCTCCGGGCGCGCCCGGCCGGCCCGGCCCGGCTGCTCGCCGCCCGGCTGCTCCCGGCCCGGGCGCCGTCGACCCGCATCCGTCGCATCCGTCGTATCCGTCGTGCCCGCAGTGCCTCCGCCCGCAGCGCCTCCGGCCGCAGTGCCCCCGCCCGCCGTGCGGGCCGTGCGGGCGACCCCGAGCAGGAGCACCCCGCAGGCGGCCACCACGATCCAGCCGGGCCGGGCGGCGTGCGCGAGGCCGTCCGGGCCGGTGCCCGCGACCAGGCCGCCCGCGATCGCGATGCCGAGCGCCGAGCCGAGCTGGCGGGCGGCGGACGTGATCGCCCCGGCCACCCCGGCCCGGGCCGGCGGCAGCCCGCCGACCGCGGTGTTGGTGATCGGGGCGTTGGCGAAGCCGAACCCGATGCCGATGAGCAGGTACGCGAACAGCAGCAGGGCCACGCCGGTGTCGTCGGCGAGCCGGGCCAGGCACAGTCCGCCCGCGGTGAGGAAGCCGCCGGCCAGGAGCAGCGGCAGCCGCGGCCCGGTCCGGCCGGTCAGCCGCCCGGACCAGGGCGCGCACACAGTCGCCCCGAGGGCCATGGGCAGGGTCGCCAGCCCCGAGGCGAGCGGCGTCCAGCCCCGGACGTGCTGCAGGTAGAGGGTGTTGAGCAGCAGGGCCGTGCTCAGGGCGACGAACACCGCCACCGCACCCAGGAACGCCCCACGGAACGCCGCACCCCGGAACAGCCCCAGGTCCACCAGCGGTTCCCGCCTGCGGGACTCCACCCGTACGAACGCGGCCGTGGCCGCGGCGGCCAGTGCGTAGCCGGCCAGCGCCGCCGGCGAGGTCCAGCCGATGTGCGGGCCTTCGATGAGCACGCCGACCGAGACGGCGACGAGCACGGTCAGCAGGACCTGGCCGGGAAGGTCGAGCCGCCGGGCCCGCTCGGCCCGGGACTCGGGTACGAACACCGCGGTGAGCACCAGCGCGGCCACGACGACCGGCAGGTTGACCCAGAACAGCGAGCGCCAGCCGAAGGCGGCGAGCAGCGCGCCGCCCGTGACGGGCCCGGCGGCCATGCTGAGTCCGAAGACCGCCGCCCAGACGCCGATCGCCTGGGCCCGTTCCCTCGGGTCCGGCATCGCGTTGACCACGATCGCCAGGGCCACGGGACTGAGCATGGAGGCGCCGATCCCCTGTGCGGCACGGGCGGCGACGAGCACCTCCAGGGACGGGGCGACCGCGCAGACCAGCGAGGCCGCGCCGAACACGGCCAGCCCGCACCGGAAGACCCGGCGGCGGCCGTACCGGTCCGCCAGTGCGCCGGCGGAGATCAGCAGGCCGGCCAGGACGAGCGTGTACGCGTCCACGGCCCACTCCAGCCCGCGGGTGCCGACCCCCAGGCCGTGCCCGATCGCGGGCAGACCGACGTTGACGATGGTGGTGTCCAGGCCCACCAGGAACATGCTCAGGGCGCAGACGGCCAGCACCGTCCACCTCCGTCGGGCGCTCAGGACCGCCGGGCCGTCCGCCCCACCCGTTCCCGGTCCCGCACCCGTCGTCCTCCCCGTCCCGCTCGCCGTTCCCGTGCCCTTCTCCGTGCCCTTCTCCGTGCCCTTCTCCGTTCCCTCCTCCGTCCCTGTCCTTTTCCCCGTCCCTTTCCCCGGTCCCGTCTCCGTCGGAATCCTCGTGTCCGCCATGGTCCGCCCCTCGCGTCCGTAAGCACCTTTCCGGCCAGCCTGCGTCCGGAGGGCTCCGGCGGCCCAGGAAGTTTGCGGAGATGGCAAAACGGCCGCTCGCTGCCGTTCGGGCATCCCTCATGAGGGTGAATCCGGAGCGCGCAACACCTCGTGGTTCCGCCGGAGTTGCCCGCGTACGCCGGAACGGCACGGACCGCGTCTCACTAGCGTGACCGCCATGGCGAAAGGAGATTCCATGAAGGTCGGAGTGCTCACCGGGGGCGGCGACTGCCCCGGGCTCAACGCGGTCATCCGCGGCATCGTCCGCAAGGGCGTCCAGGAATACCAGTACGAGTTCGTCGGCTACCGCGACGGCTGGCGGGGTCCGCTGGAAGGGGCCACCGTCCCGCTGGACATCCCGGCCGTCCGCGGCATCCTGCCGCGCGGCGGAACCATCCTCGGCTCCTCCCGCACGAACCCCTTCAAGACCGAGAACGGCGTCCGCGACATCAAGGACAACCTCGCCAAGCACGAGGTCGACGCGTTGATCGCGATCGGCGGCGAGGACACCCTGGGCGTCGCCGCCCGGCTCCACGGGGAGTACGGCGTCCCGTGCGTGGGCGTGCCGAAGACCATCGACAACGACCTGTCGGCCACCGACTACACCTTCGGTTTCGACACCGCCGTGGGCATCGCCACCGAGGCCATCGACCGGCTCCACACCACGGCCGAGTCCCACATGAGGGTCCTGGTGGTCGAGGTGATGGGCCGTCACGCCGGCTGGATCGCCCTGCACTCCGGGCTGGCGGGCGGCGCCAACGTCATCCTCATCCCCGAGCAGCGCTTCGACCTGGACCAGGTGTGCGCCTGGGTCACCTCCCGGTTCAAGGCCAGCTACGCGCCGATCGTGGTGGTCGCCGAGGGCGCCATGCCCAAGGACGGCGACATGGTGCTGAAGGACGCGACCAAGGACTCCTTCGGGCACGTGCGGCTGTCCGGGGTCGGCGAGTGGCTGGCCAAGGAGATCGAGGCGCGCACCGGCAAGGAGGCCCGGACCACCGTTCTCGGGCACGTCCAGCGCGGCGGCACCCCGAGCGCGTACGACCGCTGGCTGGCCACCCGCTTCGGGCTGCACGCCATCGAGGCGGTGCGGGACGGGGACTTCGGGAAGATGGTGGCGCTGAAGGGCACCGACGTGGTGCGGGTGCCCATCGCCGAGGCCACGTCCAAGCTGAAGACCGTGGACCCGGCCCTCTACGAGGAAGTCGGCGTGTTCTTCGGCTGATTCCCCTGATCGTTCCGGGTCCGGGTGCCGCCGGGAGCGCGAGCGCGCCCGGCGGCACCGCACCCCCGTCTAGGCCGCCGGCACGCCCAGTTCCAGCCCGGCCAGCCGGTCCTCGTCGGCGATGATGTCGATGCCCGTGATGGTGTCGGCGTCCTCGCCCGCCCCGAAGGTGAACGACAGGACGAGGAACAGCCGCCCGTTCACGGCCATGGCCAGTCCGACCGAGCCGTCGACCAGTGCCGGACCGGTGAGCCGGGCCCGGGACATGGCCGCCATCGCGCCCTGCGCGACCGCGAGCGCGCCGCCCACCCGGATCGGCTCCGGGGTCGGGATCACCGACCGGTCGGCGCGCAGCACCACGTCCGGGTCGAGCAGGGCGAGCAGCGCCTCGAAGTCGCCGCCGCGGGTGGCGGACAGGAACGCGTCCACCACCCGGCGCCGCCGGCTCAGGTCGGCCTCGGGCAGCGGGCTGCCGCCCTTGACCCGGCGCCGGGCCCGGCTGGCCAGCTGGCGGGTCGCCGCCGGGGTCTTCTCGATCATCCGGGCGATGTCCTCGAAGGGCACGGCGAACATGTCGTGCAGGACGAACGCGACCCGCTCGGACGGCGCCAGCGTGTCCAGCACCACCAGCAGCGCCACCCCGACCGAGTCGGCCATCACCGCCTCCTGCTCCGGGTCCGTGCCCTCCCGGGGCGCGGGCGTGCCGGGTGCCGGGGCGTCCAGCGGCTCCTCGCCGCGGGTCCGCCGGGTCCGCAGCATGTTCAGGCACACCCGGCCCACCACCGTGGTCAGCCACCCGGTGAGGTTCTGCACCTCGCCGATGTCGGCGGCGCTCGCCCGCAGCCAGGCGTCCTGTACCGCGTCCTCGGCCTCGCTGACCGAGCCCAGCATCCGGTAGGCCACCGCCCGCAGGTGCGAGCGGTCCGCCTCGAAGCGCTCCGCCAGGACCAACTGCCCGTCCAACATCCCCGATTCCCCCTAGACCTGCTCAGGACAAGACTCAACGCCGTGAGCATGCCAGGCCGGTCCCGGGCCGTCCGCACGCCCCCCGGACGCCGTCACGCCGGCGCCGGTGCGGTGATCCGGGCCAGCAGGTCCCGCACCAGCTCCGCCCCGCGCAGCGTCAGCACCGACTCCGGGTGGAACTGGACCCCGGCGAACCCCGGACCGCGCAGTGCGTGCACCTCGTCCGTGGCGGGGTCCCGGGAGACCTCCACGCCCCTCTCCGCCAGCCGGGCCGCGAGCTCCGCGTCGCACGCCGCCGTGTAGGTGTTGTAGAAGCCGACCACCTCCGGCACCCCGAACAGGGAGATCCGGGTCTGTGCCCCCTGGGCCGGCTCCGCCTTGCGGACCAGCGGCAGCCCGAGCTCCGAGGCGAGCAGCTCATGGCCCAGGCACACCCCGAGCAGGCCGTGCCGCGGACCGGGCCCCCGCCCGTACCCCTGCCCGTACCCCTCGCCGTCCGGGTGTCCGGCCAGCAGGTCCGCCGTCAGCGCCCGCAGCATGCACATCTTCGGGTCCGCGGAGTCGTCCGGGTTGCCGGGGCCGGGCCCGAGCACCACCGGCCCCTCCCAGGCCAGGGCCGCCGCCCGCAGCCCGGGATCGTCGTAGCGGCGTACGGACACCTCCAGGCCGGACACCCGCAGCAGGTGCGCCAGCATCGCGGTGAAGGTGTCCTCGCCGTCCACCACCAGGGCGCGCCCGGCCGGCCCGGCGGGCCGGTCCTGCATCCGCAGCCAGAACGGGGCCAGGCCGGCCCGCCGGGAGGCCAGTGCCGCCCGGACCCGCGGGTCCTCCGCCAGCGGCGCGGCGGGACCCTCCGGTCCCCGCGGGCGCGGCCCGGCCGGCGGCCGTACGCCCAGTGCCGCCAGCACCCCGGCCGCCTTCGCGTGGGTCTCGGCCACCTCCGAAGCCGGGTCGGAGTGCCGGACCAAGGTGGCGCCGACCGGCACCCGCACGGTGCCGTCGGGGGCGATGTCGGCGGTGCGGATCAGGATGGGGGAGTCCAGGGTCTGCACCCCGTTCGCGTCCTCGCCCAGCAGGGCCAGCGCCCCCGCGTAGTAGCCCCGGCCGCCGGTCTCGTACCGCTCGATCACCCGGCAGGCGTTCTGCACCGGGGAGCCGGTCACGGTGGCGGCGAACATGGTCTCCCGCAGCACCTCGCGCACGTCCAGCGAGGAGCGGCCGCGCAGCTCGTACTCGGTGTGTGCGAGGTGGGCCATCTCCTTCAGGCGCGGCCCGACCACCACCCCGCCGCGGTCGCCGACGGTGCACATCATCTTCAGCTCCTCGTCGACCACCATGGAGAGCTCCTCGCGCTCCTTGCGGTCGTCGAGGAAGGACAGCAGCGACTCCACGGTGGGCCCGCCCTCCGGATGGCGGTAGGTGCCGCTGATCGGGTTCATCACGACCGTCCCGCCGGTCATCCGGACGTGCACCTCGGGACTGGCCCCGACCAGCGTCCGGTCGCCGGTGTGCACGACGTACGTCCAGTACGCGCCGCGCTCGCCCGCCAGCAGCCGCCGGAACAGCGCGAGGGCGTCGGCCCGCCCGAAGCCGCCGATCCGGCCCCGGTAGGTGCGGCGGATGACGAAGTTCGCCCCCTCGCCCCGGCCGATCTCGTCCTCGATCACCCGGCGCACGGTCCGGGCGTACTCCTCGTCGGTGACGTCGAAGCCCCCGTCCGTGACGGTGACCGGGCGGTCCGGCAGGGCGGCCAGCGCCTCCGCGAGCGGGACCTCGTACGCCTCCTCCGCCTCCAGGACGCACAGGGGAGTGCCGTCGTCCCGTACGTCGAACCCGCGCTCGCGGATCTGCCGGAACGGGACCAGGGCCAGCGAGGGCACCCGGCCGACCGGCAGGTCGGCCAGGCGCGCGACCTCCCGGACCGGGCCGGTGAGCACCTCGACGGTCTCGTGGTCGCGGCCGGGCGTGCGCCGCCGCAGCAGGGCGAAGGGCGGGCCGGCGGGGTCGAGCAGCCGGTCGAGCAGTCGGTCGAGGGGGATGACCTGACTCATTGCGGTTCCTTCCGGGGGCGTCACAGGAGGCGGGAGGGAACGGCCCGGAAAAGCAGAAAAGGCCGCCCCTCGGGCGGCCTTCGCGTCAGTAACGGTACGCGCAAGTCAGTGGGCCGCCGGATGAGCGGTCCACCACCAGTTCTGGTTGCTGTGCGCGAACATGCCGGTGACCCTACACCCACCACCGTGTGAATCCGGAGATTCCCGTCTCACGTTGTGGGCACCGGGCCGGACAGCGGCCTTCACGACGTAATGTTTACGAGGTGACCGTGAACGCTGAAACCCACGCCCCCGCCGCCAAGGCGACCTGGCGAGACCTGCCCGCGGCGCAGCAGCCTTCGTACCCCGATGCCGAGGCTCTGCGCGCTGTCGTCGCGGACCTCGAGTCGTATCCCCCGCTCGTTTTCGCGGGCGAATGCGACCAGCTGCGCGCCCGTCTGGGAGCCGTCGCCCGGGGTGAGGCGTTCCTCCTCCAGGGCGGCGACTGCGCCGAGGCATTCGACGCCGTGTCCGCCGACCACATCCGTGCCAAGCTCAAGACGCTGCTCCAGATGTCGGCCGTCCTCACCTACGCGGCCTCCGTGCCGGTGGTCAAGGTCGGACGCATCGCCGGACAGTACTCCAAGCCGCGCTCCAAGGACACCGAGACCCGCGACGGGATCACGCTGCCCACCTACCGCGGCGACTCCGTCAACGGCTTCGCCTTCACCGAAGAGGCCCGCGTCCCGGACCCGGAGCGCCTGAAGCGGATGTACCACGCGTCCGCCTCGACGCTGAACCTGGTGCGCGCCTTCACCACCGGTGGCTACGCCGACCTGCGCCAGGTGCACGCCTGGAACCAGGACTTCGTGAAGTCCTCCCCGTCCGGCCAGCGCTACGAGGCGCTCGCCCGGGAGATCGACAACGCCCTGAACTTCATGAAGGCCTGTGGCACCGACCCGGCCGAGTTCAAGGCGGTGGAGTTCTACGCCTCCCACGAGGCGCTGCTCCTCGACTACGAGGGCGCCCTCACCCGTACGGACTCCCGCACCGGGAAGCTGTACGACACCTCCGGCCACATGGTGTGGATCGGCGAGCGCACCCGCCAGCTGGACCACGCGCACATCGAGTTCTGCTCGCGGATCGCCAACCCGGTCGGCATCAAGCTCGGCCCGACCACCACCGTGGACGAGGCCCTGACCTACGTCGACCGCCTCGACCCGGACCGCGAGCCGGGCCGGCTGACCTTCGTCGTCCGCATGGGCGCCGACAAGGTCCGCGACAAGCTCCCCGAGCTGGTCGAGAAGGTCACCGCCTCCGGTGCGGTCGTCGCCTGGGTCACCGACCCGATGCACGGCAACACCTTCGAGGCGGCCTCCGGCCACAAGACCCGCCGCTTCGACGACGTGCTCGACGAGGTCAAGGGCTTCTTCGAGGTCCACAAGGAGCTGGGCACCCACCCGGGCGGCATCCACGTGGAGCTCACCGGCGACGACGTCACCGAGTGCGTGGGCGGCGGCGACGAGATCTTCGTCGACGACCTGCACCAGCGCTACGAGACGGCCTGCGACCCGCGGCTCAACCGCAGTCAGTCGCTGGACCTGGCGTTCCTGGTGGCGGAGATGTACCGCGACCAGTGAGTCGTGATCAGTAGGTAGCTTCGTACGAGCTGTGGGGCGTGGATCTGTGATCCGCGCCCCACAGTCGTCTTCAGGCCTTTTAGGGAACCCTAAGTTTGGGTACGGTTAGGTAAGCCTCACCGAATAGGGGATGGCTGGTCCGAGCATTCCTCTCAGGGAGGTGAACCGCGTGTACGTCTGCTCTTGCTTCGGCATCACCGACAAGCAGGTGAAGGAACACGCGGCTGCCGGGGCCTGCACCCCCCGCCAGATCGCCTCGGCCACCAAGGCCGGCACCGACTGCGGATCCTGCGTCCGTACGATCCAGGGCCTGCTGGGCCGGGGCGCGTGCCCCCGCCGCGAGCTGCTGGAGAAGGGACGCGCGGCGACCGCCGTCCTGGCGCCGGAGTCCGAGCTGGTGGAAGCGGCCTAGCCGGCCACCTGCGGGCTAGCTCTCCGGCTGCTCGACGAGCTGCGCGATGTAGAGCGGCTCACCCAGGGTCTCGATGAGCTCCAGCTGGGTGTCGAGGTAGTCGATGTGGTGCTCCTCGTCCTCCAGGATCTCCTCGAAGAGCCGTGCCGAGGTGATGTCCCCCTTGCCGCGCATGACCTCGATGCCGCGCTTGAGGCGGTCGATCGCCTCGACCTCGACCTGCCGGTCCGCCTGGAACATCTCGGTGATGGTCTGGCCCACCCGGACATGGAACAGCCGCTGGTAGTTCGGCAGGCCGTCGAGCATGAGGATTCGCTCGGTGAGCTTGTCCGCGTGCTTCATCTCGTCGATGGACTCTTCACGCGTGTACTTGGCGAGCTTGGTCCAGCCCTTGTTGTCCTGAATGCGGTAGTGCAGCCAGTACTGGTTGATCGCCGTGAGCTCGCCGGTGAGCTGTTCGTTCAGAAACTCGAGGACCTCGGGGTCGCCCTGCATGGCTTCAGGCTCCTTCCAGAGCAGGAGAACGTGGCAATGCGCGCATCCTTGCACCGCCGCCGAAGACCGTCCAGTAAGTGCCTCCTTAGTAGGAGTTGCCCGAATCGACGTCACCTGGTCATGACCACCCTTGCCCGTCTGTCACCATGGAGACATGGGTCAGCCGGACAGCCGGGAATCTCCGGGAGCAGAGCAGCTGGAGCTTCCCCCCGGCCAGCGGCTGCAGCGGGGCTGGCCGGTGACGCACTACGGACCCGTCCCCAAGTTCAAGCCGGACCGCTGGGAGTTCAGGGTCTTCGGGGCCACCGCCGACGGCGAGAAGCACTGCTGGAACCACGAGGAGTTCGCGGCCCTGCCGTTCACCTCGGTCGTCGCGGACCTGCACTGCGTGACGAAGTTCAGCATGCGGGGGGCCGAATGGGGCGGGGTGCTCGCACGTACCGTGCTCGAACTGGCGCCGCCGTCGCCGCAGGTCACGCATGTGATGGTGTGGGCCGAGTACGGCTTCAGCTCCAACATGCGGCTGTCGGACTTCGCTTCCGGCCGCACGGTCTTCGCCACCCACGAGGGCGGTGAACTGCTCACCGCCGAGCACGGGTTCCCGCTCCGGCTGGTCGTCCCGCACCTCTACGCGTGGAAGGGCCCCAAGTGGGTCCGCGGCGTGGAGTACATGACCGCCGACCGCCGCGGCTTCTGGGAGGAGCGCGGCTACCACAACATCGGCGACCCCTGGCGCGAACAGCGCTACTCCTACCAGGAGGAGCCGGGGGACGGCCCCGAGATCTAGGCCCCTCAGTGGTGGTACTGGTGGACCACGGCGTGGCCCTTGCCGCGGCCGATCATCCACTTGTTGACCGGGGTGGTGATCACGAAGGCGGCCGCCAGGGCGATCGCCAGCACGATCCAGAACAGCGGGTCCGACAGGTGGGCGTCCATGGCGCCCGGCCACAGGGCGATCACGCCGTTGTCGATCAGCTCCATGACGGCGATGGACAGGGTGTCGGCGGCCAGAGCCACCCGGACGGCGGTACGGAAGTCAACGCCGGCGCCCAGGATCCCGCGCAGGGTGAGCGCGTAGCCGAAGAAGAACGCCAGGATGATCGCCAGGATCATGGTCGGCATGTTCCCCCAGCCCAGGGCGGTGCCGATGATCATGCCCAGCACCTCGCCGATGGCGCAGCCGGTCAGGCAGTGCAGGGTGGCCTTCGCCGCCATCGCCCAGCTGACCGGGCCGCCGCCGTGATGGCCGTGGTGGGCTTGGTGGTCGTGCTGGGCGTGCTGGGCGTGCGCATCCTGCCCGTGCTGCGAGTGCGCTGCGTGCTGGTCGTGCCCGTGTTGCTCGTGCTGTCCGTGCTGCTCGTGCCGTGCATGCTGCTCGTGCCGTGCATGCTGCTCGTGCCGTGCATGCTGCTCGTGCCGGTCGTGCCCGTGCTGCCCGTGCTGTTCGTGGTGAGCGTGTGCGTGCTTCGCGTGGTCCATGGCATCCCCCAGGGAACGTCAGAGTAACGGTCCTGTCGACAGACAGAACCGTATACCCCCAAGGGGTATTCCTCAACGGGGAACGATCGGGAAAACGATCAACGCAGCGATTTCAGCAGTGCCACGTCGGCCGCGTGCCCCTCCTTGCCGCCCGGCGTCTCGATGATCAGCGGCACCCCGGCCGTCTCCCCGTGCGTGAACAGCTCCGCGAAGGCGTCGCGGCCGATGTGCCCGGCGCCGATGTTGGCGTGCCGGTCCTTGTGCGCGCCCACGCCCTCCTTGGAGTCGTTGGCGTGGATCAGCTTCAGCCGCCCCGCCCCCACCGTCTCCACCAGCAGGTCCAGGGTCTCCTTGGTCCCGCCCGGACCGGCCAGGTCGTGGCCCGCCGCGAAGATGTGGCAGGTGTCCAGGCAGATCCCGAGCTTGGGGTGGGAGTCCAGCGCCTCGAAGTACGGCCCGAAGTCCCACGTCCGCGAGCAGAGCGAGAAGCCCTGCCCGGCCGTCGACTCCAGCAGCAGGAAGGGGTCGTCGTCGTGCGTCAGCTCGTCCAGCAGCGGCAGCATGTGCTCCCTGACCTGCGCCAGGGCGGCCTCCCGCGGCCGGCCTCCGGTGGCCGAACCGGTGTGCACCACCACGCCCAGCGCGCCGATCTCCCGCCCCCGGCGCAGCGAATGCCGCAGCGACTCCACCGACTTCTCCACGGTGGCCTCGGTGTGCGAGCCGAAGTTGATCAGGTACGGCGCATGCACGTACGCGGGGATGCCCTGCTCCGCGCACTGCGTGCGGAACAGCTCGTCCTGCGCCGGATTCCCGGTCGGGGTCGCCCAGCCGCGCGGATTGGCCACGAAGACCTGCACCGCCTCGGCGCCCATCTCCCGTGCGTAGGAGAGGCCGACCGTGGCGAGACCGCCCGCCACGGGCACGTGCCCGCCCACCGGATTGCGCATGGTGTCGTTCACGTGCCGCTACAGCCCCTTGGTCCGGATGGTGATCGTGCTGCCCTCGGAGGCGGACGAGCCGCCCGGCACCGACTGGGAGTCCACGGTGTCGGAGAACGACAGGAACGGGCGGTCCACCTTCACCTGGAACCCGACGGCCTCCAGCGCCTTCCGGGCGTCGCCCACGTTCCGGCCGCGCACGTCCGGGACCGGGACCTGCCGCGGGCCCTTGGACACGGTCAGCGTCACGGTGTCCCCGGCCGCGGCCTGGGTGCCCGCGGCCACCGACTGGTTCGCCACCAGACCGGCCGGCTGCGCCGAGTTGACCTGCTCGGGGGCCATCGCGACCTTCAGCCCGAGGCCCTCCAGGGCCGCCCGGGCCTGGTCCACCGGCAGACCGACCGTGGCGGGCACCGGGACCGGGCGGCCCTTGCTCACCACCAGGGCCACCGCGGTGTCCGGGGCGCGCTTCTGGCCGGCGGCCGGGTCGGTGCCGATGACCGCGCCCTGCGGGACGTCCTCGCTGAAGGCCTGGGTGACCATGCCGGGCGCCAGGCCGGCCTTGGTGAGCTCGGCCCTGGCCGCGTCGAGCGGCTTGCCCTTGACGCCGGGCACGGACACGATCTGCGGCCCGCGCGAGACCACGAGGGTGACGGAGCCGTTGCCGCGGATCTGCTCCCCGGCGGCCGGGGCGCTGTCCATGACGGTGCCCCGCTCGAAGGTGTCGCTGAACCGGCGGTCCACGCCCTTCACACCGAGACCGGCCTCCTTCAGCCGGTCCCGCGCCTCCTGCTCGGTCTTCCCGAGCACGTGCGGGACCTGCGTGAACTGCCCGGAGCTGATGTACCAGACGCCGGCGCCGAGGCCGAGCGCGAGCAGCACCCCCGCCAGCGCGAGCAGCACCCCGCGGCGGGGCGCCCGCAGCCGGGGGGCGGCGGGCGCGGCCGGGGCGGGCGGCACCGGCGGCACCTCCAGCCGCGAGGTGTGGTGCGGATTGTGCGTGGGGACGCCCATCGGGCGCGGGATCACCCCGGTACGGTCCTCCGCGGAGGACCGCTCGGCGGCCTGCGCCTGCGGCGGTACGGCGTCCAGCTCGGCGTCGGTCAGTCCGGCGCGGGCGTCGCGGGCCAGGGCGAGCAGGGCCACCGCGTCCTCCGGGCGGCCCTCGGGTGCGCGGGCGGCGGCCGCGGCGACCAGGCCGTCCAGGGCGGCCGGCAGGCCGGGCACGACCGCGGAGGGGGCGGGCACGTCCTCGTGGAGGTGCCGGTAGAGCACCTGGGCGGGGGTGCCGCCGGTGTGCGGCTTGGCTCCGGTGAGCATCTCGTAGAACACCACGCCGCAGGCGTAGACGTCGGCACGCGTGTCGGCGGTGCCGTTCTCGATCTGCTCGGGGGCGAGGTAGGAGACGGTGCCGAGGACGGCTCCGGTGGTGCTGGTGACGGTGTCCACACTGCGGACCAGCCCAAAGTCGGCGACCTTCACCCGGCCGTCGTCGCCGATCAGCACGTTCTCGGGCTTCATGTCCCGGTGCACGAAACCGGCGCGGTGCGCGGCCCCGAGCGCGGCGAGCACCGGCTCCAGGATGTCCAGCGCGGCCCGCGGCTGGAGCGCACCGCGCTCGCGCAGTACGTCGCGCAGGGTGCAGCCGGAGACGTACTCCATGGCGAGGTAGACGTACGGCCCCTCGGTGCCCTGGTCGAAGACGGCCACCACGTTGGGGTGGGCGAGCCGGGCCACCGACTTGGCCTCCCGGATGAACCGCTCGACGAAGCCGGGCTCGGCCGCGAGGGCGGGGTGCATGACCTTCAGCGCGAGGATGCGGTCGAGACGGGTGTCGAGGGCGCGGTAGACCGTGGCCATGCCGCCGGCCGCGATCCGGGCGTCGATGCGGTAGCGGCCGTCGAGCACGCGCCCGACGAGGGGGTCATCCAGGGTCGTATCCACCCGGCGATTCTACGAGCGCGTCGGCTGCGTCCGGCCGGGGTGGTCATGCTTGCGGCAGAGCTGTGACGTGGCCATGGCTGCGCGTCCCGCTGCGCGGTGCCTGTCTGCGGGGTCGCCGCTGCGCGGGGCGCTCCCCTCCCCGCCCCTTCCCGAAACTGGGGCGGTGCCCCAGCCCCCCTTGTACCTGCCGGCCGGTGGGGGCTGGGCGCGCGGTTCCCCCGCGCCCCTGACGGGTCCGGAGCCCCGGCACCGCGCAGCGGCACCGGGGTCAGAACGCCGGGCGTTCGGGGTCGAGGGCGGCGACGCCCTCGGTCGGGGACGAGGCGTGGGCGAAGCGGCGGACCGGGATCCGCCCGGCCCGGTACGCCAGGCGCCCGGCCGAGACCGCGTCCCGCATCGCCGCGGCCATGAGCACCGGCTCCTGCGCCCGCGTGACCGCCGAGGCCAGCATCACCGCCGCACAACCCAGCTCCATCGCCAGCGTGACGTCCGACGCGGTGCCCGCCCCCGCGTCGAGGATCACCGGCACCCCCGCCCGCTCCACGATCAGCTCGAAGTTGTGCGGGTTCCGGATCCCCAGCCCCGACCCGATCGGCGAGCCCAGCGGCATGATCGCCGCGCAGCCCGCGTCCTCCAGCTTCCGGGCCAGCACCGGGTCGTCGTTGGTGTACGGCAGTACCGTGAAGCCGTCGTCGACCAGCGTCTCGGCCGCGGCGAGGAGTTCCTCCCCGTCCGGCAGCAGCGTCCGCTCGTCCGCGACGACCTCCAGCTTGATCCAGTCCGTGCCCAGCGCCTCCCGCGCGAGCCGCGCGGTCAGCACCGCCTCGCCCGCGGTGAAGCAGCCCGCGGTATTCGGCAGCACGCCGATGCCGAGCTTGGACAGGACCGACAGCACCGATCCCTGGACCGTGGGGTCCAGGCGGCGCATGGCGACGGTGGTCAGCTCCGTCCCGGAGGCGACCAGCGCCCGCTCCAGGACCTCCAGGCTCGGCGCGCCGCCGGTGCCCATGATCAGACGGGAGGAGAAGGTCCGCCCGCCGAGGGAGAACAGGTCATCAGCCATGATCGCCTCAGCCTCCCTGGACCGCGGTGAGGATCTCGACCCGGTCACCCTCGCCCACCGGCGTGGCCGGCCACTGCCCGCGCGGTACGACGGTCTCGTTGAGCGCGGCCGCGACCCCGGACGGGGCCGTGGTGAGGGTCGCCACCACCAGGTCCAGCGTGGTGCCCGCGGCGACCTCGCGGGGCTCGCCGTTGACGGAGATGGTCATGCGTAGGACTCCTCTCGGGCGGCCGCCGCCCCGACGGGGCCGGGGGAGAACCGGCGGGGGGTGAACGGGCGTGCCACGTCCGGGACTTCCCCGGTGGCCAGGACCTCGGCCATGACGTCGCCGGTGACCGGGGTGAGCAGCACCCCGTTGCGGTAGTGGCCGGTGGCCAGGTGCAGTCCGGGCAGTTCGGTGGGTCCCAGCAGCGGGGCGTTGTCCGGGGAGCCCGGCCGCAGCCCGGCCAGGGTCTCGGTCAGCGGGAGTTCGGTGATGCCGGGCACCAGCTCGTGGGCGTCCCGCAGGAGTTCGTAGACCCCGCCCGCGGTGACCGTGGTGTCCCAGCCGAGTTCCTCGCTGGTCGCGCCGACGACGAGTTCGCCGTTCTCCCGGGGCACCAGGTAGACGTGGCTGCCGCGCACCACCGCGCGGACCGTCCGGGACAGGAACGGCGCGTACGCCGGCGGCACCGTGAGCCGGAGCACCTGCCCCTTCACCGGGCGCACCGGCGGCACGACCTCGGCGGGGACCCCGTCGAGCCGGCCGCTGAGGCTGCCGGCGGCCAGCACCACCTGGTCGGCGGCCGGTTCCGTGCCGTCGTCGAGGAGGGCGCCGGACGCCCGGCCGGCGGTGACCGCCAGCCGCTGGGCGGCGGCCCGGTGGAAGACCACGCCCGCCCGCTCGCAGGCGGCCACCAGGGCGGCGGCCAGCCGGCGCGGGTCGACCTGGTGGTCGCCGTCCACGCGCAGCCCGCCGCGTACGCCGGGCGCCAGCATCGGCTCCAGGCGGCGGCACTCGCGTCCGGTCAGCCACTCCGAGGCGAGGCCGCAGCGCCGCTGCAGGGCGTGCAGTTCGCGCAGGTGGAGGCGGTCGTCGGAGTCCAGGGCCACGGCGAGGGTGCCGCAGGCGCGGTAGCCGATGTCCAGTCCGCCGCTCGCCTCGCCGAGTTCCGCGGCGAACTCCTCGTACCGGGCGGCGGAGGCGAGGTTGAGGCCCAGCAGGGTCTCCTCGCCGTAGTGCAGTTCGGTGACGGCGGCGAGCATGCCGGCCGCGACGCGGGCGGCGCCGCCGCCGGGCGCCGGGTCGGCGAGCGCGACGGACATGCCGCGCCGGGCCGCCCGCCAGGCGGTGACCAGGCCGATGATGCCGCCCCCGATGACGAGGACGTCCGAGCCGGCGGCCGGGCCACCGGATCCGTGGGTGAATGAACGCATGGGCGTCGAGCCCCTCCCTTCGCCGGCATGACCCGGATCAGGTTCGTACGGTCGGAGGCCGGCCAGCCTCCCTCTCAGTCCGGTGCGCCCGGACTCCCGCGGTTGGATACGGTGGCCACCCTACCCCCGCCGCAAGGCCCGGGTAAGGTCGCCCGGCCGTCGCCACTTCCTGACGTGGCGTCAGATAGTTAGGGTGTCGGACGTGAGCAATCAGATCGAACAGACGGACCAGAAGGCCCCCGCGGACGCGCCCGCCGCGGGCGGAGCGGTGATCGTCGGAGCCGGAATGGCCGGGGTCCAGACGGCCGTCGCCCTGCGCGAAGCGGGGTACACCGGCCCCGTCACCCTGATCGGCGCCGAGCCGCACCAGCCCTACGACCGGCCCCCGCTCTCCAAGGCGGTCCTGCTCGGCGAGTCGGAGGGCTCCGCCTTCGACGTGGACTTCGAGGACCTCGGCATCGAGCTCCGGCTCGGCCTGGAGGTCACCGGCCTGCGCCCGGAGGCGCGGGAGCTCGACACCGCCGCGGGCCCGGTCCCGTACGGCAGCCTGGTCCTCGCCACCGGCGCCGAACCCCTGACCCTGCCGGGCTCCGAGGGCGTACCCGGAGTGCACCTGCTGCGCACCCTGGACGACGCGGAACGGCTCCGGCCCGTACTCGCCGCAGCCCGTGACCTGGTGGTCGTCGGCGCGGGCTGGATCGGCGCCGAGTTCGCCACGGCCGCCCGCGCGGCCGGCTGCGCGGTCACCGTCGTCGAGGCCGCCGACCGGGTCCTGGCGGGGGCACTGCCCGACGAGGTCACCGGCCCCATGGCCGACTGGTACGCCGAAGCCGGGGTCCGCCTGCTCACCGGCGTCAAGGTCGCCTCGGTCGAGCCCGGCCTGGTCCGGCTGGCGGACGGCCGCGAGCTGCCGGCCGGCGCGGTGGTGGTCGGCATCGGCGCCCGCCCCGCCACCGGCTGGCTGGCCGGCACCGGCGTGGAACTCGGCCCGGACGGCTCGGTCACCACCGACGACCGGCTGCGCACCTCGGTGCCCGGGGTGTACGCGGTCGGCGACTGCGCCTCCTTCCCGTCCGCGCGCTACGGCAAGCGGCTGCTGGTCCACCACTGGGACAACGCGCTGCAGGGGCCGCGCACGGTCGCCCTGAACATCATGGGCGGGGACCGGGCGTACGACCCGGTGCCGTACTTCTGGTCGGAGCAGTTCGGGCGCTTCGTCCAGTACGCAGGCCACCACGCTGGTGCCGACACGCAGCTGCTCCGCGGGAACCCGGCGGACGCCGCCTGGTCGGTCTGCTGGCTCCGTGACGGCGCCCTGGTCGCCCTCCTGTCGGTCGGCCGCCCCCGGGACATCGCCCAGGGCCGCCGCCTCATCGAGTCCGCGACCCCCGTCGACCCCGCGAAGCTCACCGACCCGGCGGTCCCCCTCAAGTCCGCCGCGGCCTGACCCGTCCACGGGGCTCGGCGCCCCCGGACGGGCGGCTCGGGTACCGGGCGCCGCCGGGGGATGGCAGGCTTGACCGCGTGACCGAGATTGACGCAAAAACCGACGCTCTCGTCCCCGAGTGGCTCTACCTCCCCGACATCGCCGAAATGCTCGACGTCGAGGTGACCCGGATCCGCCAGCTGGTCAAGGAGGGCCAGCTCATCGCCGTACGGCGGGGCGAGAACCGGGCGCTCCAGGTGCCCGCCGCCTTCATCGACGGCGACAAGGTGGTCAAGGGCCTCGCCGGGACCCTGACCCTGCTCCGGGACGACGGCTTCACCGACGAAGAGATGCTGGAGTGGCTCTTCACTCCCGACCCGACCCTGCCCGGGACCCCCGCACAGGCCCTGAGCGAGAATCGCGGCACGGAGGTGAAGCGCCGCGCACAGGCGCTCGCCGTCTGATCCGTTCCGCACGACCGCAACCGATCCACTGACGGGCGTACGGGCCCGCGCGACGCGCGGGCCCGTACCCCGCCCATCCGGGGGGTTTCCCATGTCCCTGGCCGATGCCCGGCTGTACCTCTGCACCGACGCCCGCAAGCGCCAGGGCGACCTGCCCGAGTTCCTCGACGCGGTCCTCGCGGGCGGCGTGGACATCGTCCAGCTCCGCGACAAGGGCATGGAAGCCGGCGAGGAGCTGGAGCACCTCCGGGTCTTCGCGGAGGCGGCCCGCCGCCACGGCAAGCTCCTCGCGGTCAACGACCGCGCCGACGTCGCCCACGCCATCGGCTCCGACGTCCTGCACCTCGGCCAGGGCGACATCCCCGTGCCGGCGGCCCGGGCGATCCTGCCCGAGTCCGTGCTGATCGGCCGCTCCTGCCACGCCGAGGCGGAGGTCGACGCCGCCGTGGCCGAGCCCGGCGTCGACTACTTCTGCACCGGCCCCTGCTGGCCCACCCCGACCAAGCCCGGCCGGTACGCGCCCGGCCTGGACCTGGTGCGCTACGCCGCCTCCCTCGGCCCGTCGCGCCCCTGGTTCGCCATCGGCGGCATCGACGCCGGGAACCTGGACGAGGTGCTGGACGCCGGCGCCACCCGGATCGTGGTCGTCCGCGCGCTCACCGAGGCATCCGACCCCGGCGCCGCCGCCGCGGACCTGGCCAAGCGGGTCCGCGAACGCCTCTCCTGAGGCTCCCGCCTCAAACGTCCCCTCTGGATCAGCTTGTCCGAATCGCCGGGTCCCGCGCGGGACCCCGGGCAAGGTGTCCAAAAACGCGTCCAATACGTGGACATCGCTTCGGCCTGCAGTGCTGCCCGTCTAACCTGCCGGTATGGCCCTTGGAACCGCTTCGACCTGGACGGACCGTGCACGCACGGTCCATGAGCTGCTCTCGTCCGGTGCCCCCTCGTATTCGTTCGAGTTCTGGGCCCCCCGGACGGAGAAGGGCGAGCGGAACCTCTGGAACGCGCTCCGCCGGGTCGAGGCCGTGGCCCCGAGCTTCGTGTCCGTGACCTACGGCGCCGGCGGCTCCAACCGAGACGGCACGGTCAAGGCCACCCAGGAGATCGCGGCCGACACCACCCTCACCCCGGTCGCGCACCTCACCGCCGTCGACCACTCCATCGCCGAGCTGCGCCACGTCATCGGCCAGTTCGCGGACGCCGGGATCCGCAACATGCTCGCCCTGCGCGGCGACCCGCCGGGCGACCCGATGGGCCGGTGGGTCGCGCACCCGGAGGGCGTCCACTACGCCGCCGACCTGGTCCGGCTGCTCAAGGAGTCCGGCGACTTCTGCGTCGGCGTCGCCGCCTTCCCCGAGATGCACCCGCGGTCCAGCGACTGGGACACGGACATCCGGCACTTCGTGGACAAGTGCCGCGCCGGTGCCGACTACGCCATCACGCAGATGTTCTTCGACCCGGAAAATTATCTGCGGCTGCGCGACAGCGTCGAAAAGGCGGGCTGCGAGACCCCGATCATCCCCGAGGTCATGCCTGTTGTGGGCATCAAGCAGTTCGACCGGCTGCCCCAGCTCACCAACGCGGTCTTCCCTGCGGACGTGAAAGAGCGCATGCTCGCCGTCAAGGACGACGCAGCCGCTGTACGCTCCATTGGCATCGAGTTCGCCACGGAGTTCTGCGCGAGGCTGCTGTCCGAGGGTGTCCCGGGTCTGCACTTCATCACGCTGAACAATTCCACGGCGACTCTCGAAATCTACGAGAACCTCGGTCTGCACCAGCGGGCCTAGACCGGCCGCACCCGTGGGCGGCCGCAGCGAGAGGGGCCAGGCATGGGGATGTACGTGCTCTACGGCGCGTTCGGCTTGGTCGCACTGTGGCTGCTCGCCGAGGTGCTCCTCCAGTACAAGGCCCGGCTGCGCTGGCGCCTGCTGGCCTTCTCGGGCTTCCTCGGCGTGGTCGCCGGCGTGATACTCCCCTCCGTACCCGTCATCGGGGCCGGTGCCACCGCCTTCGCCGTCGGCCAGACCCTGGTGACGCTCTCCTTCCGCAAGGGGTTCGTGGCCGGCTGGGCACTGCGCAGGGGCGCGGCCGGGAAGACCCCGGCGCCCGCCGCCAAACGCCGCCGCGGCGGGACCGACACCCCCGCGGCCGGACTCCGTGTATCCGACCTCGCGTACGGCGACCAGGACCCGGCGGGCCGCCCCGGCGGCCGGGGGGACGACTCCGGCGAGCGGTCCGAGCCGGCGTTCCTCCGCCCGGAACCGCTGTCCCAGGGCGCGGACCAGGGGGAGGCGCCGCGCCCCGGCCAGGGCTTCGCGCCCGGTCCCGGCTACACACCGGACTCCGGCGGGTTCGCCCCCGGCCCCGGCGGCTTCGCGCCTGACTCCGGTGGCTTCGCCCCTGACTCCGGTGGCTTCGCGCCGGACTCCGGAGGCTTCGCGCCCGCTGCCGACCCCGCGCAGACGGCCCCCTTCGCCTCGCCCTTCACCACCGCCGAGCAGGACGCCCACCAGTACGCGGCCTACTACGACCCGCAGACCCAGGGCGGCTACGACTACGCGGGCGGCTTCCAGACCGGCGGCGAGCAGCAGGTGTACGCGGCGTACTCGGACCCGTACATCGGCACCGCGGGCGTCGACGGGTCGCAGCAGTACGGCTACGGCGACCCCTACCAGCAGTACGGGCAGTACTCCATGGACACCCCGCCCGGCGGGGTGTGGGTGCCGCAGCAGCGGTCCACGGACGCCGCGCAGCCCGACGCCCACCCCCAGCAGTGGCCCGGCCAGGAGCAGTACGACCCGCAGCAGTACCCGTACCGGGGCAGCGGCGAGTACGAGCAGTACCGCTACTGACGCCCCGGCCCGGGCACGGGCCCAGGCCCGGGTACCGCACCCGGCCGCCGGAGACCGGCGGCCGGCCGGCGGTGCCCGCCGCGGCTCACTGCGAGCCGCGGAAGTCCGCGCCCTCCACGATCAGCCCGGCCACCAGTGCGCCGGTCATCCCGGCGTGGGCCAGTCCGCCCCCGGGGTGCGCCCACCCGCCCGCCCGGTAGAGGCCGGGCAGGGCGGTGGTGTTGGAGGGGTACAGCATCCGGCCGCCGGCACCCGCGAGGGCCGGGGCCGGCACCGAGCCGCCGTACGCCCCGGTCGCGGCCTCGACGTCCAGCGGCGTACGGGCCTCGTGCCACAGCAGCCGCTCGCGGAGGTCCGGTACGGCCCGCCCGGCGGCCTCCAGCAGTTCCTCGGTGTAGCGGGCGACCAGGGCTGCGTCCGCCCAGTCCAGTACGCCCTGCGGGGCGCACACGGCGGTCAGCGTGACGGCCTCGTGCCCGTCGTCGGGCACCTGCGCCGGGTCGCCGGGGCGCAGCACCGTGACGGTGGGCCGCTCGGTGTGGGCCCCGGCGGCCACGGCGCGGCCCTCGGCGGTGGCCGAGGGGGAGTGGACCACGGTCCGGTGCGGGGTGCCGTCCGGACGCCCCCCGCGCAGGGCCAGGAACAGGGTGAAGCGGCTGGGCAGCCCGGCCTGCGGCGCGGGCGTGCCGTCGCCGTCCGCGTCCCGGGGGCCGTTCCCGCCACCGGGGCCGTTCCCGCCACCGGGGCCGTTCCCGCCACCGGGGCCGTTCCCGCCGCCCGGCGGGGCGGGCTCGGCGAACCGGCGCGGGTCGACGCCGCTGACCACGGAGTCGTGCTCGGTCCGGGTGCCGTCGGCGAGCAGCAGCCCGCACGCCCGGCCGTCCCGGGCCGGTACCTCCCGGACCTCGGTCCCGAAGACGAACTCCACCTGCCGCTCCAGGCAGCGCTCGTACACGGCGGTGGCCAGGGCCCGCATGCCGCCGCGCACGTACCAGCTGCCGAAGGTCTGCTCCATGTACGGGATCACCGTCGCGGACGCTGGGGCGGTGTGCGGGAGGAGGCCGTGCGCGAGCACCGCGCTCTCGGGCAGGGCGGCCAGGCCGCCGCCGAGTTCCCGCTCGGCGGCTTCGGCGAGGGTGGGCGGCCGGCGGCGGAGCAGGCCCGACTTGCGGAGGGCGGGGTAGGGGTCCTGGGCGAGTGCCTCCCGGTCGGCCTGCAGGGGTTCCTCCAGGAGGGGCCGGCGGGTGCGGTCCCAGGCGTCCCGGGCACGGCCGAGGACGGCGTTCCAGCGTTCTCCGGCGCCCGCTCCGAACGCCCCGTCGAGGGCTGCGGCGACGCCGCCGCGGGAGGCGCCGGGCAAGGTGACCCGGGTGCCGTCGGGCAGCACGTGGCAGACCTGCGGGTCGATCTGGACGGTGTCCACGCACTGTTCCAGGCTGCGCTTGCCGGTCTTCACGAACAGGTCGCGGTAGACGGCGGGCAGGTGCAGCAGGCCCGGGCCGGTGTCGAAGGAGAAGCCGTCGCGGGTGTACTGCCCGACCGCTCCGCCGTAGGTCGCAGAGCGCTCGTACACCGTCACCCGGTGGCCCGCCACGGCCAGCCGGGCCGCCGTCGCCATCGCGCCCATGCCGGCGCCGATCACCGCAATTCGTGCCATGCGGCCGACCCTATCGGCCCTGTTCGGCGGGGCGGCGCGGCGGGTCCTGCCCCCCTTGCCCTCCTTGCCCCTCCGGCGGCTGCCGGTGCTCCGGCCGGGCCAGCCGGCGTTCCTCGCGGCGCTGGGCGCGGCGGCGCAGGAAGCGGCGGATCCGGGTCCACAGGTAGACCAGCACGATCAGGCCGGCCAGCAGCAGTACGCCGGCGATCACGGCGGCCGCCTCGGGGTTGAACATGGCGAAGGTGACGATCCCGGCGACCCCGAGGTCCTCGGTGGTGCTCATGGCGATGTTGCTGAAGGGCTCGGGGGAGGTGTTGATCGCCATTCTGGTGCCGGCCTTGACCACGTGGCTGGCCAGTGCGGTGGTCCCGCCGAGGGCTCCGGCCGCGAGTTCGGGGAGCGACCCGCTCTGTCCGGCGAGCAGGGCGCCGATCGCCGCGCCCGCGGCGGGCCGGATCACGGTGTGGACGGTGTCCCAGAGGGAGTCCACGTAGGGGATCTTGTCGGCGACGGCCTCGCAGAGGAAGAGCACGCCGGCGGCGACGAGGACATCGGTGCGCTGCAGGGACGCGGGCACCTCGTCGGTGAGCCCGGCCCGGCCGAACAGGCCGAGCAGGAGGACCACGGCGTACGCGTTGATCCCGCTGGCCCAGCCGCTGGTGAACACCAGAGGGAGCACACTCATCCGCCCAGCATGCCCCAGGAGAGCGGGTGCGGCCGGGCGGAGGGCTCAGGCCGAGCCGAGGGCTCAGGCCAGGCGGGGGCCGCACGGCGGGCTCGGCCCGTGGGCGGTGCGCGAGGGGGTGGCCGCCACGGGCGGCCACCCCCTCGTCACAGGTGCGCAGGTGCGCGGGTGTCTCAGTGTCCTTGCTGTTCGTCGCGGCGACGCTGCCACCGCTGTTCGATGCGGTTCATCATCGACCGGCGCTGCCGGTTGTGGCCGCGGCCCGAGCCGCCGGCACTGCCGGAGACGGGCTGCTCGCCGGGTTTGGGTGCCTTGCGCCATCCGGTGACCGCGAGGACCGCGCAGCCCAGCATGACGAGGAAGCCCACCACGCTGATCCAGATCAGATTTCCCTGCGCGACCATTCCGGTCATGAGGAGCGCGATACCCACCAGGAAGCCTGCGACCGCCTGGTAGACCCGTCGCCGGGTGTACGTACGCAGCCCGCTTCCCTCAAGCGCTGTCGCGAACTTGGGATCTTCGGCGTACAGCGCTCGCTCCATCTGCTCGAGCATTCGCTGCTCGTGCTCCGAGAGCGGCACGGGAGTCCTCCTCATCCGTCGGTCGCGGGGGGAGCGACCGGGGGTCCCCTTCAGGATAGGCAGGGAATCGCCCCCGTGAAACCCGCCCCTCTACGCCACACGCTTTCAAGACAAGTACAGCTTCAAGACAACTACAGTTCCATGGCCAGCATTGCCGATATCGGCGATGTGGCCAACCGTGCCGCCTGGCGGGAGGGCCGGTGAGGCCATTGTTCCCCAACGGCAACCCCACCACACCGGACGGCGTTGCACCCGATCATACGGGTCCGGTGGCCGGATCGGAGGGCTTGCGCAGGACTGCATCACCTCCGCCCGCATCCGCCCGGTCAGGGGGCGGCGTACCGCATGACCAGCGGCGTGACCGGCCCCGTGACCTGCCGCGCCACCGGCCGCGGGCCCGTCGTGCGGAGCGGGCCGGACATGCCGGCGCGGCGGGGGTGCCGGGGCTCAGCCCTGCTTCTCGCCCAGGACGTGCAGCTGGGTGGCGACGGCGTGGAAGGCGGGCAGCTCGGCGGCGGCCTCCTCCAGCTTGAGCAGGGCTTCGACGGCACCCGGCTCGGTGTCGACGAGGACCCCGGGCACCAGGTCCGCGAAGACGCGGACGCCGTGCACCGCGCCGACCTCCAGCCCGGCCCCGCCGACCAGCTCGGTGAGCTGCTCCGTGGTGAACCGGCGCGGCACGGGGTCACCGGCACCCCAGCGTCCGGCCGGGTCGGTGAGCGCGGTCCGGGCCTCGGTGAAGTGCCCGGCCAGGGCCCGGGCGAGCACCGCTCCGCCGAGCCCGGCGGCGAGCAGGCTCAGGGTGCCGCCGGGGCGCAGCGCGGCGACGGCGTTGGCCACGCCCTCGGCCGGGTCGTCCACGTACTCCAGCACGCCGTGGCACAGCACCACGTCGTACGAGCCCTGCTCGACGACGTCCAGCAGGCCCTGGGCGTCGCCCTGGACCCCGCGCACCAGGTCGGAGACGCCGGCCTCGGCGACCCGGCGCTCCAGCCCGAACAGGGCGTTCGGGCTGGGGTCGACCACGGTGACCCGGTGGCCGAGGTGCGCCACCGGGACGGCGAACTTCCCGGTGCCGCCGCCGGTGTCGAGCACGTCCAGCACGTCCCGCCCGGTCGCCTTGACCCGGCGGTCGAGGGCGTCCTTGAGGACCTCCCACACCACGGCGGTACGGAGGGAGGCGCGGGGACGGGAATTGTCGGACACGACGTGTTGCTCCTCGGCGCGGAAGGGTCGGTGTGCGGTTTCACCACACCCTATTGCCTTCCGTCGCCGCGCAGGTCATCCCGCGTCGGGGCGTGGCTGGGGCAGTGTCGGGTGGAGCGCCAGCATGCGTTCGACCAGGCGCAGGAACATCCCTGCCGCGCGCAGCAGGTCGTCCGCGTCCCGGTTGCTGGCCGCGTCCCGTATGCCCGCCTCGGCCCGGGCCCGGCGGGCGGCGCCGGAGGCGAACAGCGCGCTCCACTCGGTCAGCTCCGGTGCTATTTCCGGCAGCACCTCCCAGGCGCTGCGGATCCGGGGCCGGCGGCGCGGGTTGACCGGCTCCGGCCGGCCGCGGGCGGCCAGGACGGCGGCGGCGGTGCGCAGCGCGGCGAGGTGGGCGGTGGCGTAGCGCTCGTTGGCCCGGGGGAGCAGGGCGGCTTCGTCCAGGCCGCGGCGGGCCTTTTCGAGCAGGTCGAGGGCGGCCGGCGGGGCGGCCGACCTTCGCAGGACGGGGTGGACAGGGGACGGGGACGGTGTGGCCATGACGAACCTCCTGTCAATGCGTGCTGCTCAACGGGTACTGCCGGCTCTTTCTCAGACCATCGTGAGGCCCCCCACTGACAATCGCCTTGACCTGCGGTTTTCCCGTGTTCGTCCCTTGATCGCCCCCCTTGGTCGGCCCCCTGGTCGGAGCTCCACTACGAAGGATGCTAGTTTTTGAACTGACCAGTCAGTTCAAATGAAGGGGGAGGGCGTGGACAGCCCGCGGGGCGCGGCCGTCAAGGCCGAGGACTTCGGACTCAAGGGGCCACGGGGCTGGGTGTTCCGCGGCATCGGCATCGACGCCGCGCCCGGTTCGCTCATCGCCGTGGAGGGCCCCTCCGGCAGCGGCCGCACCTGTCTGCTGCTCGCACTCACCGGCCGGATGAAGGCGACGGAGGGCCGTGCCCGGGTCGGCGGCCATGACCTGCCCAAGCGGATGACGGCGGTCCGCGCAACCACCGCGCTCGGGCCGGTGACCGGCGTCAACGAGCTCGACCCGTCCCTGACCGTCGCCGAGCAGCTGCGCGAGGGCGCACTGCTGCGGCGCCGCTACGGCGGCCCGGTCCGGGCACTGCTCCGCTCGCCGCGGGCACGCGCCGCCGCCACCGCCGCCCGGATCGACGCGGCGGTCGCGGCCGCCGGGCTGGACGTCGACGGTCTGCCGAAGGGCATGCGCACCTCGGTGCGCGACCTGGAGCGGCTGGAGGAGCTCCGCCTCTCCCTGGCCATCGCGCTGCTGGGCGACCCCGGCCTGATCGCCGTGGACGACGCCGACCTCAAGCTCTCCGACGCCGAACGCGCCGAGGCGTGGGCGCTGCTGCGCGGCCTGGCCGCGGCGGGCACCACCGTCCTGGCGGTCTGCAGCCAGGCCCCGGCCGACGCGCTCGTCCTCCGGACGGGCACCACGGACCGGGCACCCGGCGGGTCCGCCTCCGGCAAGCCCGCCTCGGCTGCCTTCGCCCCGGCCGGTTCCGGGCCCGCCCGCTCCCGCCGGCGCTCCCGGCCCCGGCCGGCGGCCGGCGGGAACCCGAAGGCGCCGGCGGAGTCGGGGGACACCACCGGCCTGCCGCCCGCCGGGGGCGGAGCGCCCGACGCGGGCGCCACACCTGCCACACCTGCCGCGGGCGCCACGGCCGCCGTACCGGCCGCGGGCGGTGCACCGGAGCCTCGGCAGCAGTCCACCCCGGCTCCCGCTCCCGCGGCCGGGGCGGTGGAGCCGGGGGGCTCCACCGCCCCGGCCCACCCGGAACCGTCCGGGGAGGTCGCCCCCGGAGCCGTCACCCCGGCCGCCGACCCCGGGGCCGCAGAGGCCTCCGCCGAGACCGCCGACTCGGGCGTCGCGCCGGCCGACGCGAGTCGCACCGAAGGAACCGCGCCCGCCGACGCCACCACCCCCACCACCCCGACCCGCACCGACGACACGAAGGAGGCAGCCGATGCGCACGCCGAAGCTCGCCGCGCTTGAGCTCAAGCGCTTCGGCCGGGGCAAGCTGCCGATCGCCGCGCTGGTCTCGCTGCTGCTGCTCCCGCTCCTCTACGGCGCCCTCTACCTCTGCTCCTTCTGGGACCCGTACAGCAGGCTCGACAAGGTCCCGGTCGCCCTGGTCAACGCCGACCGCGGAGCCACCGTCGACGGCAAGCGCATCGACGCCGGCGACGAGATCGCCCGGAAGCTCAAGGACAGCAAGACCTTCGGCTGGAAGGAGGTCGGCGCCGAGGAGGCGGCCGAGGGTCTGGAGGACGGGACGTACTACCTGACCCTCACCATGCCCGCCGACTTCAGCGAGCGGATCGCCTCCAGCTCCGGCGACGACCCGACCACCGGCGCCCTCCGGGTGCGCACCAACGACTCCAACAACTACGTCGTCGGCTCCATCTCGAAGACCGTCTTCTCCGAGGTCCGCGCGGCCGCGTCCAGCAACGCCTCCCGCGGTTTCCTCGACAAGATCTTCGTCTCCTTCTCCGACCTGCACGACAAGACCGCCGAGGCCGCCGACGGCGCCGGCCGGCTCAAGGACGGCACGGTCAAGGCCAAGAAGGGCGCCAAGGACCTGGCCGACGGCCTGGACACCGCCAAGGAGAAGACCGGCGAGCTGGCCGGAGGCCTCAAGACCCTCGACTCGGCCGCCGGCGAGCTGGAGACCGGCACCCGGAAGATCGCCTCCGGCACCCAGACCCTCGCCGACACGGTCAACGGGGCGGCCGCCAAGGCCCGCCCCTTCCTGAAGGACCCGAAGAACCTGGCCGCCCAGGCCGAGCTCGTCGCCGACTCCGCCCGGACCGTCCGGGGCCACCTCGACGACGTCGCCAAGCACGCCCCGGCCACCGCCACCGTCACCAGGAAGGTGTCCGAGCGCGCCGACTCCGTCTACACCAAGACCTGCGTCAAGGGCCCCAAGCCCGTCCCGGCCACCTGCCCCGAGATGAAGCGGCTCAAGACCGAAGCCGCCACCGCCGCAGAACTCGCCGGTGACGTCAACAACGTGGTCACCACCTCCAAGGGCGACCTCGGCACGCTCAAGAAGCAGCTGACCGACCTGGAGAACACGGCCCGCGACGTGGTGAGGAAGGCCCCCGGCCTCTCCTCCGACCTCGACGCCGCCGTCGCCAAGGTCAACGCCCTCAACAGCGGCGCCCACAAGGTCGCCACCGGCATGGACAAGCTGCACACCGGCATCAGCTCCGCGAGCAAGGGCTCCGCGAAGATCGACACCGGAGTGGGCAAGCTCGGGGACGGCGCGCACAGCCTGGACGGCGGCATCTACAAACTGGTCGACGGCTCCGGCGAACTCGCCTCCGGCCTGCAGGACGGCGTCGACAAGATCCCCGACTACGACCGGCAGCAGCGCGACGCCCGCACCGAGGTCATGGCCGACCCGGTCCGGCTCGCCGCCGAGTCCCTGCACAAGGCGCCCAACTACGGCACCGGCTTCGCCCCGTACTTCATCCCGCTGTCCCTCTGGGTCGGCGCGATGGTCGCCTACATGCTGATCACCCCGCTCAACCGCCGGGCGCTCGCCGCCGGCGCCCCCGCCTGGCGGATCGCGCTGGCCGGCTGGCTGCCCGTGGCCTCCCTGGGCGTGCTCCAGGTCGCCCTGCTGATGTCCGTGCTCCACTTCGGCCTCGGCCTGGAGATGGCCCACCCGGCCGTCACGATCGGATTCCTCGCCCTGGTCACCGGCTGCTTCGCCGCGATGGTGCAGTGGCTCAACGCCAAGTTCGGCGCGGCCGGCCGGATCCTGGTCCTCGTGGTGCTGATGCTCCAGCTGACCTCGGCGGGCGGCACCTACCCGGTGCAGACCAGCCCCGGCTTCTTCAACGCCATCCACCCGTACCTGCCGATGTCCTACGTGGTCGAGAGCCTGCGCCGGCTCATCACCGGGGGTGACCTCACCCCGGTCTGGCAGGGGTCCGCCGTACTGGTGGCCTTCACCCTCGGCGCCCTGGCCCTGACCACCCTCGCCGCGCGCGGCAAGCAGGTCTGGACCATGGACCGTCTGCACCCTGAACTCAGCCTGTAGGGACCGGTGACACCTGTGACAATCAGCGCCATGGAAAGCAGCACCAGCACGCGCCGGCAGGCGACCCGCCAGAAGCTCTACGAAGCGGCCGTCACGCTCATCGCCGAGCAGGGCTTCTCGGCCACCACGGTCGACGAGATCGCGGAACGCGCGGGCGTCGCGAAAGGCACCGTCTACTACAACTTCGCGAGCAAGACGGACCTCTTCGAAGAGCTGCTCAGGCACGGGGTCGGCCTGCTCACCCACTCGCTGCGGACCGCCGCGGAGGAGACCGAGGCGCGCGGCGGCAACCGGGTCGAGGCGCTCGACGCGATGATCCGCGCCGGCCTGGTCTTCATCGAACGCTACCCGTCCTTCACCCAGATGTACGTCGCCGAACTCTGGCGCACCAACCGGGCCTGGCAGTCCACCCTCATGGTGGTCCGTCAGGAGGCCGTCGCGGTGGTCGAGGGCGTGCTGCGCGAGGGCGTGGAGCGCGGCGAGCTCAGTGCCGAGATCGACGTACCGCTCACCGCGGCCGCCCTGGTCGGCATGGTGCTGGTGGCCGCGCTGGACTGGCAGTCCTTCCAGCGGGAGCGGTCCCTGGACGACGTCCACTCCGCGCTCTCGCTGCTGCTGCGCGGACGGGTGAGCGGCAGCTGAGGCAGCAGCCGGAGCCGGAGCCGGAGCCGGAGCCCGAGCCGGAGCCGGAGCAGATGCAGAAGCGGTCGCGGAAGCAGACACAGACGCAGAAACGGAAGCGGTCCGGCAGCCGGGGAAACCCGGCTGCCCCCCGGTCGGCGGTGCCACCCGCCGCCGGATCCGCGTAGAACTGGGTTTCCGTCACCTAGGTATCCGTACCTAGACGCAGAGATGAGTATGCGTACGGATGGGCTCCCATCTGCGGAAACAGCAGACTGGAGGCCATGGACAGGGGCACCGGTCCCGCACCGCCGACACGGGGCTGCGGAGCAGGACCGGTGCCCTCGGCCGTTCCGGGAGAGGTACAGGGGAGTACGGGGACCCGGAAAGCGGAACGCCGGTGCGGCGGGACCCAGGGGGAACGGGTCCTGCCGCACCGGCGTTCTCGTATGCGCCCACGGGGCCGCGGGGCGGCGCACCTCCCGTGCGCCGCCCGTCAGCCCCGCTTGAGCCGCTTCAGCCGCTCGGGCCCGGGGAGGGCCGCCCCGATCCGGGCCGCACCCGCCGCCACCCGCCCGGACAGGGCGGACCAGCGGGCGGACACCGCCCAGCCGACCCGCGCCGCCGACCGCGGCAGCAGCAGCCCGCGCAGCCGGCCGGCCCGGCCCGCCGCGGCCAGCAGCCCGGCCCGTACCAGCAGGACGTCCGGGGCCAGCTCCGGATATCCGGTGGCCGCGCCCGGCTTCGCGTACAGCGCCCGCTCCACCGAGGAGGCGACCCGGTGCGCCGAGGCCGCGGCCACCGGATCCAGCCCGCCCAGCTCCACGACCCGGGCGGCCGCCCGGCGCGGGGACAGCGCCCCGTCCGGGGCGACGCCCACGTCCCACGCCGCGTCACCCAGCTCCAGCCAGGCGGTCAGCGGGTCCCCGGTCGCGAGCCGGCGCGCCCGCACCCGGCCGCGCCACAGCAGCGGCAGCAGCGGAAGGGCGAGCACGGCCAGGCCCAGCCCGGTGAAGCCGAGGACCGGACCCCACGGGAAGTCCTCGTCGTCCCCTCCGGTGACCTGTGCGGCGGCGCTGTCGCAGTCGCCGAGCCGCTTCAGCTCCGGCGGGCACCGGTCGGCGCTCTTCGACGGGGCCGGCGCCGGGGCGCTCGCGCTCACCGAGGGCAGCGGCGCCGGGGCCGAAGGCTGCACGGCGGGCGCCTCGGGCCGGGAGTAGTCCGGTGTGGTGCCCCGGGTCGGGGTCGGCTCGAAGCGCGTCCAGCCCACGCCCTCGAAGTACAGCTCGGGCCAGGCGTGCGCGTCCTTCATGGTCACCTCCATGCTGCCGTCCGACAGCCGGGTGCCCGGGGTGAAGCCGACCGCGACCCGGGCCGGAATGCCCAGCGACCGCGCCATCGCCGCCATCGAGAAGGAGAAGTGGACGCAGAAGCCCTCCTTGTCCTGCAGGAACCGGACGATGGCGTTCTTGCCGGTGCCGGAGGAGCCCTTCGTGTTGTACGTGAAGCCGCCCTGCTCCTTCAGCGCGAACCAGTTCTGCAGCTTCAGCGCCCTGGAGTAGTCGTCCCGGGCCCCGCGGGTGACCTGCCGGGCGGTCTCCGCGACCACCGGCGGCATGTCGTCCGGCAGCCGGGTGAATTCCTGCAGGAACTCCGCGGACGGCTTCGGCGCCGACGACAGCTGCCGGGCGGTGGGACGCAGCACCAGGCTCGTCACCGTGTACCGGGCGTCCTGCACCGTCTGCTTGCGGTTCTTGCCCAGCTCGTCGCCGATCACGGTCCGGCCGACCTGCTCGAACCGCCAGCGCCCCCCGATCTCCACCCCGGTCGCCGGGTACGGCATCGGCACGTACCGCTGTACGTAGTCCTTGGCCGTGGAGACGCTGGTCCGCACCTCGGTGGCGTTCAGCCGCACCTGGCCGCTGAGCCCCGGCGGCTGCGGGAACCGCTCCGGAACCTCCGTCAGGCTGCGCCCGGAGGACTTCCACTCGACGCCGTTGAACTCGTCCAGGGAGACGATCCGCAGGTACTGGTCGGCCGGCCGGTTGTCGGTGGTGTAGCGCAGCACCGTCCGGTCGTCCTGGGCGTTCAGGCTGGACTGCAGGGCGACCAGCGGGTTCACCGCCGAGATGGTCCCGCCGCCGGGACCGGTGCCGCCGCCCTCGCCGCCCGGACCGTTCTCGCCCAGCAGCCCGCCGGCCGGTGTGGGCAGCACGTACGCGGCGCCCAGCGCGACCAGCACGGCCACCGCGCCGATGCGCCGGCCGGTGCGCAGCGGTGCGACCGGGTGGGCACCCGCCCTGGTGGCGCCCCCGCCGGGGCTGCCGCCGAAGACCCGGCCCCACTGGGCCAGCCGGTCGCGGCTCTCCGCCAGCAGCAGCATCAGATAGCCGCAGCCCGCCAGCACGAACAGCAGCCAGCCGTCGCCGCCGGACAGACCGGCGGCCACCGAGTACAGCGCGAGCAGCGGGAGTCCGGAGGCCGCGGCCGTCCGGAAGGTCACCGCGAGCAGGTCGACCAGCAGCCCGATCAGCAGCACGCCGGAGACCAGCATGAGCCGGATGCCGTCGGTCTGCGGGGCCGGTATCGCGTACTCGCCGACGTCGGCGACGCCCTCCTGGAAGAGCGAGCCGAGCCCGGTCAGCAGCTGGCTGCCGATCCCGTCGGAGGCCGCCACCGAGCGGCCCTGCCCGGCGAACAGCAGGACCAGCAGGACCAGGGAGGCCAGCGCCTGGGCGGCGACGGTCAGCGGACGCGCCAGCGGCACCCGCCGGCCCAGTGCGCCGATCCCGCTCTGCACCGCGAGCAGCCCGCCCGCCTGCAGCAGCCAGCCCTGCGAGTCCACCAGCGGGGACAGGGACACCGCCGTCAGCAGCGTCGCCAGCCACGCGAACAGCGTCAGTCTCGCCATGCCGCTCACGACCGGCCTCCCGCCGAAGTCCCGGTGGCGGCCGCCGGGCCCGAGGACAGGTCCGGGGCGCCGGCCCCGGCCTGCCGCCACATGTCACCGAAGCCGGCGCCCGGCGGCACCGGCAGGACCGTCCAGCCGGCCTCGCGGAGCCGGTCCAGCGGTTCGGCCGCCGGGCCGCCCCGGGCGGCCCGGTACGGCGCCCGCCCGGTCCAGGCGTCCTGGTCCAGTACGAAGGCGACCGCTCCGCCGCCGCGCTGCCGCATCCTCGCGGCCAGCCCGGCCTGTTCGTCGTCCAGGTCGCCGAAGAAGGCGACCAGCAGCCCCGCCTGGCCGCCCCGGACCGCCTCGTGGGCCCGGTCCAGGCCGCGTCCGTCGGAATGCCCGATGACCGCCAGGGTGTCCAGCATCAGTCCGGCGGCCTCGGCGGACTCCCCGCCGCCCGCGGAGAACCCGCCGCCGTCCCCGGGCAGTGCGTCCCCGGCGTCGGTCAGCAGCCGTACGGAGAATCCCCGTTCGAGCAGGTGGAGCAGGGTGGAGGCGGCCGCGGAGACCGCCCACTCGAAGGCGGAGTCGGGCCCGGCACCGTCGAAGGCGCCGTGCCGGGTGTCCAGCAGGACGGTGGCCCGGGCCCGCTGCGGCTGCTCCTCCCGGCGCACCATCAGCTCGCCGTAGCGGGCCGTGGAACGCCAGTGGACGCGGCGCAGGTCGTCGCCGTACCGGTACCCGCGGGGAATCACGTCGTCGTCGCCGGCCAGGGCCAGCGAGCGCTGGTTGCCCTCGCCGTAGCCGCTCGACTCCCCGGCCAGCTTCACCGCCGGCAGCGGCTCGGTGCGCGGGATCACGGTGAGCGTGTCGTACGTGCTGAACGAGCGGGTCAGCTCGACCAGGCCGAACGGGTCGGCCAGGCGCAGCTGCAGCGGGCCCAGCGGGTAGCGGCCGCGCAGGTCCGAGCGGACCCGGTAGGACACCTCCCGGCGGCCGCCGGGCTCCACCCGGTCCAGCACGAAGCGGGGCCGCGGCCCCAGCACGTAGGGCACCCGGTCCTGGAGCATCAGCAGGCCGGTGGGCAGCCGGGACACGTTGTCCATGCGGAGCTGCACCCGGGCCTCGGCGCCGGCGGGCACCCGCACCGGGGTCAGCCGGCGGCTGCCGGAGACCCGGTAGCGGGTGCGGTGCAGGGCGTACACGCAGATCAGCGGGAGGACCGTGATCAGCAGGCCGACCTGGAGCAGCGCGGTCTGGCCGAGCACGAAGGCGCACACGGCCGCGGCGGCGCCGGCGGCCAGGAAGGAACGGCCGCGGGTGGTGAGCCCGGACAGGGCCGCGCGCAGTCCGGCGCTCTCCCCGCCGGCACCGCCAGGGGTACCGGCGGTCATCAGAAGCCCCGGACGCCCGGCTGCTGCGGCCGGCCGTTCGGGTGCGCGGCGGGGACCGGGGTGCGCTGCAGGATGTCGGTGACGACGTGCTCGGCGGTGCGCCGGTTCAGCTGGGCCTGGGCGGTGGGCAGCAGCCGGTGCGCGAGGACCGGGGCGGCCAGCGCCTGCACGTCGTCGGGCAGTACGTAGTCCCGGCCGGCCAGGGCGGCGGAGGCCTTGGAGGCGCGCAGCAGGTGCAGGGTGGCGCGCGGGGAGGCGCCCAGGCGCAGGTCCGGGTGGTTGCGGGTGGCGGAGACCAGCTCGACGACGTAGCGCCGGACGGGTTCCGCGACGTACACCTCGCGGACCGTGTCGATCAGCTTGAGGACGTCGTGGGCGTGGGTCACGGCCGTGAGGTCGTCGAGCGGGTTGACCGCGCCGTGCACGTCGAGCATCCGCAGCTCGGCGGCGGCGTTGGGGTAGCCGACGGAGACCCGGGCCATGAAGCGGTCGCGCTGGGCCTCGGGGAGCGGGTAGGTGCCCTCCATCTCCACCGGGTTCTGGGTGGCGACGACCATGAAGGGGGAGGGCAGCTCGTAGGTCTGTCCGTCGATGGTGACCTGGCGCTCCTCCATCGACTCCAGCAGCGCGGACTGGGTCTTGGGGGAGGCGCGGTTGATCTCGTCGCCGATCACGACCTGCGCGAAGATGGCGCCCGGCTTGAACTCGAACTCGCGGCGCTGCTGGTCGTAGATGCTGACGCCGGTGATGTCGGAGGGCAGCAGGTCCGGGGTGAACTGGATGCGCTGCACCGAGCAGTCGATGGACTTCGCCAGGGACTTGGCGAGCATGGTCTTGCCGACGCCCGGGACGTCCTCGATCAGCAGGTGGCCCTCGGCGAGCAGGACGGTCAGCGCGATCCGTACGACCTCGGGCTTGCCCTCGATCACGCTCTCCACCGACCTGCGGATCCGCTCCGCGGTGCTGGTCAGATCAGCCCCCACGCTCGACTGCGCTTGAGCGGGGGCACCCCCATGTCCGGCACGGTCGTCATAGGTCGTCACCTGGTTCTCCACCCCAAACACCCAAAAGCGATCAGAAACGCGGACGCCCGCCCGGGACGGCAGCGCGTGCACGGACGGGTGCACGGACTGGTGTCCGGGCGGCGTTCAACCCGCATTCTTGACGCCGTTCCCGCCCCGTGTCACTCACGAAGCGGGGTCGATCTCCCGAAGCAGGCCGGTGTGCACGTCGAAGACGAAGCCTCGCACATCGTCCTTGTGCAGCAGGAAGGGGTTGGTGCGGACCCGCTGCATGGACTGGCGGACGTCCTGGTCGACGTCGCGGAACGCCTCCACGGCCCAGGACGGGCGCTGGCCGACCTCGTCCTCCAGCTCGTGCCGGAAGTCCTCGGTCAGACGCTCCAGGCCGCAGCCGGTGTGGTGGATGAGTATGACGCTGCGGGTGCCCAGGGCGCGCTGGCTGATGGTGAGGGAGCGGATCACGTCGTCGGTGACCACGCCGCCGGCGTTGCGGATGGTGTGGCAGTCGCCGAGCTCCAGGCCGAGCGCGGCGTGCAGGTCGAGGCGGGCGTCCATACAGGCCACCACGGCCACGTGGAGGACGGGGCTGGCGTCCATGCCGGGGTCGGTGAAGCGGTCGGCGTAGGTGCGGTTGTGGTCGACGAGGCTGTCGATGACGGTGTGCCCGGGGTCCTGGGCCGTGGGCTCGGCGGAGGAGTCTGCGGGCAGGTGAGCGGAAGTCGTCATGTGTACGACGTTAGTGGTCACCGGCCTGGTGGGCCGTGTGTGAGGTTGGACAAAGAACGTCAATGAACCTTGATGTGAGCTAACCCACAAGGGTGGGGAGGATCCGGCCGTTCGGGTGATTCGCGGCTTTTGGTGGTTCGTTCGGGGCGGGGCACACCGGGCGCGGGCCGGTTCGTTGACCGCGCCGACCGTTGGACTAAAGTGACGCGAAACCGGCCGGAGGACGGCCGTGCCGAGCCGGCCGCAGGGCCGTACACGGAAAATAATCCGCGTGCGCGGTGCGTACGCCTACGCATACGCCTGCCGCGCCGTTGTCTGAGAGGGCGCATTGACCAGCGAATCCCGACACGTCCCGGTGATGCTCCAGCGGTGCCTGGACATGTTGGCCCCGGCGCTGGAGAAGCCCGGTGCGGTCGTCGTCGACTGCACCCTCGGGCTCGGCGGCCACAGCGAGGCCATGCTCAAGCGGTTCCCCGAGGCACGGCTGATCGGACTGGACCGCGACAAGGACGCCCTGTTGCTCTCCGGTGAACGGCTCGCCCCCTACGGCGACCGGGTCACCCTGGTCCACGCGATCTACGCGGACCTGGCCGAGGTCCTCGACGGGCTGGGCATCCCCGCCGTCCAGGGCATCCTCTTCGACCTCGGCGTCTCCTCCATGCAGCTCGACGAGGCCGACCGCGGGTTCGCGTACGCGCAGGACGCCCCGCTGGACATGCGCATGGACCAGACGACGGGCATCAGCGCCGCCGAGGTCCTCAACACCTACGCCCCCGGCGAGCTGGTCCGCATCCTGCGCCAGTACGGCGAGGAGAAGCAGGCCAAGCGGATCGTGTCGGCGATCGTGCGCGAGCGCGACAAGGAGCCCTTCTCGAACAGCGCCCGGCTCGTGGAACTGATCCGCGACTCGCTGCCGCAGGCGGCGAAGCGGACCGGCGGCAACCCCGCCAAGCGGACCTTCCAGGCCCTGCGCATCGAGGTCAACAGCGAACTGTCCGGGCTGGAGAAGGCCATCCCGGCGGCGGTGGACCGGATCGCGGTCGGCGGCCGGATCGCCGTCCTCTCCTACCACTCGCTGGAAGACCGCCTGGTCAAGACGGTCTTCGCGGCCGGCGCCGCGAACACCGCACCGCCCGGCCTGCCCGTCGTGCCGGAGAAGTACCAGCCCAAGCTGAAACTCCTGACCCGCGGTGCGGAACTGCCCACGGAGGAGGAGGTCGCGGAGAACCGCCGCGCTGCCCCGGCCCGCCTGCGCGGGGTCCAGCGCATCCGCGAGGCGCACCTGTGAACAGGGTGGCCACCGCGACGCGGTTGCGGGTGGCGCGGCTGGGGTCGCGCCGCCCGCGGCCCGGCGGCGGCCGGACCGGCGGGGGAGCGGCTGCCGGGCAGGCCGCCCGCACCCCCTTCGTCCTGCTGGTCGTGGTCCTCCTCGGCGGCGGCCTGATCAGCCTGCTGCTGCTGAACTCGGCCCTCAACCAGGGTTCCTTCCAGCTGAGCCGGCTGAAGAAGGAGACCACCGCGCTCACCGACGAGCAGCAGGCCCTGCAGCGCGACGTCGACGCACACTCGGCGCCCGACGCGCTGGAGCGGCGGGCTCGCGAGCTGGGCATGGTGCCCGGGGGCAGCCCGGTCTTCCTCGGCGCCGACGGCAGGACGGCGGGTACGCCGACCCCGGCGCAGAGCCCCCCGCCCACCGCCCCGGCGGGGCCCCCGGCCGCGCCCGGCGGCGCCGCGCCGACCGGCTCCGCGGCCCCGGCGGGCCCCGCCTCCGAGACACCCTCGGGCTCCGTGCCCGGGACCCAGCCTGAGCCCGCCGCGACCGGCGGCTCCGCCCCCGCGAACCCCGACGCTCCCGCGCAGTCCACTCCGACACCCGGACGGTGACGACGTGACCCACCCCGCAGCCGTGGTGTGCCCTGCGGGGCATCACCCCCACCCCGCCCCTTCCCGAAACCGTGGCCTGAGGCCCCGGACCCCCGCCCCGGTCCGGAGCGGATCGGCGCCGGCGGGCCTGCGGGCCGACCGTGGCTGGTCGCGCAGTTCCCCGCGCCCCTGGAAGGCTGCGGCCCGGGCAGCGTGCGGACCCGAGGGGGTGTGGGGCACAGCCCCACGAGCGGGGTCCGGGGCCGCAGGCCCCACTGCCCCTCGCCCCTGTGCGGACCACAGGCTCCGGGGTTCCGGGGGCACGGCCCCCGGTTTCGGGATGGGGGTCCCCCCGGCGAAGCCAGGGGGAGGGCGGGGCGGGGCAAACGCCCCGCGCAGCGGACGCCGGCAGGCCCTCGCATGAGCCCCCAGGAGACCCCGCGCAAGCGGGTCCCGGGCCCCGCTCGCCCGCGCACCCCCGGCTCCGGCAGGAGCGCGCAGGGCGGCACCCGCCCCGCGGGCAGGAGCACCACCCGCCCCGCCACCCGCCGCCCCGCGGCCCCCCGCGCCCCGCACACCATCACGCTCGGCAGCCCCCGCCCCCGGCTCCGCCTGGTCGGCATCGGCCTGACCCTGGTCATGCTCGCCTTCGTGGTCCGGCTGCTCCAGGTGCAGGCCGTGGACGCCTCCACCTTCTCCGCCGTCGCCTCCAAGAACCGCTACGCCAGCTACACGCTGGCCGCCGAACGCGGCGACATCACCGACCGCAAGGGCGTCGCGCTCGCCACCAGCGTGGACGCGTACGACATCACCGCCGACCCGTCGATGTTCACGCCCGAGGAGAGCAAGGCCCCCGACGCCCCGCAGCAGGCCGCCGCCCTCCTCGCCCCCATCCTCGGCAAGGACGCGCGCGAACTCGCCGACCGGCTGCGCACCAAGAACACCCGCTACGTCGTCCTCGCCCGCCGCCAGACCCCGCAGGTCTGGAACCAGATCCGCGACCTCAAGCGCGTCTTCGCCGACAAGGCGACGGCCGACAAGAAGGGCAACGGCCCGGGCGCCAACGTGCTCGCCGGGATCTTCAACGAGGAGAGCAGCAAGCGGATCTACCCGAACGGCACCCTCGCCGCCGGGATACTGGGTTACGTCAACGCCGAGGGCCACGGCGCCGGCGGCCTGGAGTCCTCCTTCGACAAGCGGCTGGCCGGCAAGGACGGCGAGGTCACCTACGCGCAGTCCGGCGGCCGCCGCGTGCCCACCGCCGGGTCCAGCGAGAAGCCCGCCGAGCCCGGCCAGGACATCGAGCTGACCATCGACCGGGACATCCAGTGGGCCGCCCAGAGCGCCATCACCAAGCAGGTCCAGGAGTCGGCCGCCGACCGCGGCTACGTGATCGTCCAGGACACTCGCACCGGCGAGGTCCTGGCCATGGCCAACGCCCCCGGCTTTGACCCCAACGACCTGTCCAAGGCCCGCTCCGCCGCCATGGGCAACGCCGCCCTCCAGGACGTCTACGAGCCCGGCTCCACCGCCAAGGTGATGTCCATGGCCGCCGTCCTGGAGGAGAAGAAGGCCACCCCCGCCACCCACGTCACCGTCCCCAACCGGCTGCACCGCGGCGACCGGCTGTTCAAGGACGACATCGACCACCCGACCTGGTACCTGACCCTCAACGGCGTCCTCGCCAAGTCCAGCAACATCGGCACCATCCTCGCCACCGGCCAGCTCGGCAAGAACCAGGCCGAGGCCAACAAGGTGCTCCACTCCTACCTGACCCGGTTCGGCATCGGCCGCCCCACCGGCCTGGACTACCCGGGCGAGTCCCGCGGCATCCTCGCCGCACCCGGGGACTGGTCCACCTCGCAGCAGTACACGATCCCCTTCGGCCAGGGCCTGTCCCTCAACGCCATGCAGGCGGCCTCCGTGTACTCCACCATCGCCAACGGCGGGGTCCGCATCGAACCGACCCTGGTCCGCGGCCACAAGGGCCCCGACGGTCGCTTCACCCCCGCCCCCGCCCCCGAGAAGACCCGCGTGGTCAGCGAGGAGACCGCGAAGACCCTCGCCGCCATGCTCGAATCGGTCGTCGACGACCAGGAGGGCACCGGCACCAAGGCCCGCATCCCCGGCTACCGTGTCGGCGGCAAGACCGGCACCTCCAACCGGGTGGATCCGGCCACCGGCCGCTACAAGGGCTACACCGCCTCCTTCGCCGGCTTCGCACCCGCCGACAACCCGCGCATCACCGTCTACTGCGCCATCCAGAACCCGACCAAGGGCAGCTATTTCGGTGGCCAGATCTGCGGCCCCATCTACAAGACCGTGATGGAGTTCGCCCTCAAGACCCTCCAGGTCGCCCCCACCGGAACCGCCCCCGCCGGACTGCCGGTCACCTTCGGAGCAGGACAGTGACCCGCCGCCCGGCGACCGAGAAATGCGTGAGGCACCCCCAGTGACAACCATCACCCCGGACCCGGGGAATCAGAACACCCCGGCCCCCTCGATTCCTGCCGCGCCCGCCGGGCCCGGTACGCTCACCGCCGTGTCACACGCTGATCAGCCCAGAACCGCCCAGAAGGCCCCGGCAGCGCCGCCGGGAGCGCCCCGGCCCGCGGCAGCCCGCCCGATCCCGCTCGGCGAGCTGGCCGCCCTGCTGGGCACCGCCGCCCCGGGACCCGAGGCACGGATCACCGGCATCACGCACGACTCGCGCGCGGTCCGCCCCGGCGACGTCTACGCCGCCCTGGCCGGCGCCCGCCTGCACGGCGCCGACTTCGCCGCCCAGGCCGCCTCCCTGGGCGCGGCCGCCGTCCTCACCGACCCGGCCGGCGCCGACCGGGCCGCCGCCACCGGCCTGCCCGTGCTCGTGGTCGACGACCCGCGCGGCCGGATGGGCGAGCTCGCCGCCGAGATCTACGGACGGCCCGGCGAGGCCCTCCTCCAGATCGGCATCACCGGCACCTCCGGCAAGACCACCACCGCCTACCTGGTGGAGGGCGGCCTGCGCGGCGCCGGGCGCCGTACCGGCCTGGTCGGCACGGTCGAGATGCGGATCGGCGACGAGCGCATCAAGTCCGAGCGCACCACCCCCGAGGCCACCGACCTCCAGGCCCTCTTCGCCGTCATGCGGGAGCGCGGCGTCGACGCGGTCGCCATGGAGGTGTCCAGCCACGCGCTGGTGCTCGGCCGGGTCGACGGCTGCGTCTTCGACGTCGCCGTCTTCAACAACCTGAGCCCGGAGCACATGGAGTTCCACTCCGACATGGAGGACTACTTCCAGGCCAAGGCACAGCTGTTCACCCCCGCCCGGGCCCGCGTCGGCGTGGTGAACATCGACGACGAGTACGGCCGTCGGCTGGCCAAGGAGTCCGCGATCCCCGTGGTCACCTTCTCCGCCGCCGGCGACCCGGCCGCCGACTGGCGCGCGCAGGACGTGGTTTCCGGCCACATGGACTCCACCCTGACCCTGCTCGGCCCCGACGGACAGCGGATCACCGCCACCGCGCCGCTCCCCGGCCCGTTCAACGTGGCCAACACCGTCGCCGCGGTCGTCACGCTCGCCACCGCCGGCGTGGACCCGCAGACCGCCGCCGACGGCGTCGCCGCGGTCCCCGGCGTCCCCGGCCGGCTGGAGCGGGTCGACGCCGGCCAGGGCTTCCTCGCCGTGGTCGACTACGCCCACAAGACCGACGCCGTCGTCTCGGTGCTGCGCGCCCTGCGCGAAGTCACCACCGGCCGGCTGCACATCGTGCTCGGCTGCGGCGGTGACCGCGACACCACCAAGCGCGCCCCGATGGGCGCCGCCGCCGCCCGGTACGCCGACACCGCCGTGCTGACCTCCGACAACCCGCGCTCCGAGGACCCGCTGAGGATCCTCGCCGCCATGTTCGAGGGCGCCGTATCGGTGCCCGCGGAGGAGCGCGGCACCGTTCTCGTCGACGCCGACCGGGCCGCGGCCATCGCCGCCGCGGTCGCCCGAGCCGAGCCCGGCGACACCGTCCTCGTCGCGGGCAAGGGCCACGAGCAGGGCCAGGAAACCGCCGGCGTGGTACGCCCCTTCGACGACCGCGAGGTGCTCCGCGCCGCCATCGCGGCCGCTTCCGGAAACGCCGTGCCCGAAGAAGACGCGCTCCAGCAGGCCCGACAGGCCGAGGTGAACTAAGTGATCCCCCTCTCCCTCGCCGAGATCGCCGACATCACCGGCGGGCAGCTCCACGACATACCGGATCCGTCGGACCTGGTCACCGGATCCGTGGTCCGCGACTCCCGGGAGGTCGAACGGGGCAGCCTGTTCGTCGCCTTCAACGGGGAGCACGTGGACGGCCACGACTACGCCGAGCGCGCGGTCGCCGCCGGCGCCGCCGCCGTTCTGGCGACCCGGCCCGTCGGGGTCCCCGCGGTCGTCGTCCCCGACGTCCAGGAGGCGCTGGGTGCCCTCGCCCGCGCCGTCGTCTCCCGGCTCGGCACCGACGTGGTGGCCCTGACCGGTTCCGCCGGAAAGACCTCCACCAAGGACCTCATCGCGCAGGTGCTGCAGCAGCACGCGCCCACGGTGTGGACCCCCGGCTCGCTCAACAACGAGATCGGCCTGCCCCTCACCGCCCTCAGTGCCACCCCGGAAACCCGGCACCTGGTGCTGGAGATGGGCGCCCGCGGCATCGGCCACATCTCCTACCTCACCGGCCTGACCCCGCCGAGGGTCGGCGTCGTGCTCAACGTCGGCACCGCCCACATCGGCGAGTTCGGCGGCCGCGAGGCCATCGCCCAGGCCAAGGGAGAGCTGGTCGAGGCCCTGCCGAGCGCGGCCGAGGGCGGCGTCGCCGTACTCAACGCCGACGACCTGCTGGTACGCGGCATGGCCGCCCGTACGAAGGCCCGTACGGTCTTCTTCGGAGAGGCGGAGGACGCGGAAGTCCGGGCCACCGACGTACGGATGACGGACCGCGGACAGCCTTCCTTCACACTGCACACACCCTCCGGGTGCAGCGATGTGACCTTGCGGCTGTACGGTGAGCACCACGTGTCGAACGCGCTCGCCGCGGCCGCCGTCGCCCACGTGCTGGGCATGTCCACCGCCGAGATCGCCACCGCGCTCTCCGGTGCGGGCACGCTCTCCCGCTGGCGTATGGAGGTCACCGAGCGCGCGGACGGCGTGACGGTCGTCAACGACGCCTACAACGCGAACCCCGAGTCCATGCGGGCCGCACTGCGCGCGCTGGTCGCGATGGGCGGCACCGCCCGGGAGCGGGGGGGACGCACGTGGGCGGTGCTCGGCCCGATGGCCGAGCTCGGTGACGACTCGCTCGCCGAGCACGACGCGGTCGGACGGCTTGTCGTCCGGCTCAACGTGAGCAAGCTCGTCGCAGTCGGGGGCAGGGAAGCGTCCTGGCTGCAACTGGGCGCATATAACGAGGGTTCGTGGGGTGAGGAGTCGGTGCTCGTGTCCGACGCGCAGGCGGCGGTCGACCTGTTGCGCAGAGAACTGCGCCCGGGGGACGTCGTGCTGGTGAAGGCATCCAGGTCGGTCGGCCTGGAGCGGATCGCGCAGGCGCTGCTTGAGGGCGAGGGTGCCGGCCGATGAGGCAGATCCTGTTCGCCGGCGTCATCGGTATGTTCCTCACGATCGTCGGCACCCCGCTGCTGATCAAGCTGCTGGCCCGCAAGGGCTACGGCCAGTTCATCCGGGACGACGGCCCGCGCGGCCACGCCGGCAAGAAGGGCACGCCCACCATGGGCGGCATCTCCTTCATCCTGGCGACGCTCGCCGCGTACGCCCTGACGAAGGTGATCACCTCCAGCGAGCCGACCTTCTCCGGTCTGCTGGTGCTCTTCCTGATGGCCGGCATGGGCCTGGTCGGCTTCCTTGACGACTACATCAAGATCGTCAAGCAGCGTTCGCTGGGCCTGCGGGCCAAGGCGAAGATGGCCGGCCAGCTGATCGTCGGCATCGCCTTCGCGGTGCTCGCGCTGCAGTTCTCGGACTCGCGCGGGCTCGCCCCGGCCTCCACCAAGATCTCCTTCGTCACCGACTTCGGCTGGTCCATCGGACCCGTGCTGTTCGTCGTCTGGGCGCTGTTCATGATCCTGGCGATGTCGAACGGCGTGAACCTCACCGACGGCCTCGACGGCCTGGCCACCGGTGCCTCGGTGATGGTCTTCGGCGCCTACACGTTCATCGGCGTCTGGCAGTACCAGGAGTCCTGCGCCAACGCGGAGACCCTGATGAACCCGGCCGCCTGCTTCGAGGTCCGGGACCCGCTGGACCTCGCGGTGGTCGCCTCCGCCCTGATGGGCGCCTGCTTCGGCTTCCTGTGGTGGAACACCTCGCCCGCCAAGATCTTCATGGGTGACACCGGCTCGCTGGCCCTCGGCGGCGCGCTCGCCGGTCTGGCCATCTGCTCCCGCACCGAGCTGCTGCTCGCGCTGCTGGGCGGCCTCTTCGTGCTCATCACCCTCTCCGTGGTCATCCAGGTGGGCTCCTTCCGCCTCACCGGGAAGCGCGTCTTCCGGATGGCTCCGCTGCAGCACCACTTCGAGCTCAAGGGGTGGTCCGAGGTCCTCGTGGTGGTCCGGTTCTGGATCATCCAGGGCATGTGCGTCATCGTGGGTCTGGGCATCTTCTACGCCGGATGGGCAGCGGACAAGTGAGCAACGCGGAGTACCTGGCCCTGCTGGGCCCCGATGCGCGGGCCCGGTACGGCCTGCCGCGGAACATCACCGTGGCCGGGCTGGGCGTGAGCGGCATCAGTGCCGCCCGCGCGCTGGCCCGGCTCGGCGCGGCCGTCACCGTGGTCGACAACGGTGACGGGGACGCCCACCGGGCGCGCGCCGCCGAGCTCGCGGAGCTCGGCATCCGGACCCGCCTGGGGCACCTGGCCGACGGCGCCAGGGCCGGCGAGAGCCTCCCCGAGGGCACCGAGCTCGTGGTGACCTCGCCCGGCTGGAAGCCGGACAGCCCGCTCTTCCTGGAGGCCGCCGAGGCCGGCGTGGACGTCGTGGGCGACGTCGAGATCGCCTGGCGCCTCCGCGACGCGGGCGCGGCCCTGCGCGCGGCCCGCGCGGCCGGGTCCGGGTCGGCAGAAGCCGGTTCGGCTCCCGCCGCGCCGGCGGAATGGCTCGCCATCACCGGCACCAACGGCAAGACCACCACCACCCAGATGCTCGCCTCCATCCTGCGGGCCGCCGGGCTGCGCACGGCCGCCGTGGGCAACATCGGGACGCCGATCATCGACGTGGTGCTCGGCGAGGAGACGTACGACGTCCTGGCCGTGGAGCTGTCCAGCTACCAGCTGCACTGGGCGCCCAGCCTGCGCGCCCACTCCGGGGCCGTGCTCAACCTGGCCCCCGACCACCTCGACTGGCACGGCTCCATGGAGGCGTACGCCGCCGACAAGGGCCGGATCTACGAGGGCAACACCGTCGCCTGCGTGTACAACGTGGCCGACGCGGCCACCGAGAAGCTGGTCGAGGAAGCGGACGTGGTCGAGGGCTGCCGCGCCATCGGCTTCACCCTCGGCGCCCCCGGCCCCTCCATGCTCGGCGTGGTCGACGGGGTCCTGGTCGACCGGGCCTTCGTGCAGAACCGGCAGAAGAACGCCCAGGAGCTCGCCGAGGTCGGGGACGTCGACCCGCCGGCCCCGCACAACATCGCCAACGCCCTCGCCGCGGCCGCCCTGGCCCGTGCCTTCGGCGTGGAGCCCAAGGCGGTCCGGGACGGCCTGCGCGCCTTCCGGCCGGACGCCCACCGGATCGCCCGTGTCGCCGAGGTCGGCGGGGTCACCTACATCGACGACTCCAAGGCCACCAACACCCACGCCGCCGAGGCGTCGCTGGCCGCCTACGAGCCGGTCGTCTGGATCGCCGGCGGTCTGGCCAAGGGCGCCACCTTCGACGAGCTGGTGCGCACCTCGGCGAAGCAGCTCCGCGGAGCCGTGCTGATCGGCGCCGACCGGGCGCTCATCCGGGACGCTCTGGCGCGACACGCCCCCGAGGTCCCGGTCGTCGACCTCGACCGGACCGACACTGGGGCGATGCTCGCAGCGGTCCGGGAAGCGGCCCGGCTCGCCGAGCCCGGTGACACGGTCCTGCTGGCACCCGCCTGCGCCTCGATGGACATGTTCGTGAACTACGGAGAGCGCGGCGACGCGTTCGCCGGAGCGGTGCGCGAACTGGCCGCGGAGCAGAGCGCCTAGGGCCTGTCCGACCGGCTGCTCGTACGAGTGGAGGGGAAGACGACAGATGCCGGCCAAGCAGATGCTGCCCGGACGACGGCCCGCCGCCGTCCGGGCGCAGGGTCGCAAGCGTCCCTCGGCGACCGCCAAGGGGCTCGCCGGGCGCGGGCCGCTGGACGGGATCCGGCGCACCTACCGCCGGATGCGCCGGACTTGGGACCGGCCACTCACTGCGTATTACCTGATTTTCGGTAGTTCGCTGCTGATCACCGTGCTGGGCCTGGTGATGGTCTACAGCGCCTCCATGATCAAGGCGCTCCAGCTGGGCCTGGCCCCCTCGTACTTCTTCCAGAAGCAGTTCCTGGCCGCCGCCATCGGCGCCGGCCTGCTGCTCGCCGCCTCCCGGATGCCGGTCAAACTGCACCGGGCGCTGGCCTATCCGGTGCTGGCGGCCACCGTCTTCCTGATGGTGCTCGTCCAGATCCCCGGGATAGGGGTCTCCATCCAGGGCAACCAGAACTGGATCTCCCTGGGCGGCCCCTTCATGCTGCAGCCCAGCGAGTTCGGCAAGCTGGCCCTGATCCTGTGGGGTGCCGACCTGCTGGCCCGCAAGGGCGACAAGGGCCTCCTGGTCCAGTGGAAGCACCTGCTGGTCCCCCTGGTGCCGGTGGCCTTCCTGCTGCTCGGGCTGATCATGCTCGGCGGCGACATGGGCACCGCGATGATCCTCTGCGCCATCCTCTTCGGACTGCTGTGGCTGGCGGGGGCCCCGACCCGGATGTTCGTCGGGGTCCTGGCCGTCGCCGCGGTGATCGGAGCGGTTCTGATCAAGACCGCACCCCACCGGATGCAGCGACTCTCCTGCATCGGCGCGACCGATCTGGGGCCCAAAGGTGAATGCTGGCAGGCCGTTCACGGAATCTTCGCCCTCGCATCGGGCGGATGGTTCGGTTCCGGGCTGGGTGCCAGTGTGGAAAAATGGGGGGAACTGCCCGAAGCGCACAACGACTTCATCTTTGCCGTCACCGGGGAGGAACTGGGACTGGCGGGGACGCTGTCGGTCCTGGGTCTCTTCGCGGCCCTAGGCTATGCGGGTATCCGCGTGGCCGGACGCACGGAGGACCCCTTCGTGAGGTATGCCGCGGGAGGCGTGACCACCTGGATCACGGCCCAGGCCGTGATCAACATCGGTGCGGTGCTCGGTCTGCTGCCGATCGCCGGGGTCCCGCTCCCGCTGTTCTCCTACGGAGGGTCCGCCCTGCTGCCGACCATGTTCGCCGTCGGACTGCTCATCGCCTTCGCGCGGGAGGAGCCCGCGGCGCGCGCGGCGCTCGCGATGCGGCAGCCGAGGTTCGGCTGGAAGCGGACCGGGCCGATCTGGAAGTCGATGAGACGGCGCGTCAAGAAGCGTCCGTCCGGAGAGCGGTGAATTTCGGTGCATGTCGTACTCGCCGGTGGGGGGACCGCCGGCCACATCGAGCCGGCGCTCGCCCTCGCGGATGCCCTGCGCAGGCAGGACCCGACCGTGGGGATCACCGCCCTCGGCACGGAGCGCGGCCTGGAGACCCGGCTGGTGCCGGAGCGCGGCTACGAACTCGGTCTGATCCCGGCCGTCCCGCTGCCCCGCAAGCCCACTCCCGAGCTGATCACCGTCCCCGGACGGCTGCGCGGCACCATCAAGGCCGCCGAGCAGATCCTGGAGCGCACCAAGGCCGACATCGTCGTCGGCTTCGGCGGCTACGTCGCCCTGCCCGGCTACCTGGCCGCCAAGCGGCTCGGCGTGCCCATCATCGTCCACGAGGCCAACGCCCGGCCCGGCCTGGCCAACAAGATCGGCTCCCGGTACGCGGCCGGGGTCGCGGTCTCCACGCCCGACAGCAAGCTCCGCAACGCCCGCTACGTCGGCATCCCGCTGCGCCGCACCATCGCCACCCTCGACCGGGCCGCCGCCCGCCCCGAGGCCCGTGCGGCCTTCGGCCTCGACCCGAACCTGCCCACCCTCCTGGTCTCCGGCGGCTCCCAGGGCGCGCGCCGGCTCAACGAGGTCGTGCAACAGGTGGCCCCGGCGCTCCAGCGCTCCGGCATCCAGATCCTCCACGCGGTCGGCCCGAAGAACGAACTGCCGCGCGTGGACAACATGCCCGGAATGCCGCCGTACGTCCCGGTACCGTACCTGGACCGGATGGATCTCGCGTACGCCGCCGCCGACATGATGCTGTGCCGCGCGGGCGCGATGACCGTCGCCGAACTCTCCGCCGTGGGACTGCCCGCCGCCTACGTCCCGCTGCCGATCGGCAACGGCGAACAGCGGCTCAACGCCCAGCCGGTGGTCAAGGCCGGCGGCGGCCTGCTGGTGGACGACGCCGAACTGACCCCCGAGTGGGTCCAGGGCAACGTCCTCCCGGTGCTCGCCGATCCGCACCGGCTCTACGAGATGTCCCGCTCGGCCGCCGAGTTCGGCCGCCGGGACGCCGACGAACTGCTGGTCGCCATGGTGTACGAGGCCATCGCGGCGCACCGGACCCGCTGAGGCGGGACAGCACAGACGCAGGAGGCACCGCACGTGGCCGGACCGACGAAGCAGCCGAAGGCGCCGCAGCCCGCGGGAGCGCCGAAGCAGCCGAAGCCGAAGAAGTCCGGCCCCGCCCCCCGGGGCCCCGGCGCGGGACGACTCCGCCGGGGCCCGGTGCTGGCCGCCCTGGGGGCCGCCGTACTGCTCGCCGGCGGCGGCAGCTGGATCCTGTACGGCTCGGACTGGCTGCGGGTGGAGAAGGTCACCGCCACCGGGACCGGGGTGCTCACCCCGGACCAGGTGCTCCGGGCGGCGGCGGTCCCCGTCGGGGCCCCGCTGGCCACCGTCGACACCGAGGAGATCGAGGCGCGGCTGCGCGGCCGGCTGCCCCGCATCGAATCGGCCGACGTGGTGCGGTCCTGGCCGCACGGGATCGCGATCGCCGTCACGGAGCGCAAACCCGTCCTGCTCATCAGGAAGGACGCCAAGTTCGTCGAAGTGGACGCTTCGGGCGTGCGGTTCGACACGGTGGCGAAAGCCCCCGCCGGCGTGCCCGTTCTGGAACTGAACGCGGCGAACGCGCCCAGTCTGCGCCGTTTCGACGAAGAACGCCTGCTGCACGAGGCGGTGGGCATCGCCGGGGCCGTTCCCGCGGCGGTCGCCAGGGAGACCCTCCGGATCCGCGTGACCTCGTACGACTCCGTGGAACTGGAGTTGAGCCGGGACCGCACCGTGGTCTGGGGCAGCGCCGAGCAGGGACCGGCGAAAGCCCGTGCGCTGACGGCGCTGCTGAAGGCCGCGCCCAGGGCCGCGCACTTCGATGTGAGCGCGCCCACGGCGCCCTCGGTGGCCGGGAGTTGACGCGCGGTCGAACAGCGACGCACCCTGGTTGGCCAGCGATATGGGTGATCACATAGGGTGAAAAGAAAAACGGGAGGTTCGGCGTGTTCGTTGAACACGCGCTACTTGTCGACTTAGTGTCCTGTTCGGAAGAGTCCAAGGAACAGACACAGTCTTAACCCTAAACTTCAGGGTTAGGGTTCGGGTCGGCGCGTAGCGGACCGTCCCTGTTTCGGCATCAGTCGGCGCACCGCAGGCCCGCGGGGCGACGACACGTAAATCGAGGCGAGAGGCCTTCGACGTGGCAGCACCGCAGAACTACCTCGCAGTCATCAAGGTCATCGGTGTCGGCGGCGGTGGTGTCAATGCCATCAACCGAATGATCGAGGTCGGTCTCAAGGGCGTCGAGTTCATCGCCATCAACACGGACGCGCAGGCGCTGTTGATGAGCGACGCCGACGTCAAGCTCGACGTCGGCCGTGAACTGACCCGGGGCCTCGGCGCCGGCGCCAATCCGGCAGTCGGTCGCAAGGCGGCAGAGGACCACCGTGAGGAGATCGAGGAGGTCCTCAAGGGGGCCGACATGGTCTTCGTCACCGCCGGCGAGGGCGGCGGCACCGGCACCGGCGGCGCACCCGTCGTCGCCAACATCGCGCGCTCCCTGGGCGCCCTGACGATCGGTGTGGTCACCCGGCCGTTCACCTTCGAGGGCCGCCGTCGCGCCAACCAGGCGGAGGACGGCATCGCCGAGCTCCGCGAAGAGGTTGACACCCTCATCGTCATCCCCAACGACCGGCTGCTGTCCATCTCGGACCGCCAGGTCTCGGTGCTCGACGCCTTCAAGTCGGCCGACCAGGTGCTGCTGAGCGGTGTGCAGGGCATCACCGACCTCATCACCACCCCGGGTCTGATCAACCTGGACTTCGCCGACGTCAAGTCCGTGATGTCCGAAGCCGGCTCGGCCCTGATGGGCATCGGCTCCGCCCGCGGCGACGACCGCGCGGTGGCCGCCGCCGAGATGGCGATCTCCTCGCCGCTCCTGGAGGCGTCCATCGACGGCGCCCGCGGCGTCCTGCTCTCCATCTCCGGCGGCTCCGACCTCGGTCTCTTCGAGATCAACGAGGCCGCCCAGTTGGTCAGCGAGGCCGCCCACCCCGAGGCGAACATCATCTTCGGTGCCGTCATCGACGACGCGCTCGGCGACGAGGTGCGGGTCACCGTCATCGCGGCCGGGTTCGACGGGGGCCAGCCCCCGGCCCGCCGGGACAACGTGATCGGCGCCGCCTCGACCAAGCGCGAGGAGCCCCCGGCCCCGGTCAGCCGGCCCGAGCCGGTCCGCTCCTCCTTCGGCGGCCTCGGTACGGTCACCCCGCGTGAAGAGGCCCCGGCGCCGGTCGAGCCGGCCCCGGTGAGCGAGATCGCGCAGACCCCGGTCGCACCCCCGACGGTCCCGCGTCCCTACCAGGACAGCCCGGCCGAGGAACTGGACGTTCCGGACTTCTTGAAGTGACGATAGGGCAGCACACCGTGAGCGGCGCCCACTTCGCCTTCACCGACCGGTGGGGCGGGGTGAGCGCCGTTCCGTACGAGGAGCTCAACCTCGGCGGCGCCGTCGGCGACGACCCGGCAGCCGTACGGGAGAACCGGGCGCGGGCCGCCGGCACCCTGGGCGTCGACCCGGACCGGGTGGTCTGGATGAACCAGGTGCACGGCCGGGACGTGGCCGTGGTGGACGGACCGTGGGGAGATCCGGCACGGATCCCCTCCGTGGACGCGGTGGTGACCGCCCGTCGGGGGCTCGCCCTCGCGGTCCTCACCGCCGACTGCGTCCCGGTCCTGCTGGCCGACCCCGTCGCCGGGGTGGCCGCCGCGGCGCACGCGGGCCGGCCCGGCCTGGTCGCCGGGGTCGTGCCGGCCGCCGTGGAGGCGATGACCGCGCTCGGCGCGGACCCCGCCCGCATGGTCGCCCGTACCGGACCCGCCGTGTGCGGACGCTGCTACGAGGTGCCGGCCGCGATGCGGGACGAGGTCGCCGCGGTGGTGCCGGCCGCGTACGCCGAGACCGGCTGGGGCACCCCGGCGGTCGACGTGGTGGCCGGGGTCCACGCCCAGCTCGCCGGGCTGGGGGTGACGGACGCTCAGCGGTCCCCCGTCTGCACGCTGGAATCGCTCGACCACTTCTCGTACCGCCGCGACCGGGTGACCGGCCGGCTTGCCGGATATGTCTGGTTGGACTGAGGAATGACAGATCGCAAGGCCGAGCTCGCCGCCAACCTGGCGCGGGTGGAGGAACGAATCTCCGCAGCCTGCGCCGCCGCCGGGCGCGAGCGGGAAGAGGTGACCCTCATCGTGGTCACCAAGACCTACCCCGCGAGCGACGTACGCCTCCTGGCGGAGCTGGGTGTCCGTCATGTGGCGGAGAACCGCGACCAGGAGGCCGGCCCGAAAGCCCTGGTCTGTGCGGATCTGCCGCTCACCTGGCATTTCGTCGGCCAGTTGCAGACGAACAAAGTCCGTTCCGTGGCGGGATACGCGCATCTGGTGCAGTCCGTCGACCGGCCCCGGCTGGTGTCCGCACTTTCGGCGGCCGCCGTCAAGGCCGGGCGGGAGCTCGGCTGCCTGGTGCAGATCGCCCTTGACGCGGAGTCGGGGGAGCGCGGGGAGCGCGGCGGCGCGGCCCCCGAGCAGCTGGCCGAGCTGGCCGGACTCATCGAGGAGGCCCCGGGACTGTGGCCGGCCGGGGTCATGACGGTGGCTCCGCTCGCCGGCCGCTACGCGGGACGCGAACAGGCCGCGTTCGAGCGGTTGGTGGAATTGTCAAGCGGCCTGCGCAGGGCCCATCCGACTGCGACCATGGTGTCGGCCGGGATGAGCGCCGATCTGGAGCAGGCCGTGGCCGCCGGAGCGACACACGTACGCGTCGGCACTGCGGTACTCGGCGGGAGACCCCGGCTCGGGTAACGTCGCGAAGAAAGTCGGACCACAGCAGAAAATATGGTCATTACCGCCGCTGAGCGGGCAGACCACGTGGATCGCGGGCAGTTGGTGACTTTTGTGACACTGCGAGATTTGTCGGTGGGCGATCCACCACAGAGCGGAGGACTCAGAGAATGGCCGGCGCAATGCGCAAGATGGCGGTCTACCTCGGCCTCGTGGAGGACGACCGGTACGACAACCCGGGTTACGACCCCGATGACGAGTTCGAGCCCGAGCCGGAGCTGGCGCCCCGGGAGCGGGACCGCCGGGACCAGCCGGTACACCAACCGCCCGTAAGGGACGAACCGGTACGGGTGGTGCAGCCTCCGGCTCCGCGTGAACCCATCTCATTGCCTGTCGAAAGCGGACGTCCCGCCCGAATCGCCCCCGTGGCATCCATCACACCCGAACGCCCGAGCCTGGAGAAGAACGCCCCCGTGATCATGCCCAAGGTCGTCTCCGAGCGGGAGCCGTACCGCATCACGACGCTGCACCCCCGGACCTACAACGAGGCCCGTACCATCGGGGAACACTTCCGTGAGGGCACCCCGGTGATCATGAACCTGACCGAGATGGACGACACTGACGCCAAGCGTCTGGTCGACTTCGCGGCGGGTCTCGTGTTCGGTCTGCACGGCAGCATTGAACGCGTGACACAGAAGGTGTTCCTGCTGTCGCCTGCTAACGTCGATGTCACGGCGGAGGACAAGGCCCGCATTGCTGAGGGCGGGTTCTTCAACCAGAGCTAGACCGGACAGGCGAGAGCAAGGGGAGAGGGAAGCACGGGATGGGCGTCGCACTGGATGTGATCTACGTTGCGCTGATGTGCTTCCTCATCGTGCTGATCTTCCGGCTCGTCATGGACTACGTCTTCCAGTTCGCACGTTCATGGGAACCGGGGAAGGCCATGGTGGTCGTTCTGGAGGCCACCTACACTGTCACCGACCCACCGCTCAAGCTTCTGCGGCGATTCATCCCGCCGCTGCGTCTCGGGGGCGTGGCACTCGACCTGTCCTTCTTCGTGCTGATGATCATCGTCTACGTCCTGATCAGCATCGTGAGCGGCTTCACGAGATGAGGACGGACATGGACGACACGGGCCTGCCGACTGCCGACGACTACGTAGAGGTGAAGAAGACATGCCGCTGACCCCCGAGGACGTGCGGAACAAGCAGTTCACGACCGTCCGTCTCCGAGAAGGCTATGACGAGGACGAGGTCGATGCCTTTCTCGACGAGGTCGAGGCCGAACTGACGCGTCTGCTCCGGGAGAACGAGGACCTGCGCGCCAAGCTCGCCGCTGCGACCCGGGCCGCGGCCCAGAGCCAGCAGCAGGCCAACATGCGCAAGCCCGAGCCGCAGGACCAGCGAGGTCCGGGTGCTCCCGTGCCCGCCGCCATATCCGGCCCGCCGGCCCAGCAGGGCCCGCCGCAGATGGGCCCGCCGCAGCTGCCGGGCGGCGCCCCGCAGCTGCCGCCCGGCCCCGGTGGGCAGGGCCCGCAGGGTCCCGGCCCGATGGGCGGCCCCATGGGCGGTCCGATGCAGCAGCACCCGATGGGCGGTCCGAACCCCGGCATGGGTCCGAACCCGGGCATGGGCCCGAACCCCGGCATGGGTCCGAACCCCGGCATGGGTCCGAACCCGGGCATGGGTCCGAACCCCTCCATGGGCGGTCAGAACCCGCTCGGCCAGCAGATGCAGCCCATGGGGCAGCAGATGCAGCCGATGGGCCAGCCGATGCAGCCCATGGGTCAGCCCATGGGCCAGCAGATGCAGCCCATGGGTCAGCCGATGGGCATGCCCCCGCAGCAGCCGCAGCTGCCGGCGCCCGGCCAGGGCCCCGGTGGCGACAGCGCCGCGCGTGTCCTCTCGCTCGCCCAGCAGACCGCAGACCAGGCGATCGCGGAGGCCCGTTCCGAGGCCAACAAGATCGTCGGCGAGGCGCGCAGCCGCGCCGAGGGCCTGGAGCGGGACGCCCGCGCCAAGGCGGACGCGCTGGAGCGGGACGCCCAGGAGAAGCACCGCGTCGCGATGGGCTCGCTGGAGTCCGCCCGCGCCACGCTGGAGCGCAAGGTCGAGGACCTGCGGGGCTTCGAGCGTGAGTACCGCACGCGTCTGAAGTCCTACCTCGAGTCGCAGCTGCGCCAGCTGGAGACCCAGGCGGACGACTCGCTCGCCCCGCCGCGGACCCCGGCGACGGCCTCGCTGCCGCCGAGCCCGGCGCCGTCGATGGCTCCGGCCGGTGCGATGGGGCACTCCTCCCCGATGTCGGGCGGTCCGTCGCCCATGTCGGGCGGCCCGTCCTACGGCGGCCAGCAGCAGATGTCCCCGGCGATGACCCAGCCGATGGCTCCGGTGCGGCCGGCTGCGCCGCAGCCGATGCAGCAGGCACCGTCGCCGATGCGGGGCTTCCTGATCGACGAGGACGACAACTAGTCGCGGCGCCGCCGCCGGCAGTTTCCACGGGCCGGGCCCGGACCCCTTCAAGGGGATCCGGGCCCGGCCCGTTTTCGTGGGTCTGCCTGTGCTGCCTGCCCGTGCGCCTGCCTGTGCGCTGAGCGGTGTCATGTCCCCTCCCCGCCCCCTTCCCGAAACCGGGGCTCCGCCCCGGACCCCCTCTTCACCTGCGGGCCGGTGGGGGCCGGTCGCGCAGTTCCCCGCGCCCCTGACGGGGGAAGGGGTGGGGAGGGGCAATGCAGAACGGCGCCCCCGGAGGGGCGCCGTTGCGGGTGGGCCGGCCGGGCCCAGGGGGCTACGCCTTGCGGAGGCGGAAGGTCAGGCCGAGGGACTCGTCGGTGAACGGGTCGCCGTAGGACGCATCGGCGTCGCCGGACGCGTAGTCCGTCGCCAGCACCTCGTCGGAGATCAGCGCCGCGTGGTCCGTCAGCGCCGTCACGACCTCCGGCTCCGTCGAGGACCACCGCAGTGCGATCCGGTCCGCGACGTCCAGCCCGGAGTTCTTCCGCGCTTCCTGGATCAGCCGGATCGCGTCACGGGCCAGGCCCGCCAGCCGCAGCTCCGGGGTGATCTCCAGGTCCAGCGCCACCGTCGCGCCCGAGTCCGAGGCCACGGACCAGCCCTCGCGCGGGGTCTCCGTGATGATCACTTCCTCCGGGGTGAGGGTGACCGTCTCGCCGTTCACCTCCACCGCCGCGGAGCCCGACCGCAGCGCCAGCGACAGCGCCGCCGCGTCCGCCGCGGCGACGGCCTTGGCCACGTCCTGCACGCCCTTGCCGAAGCGCTTGCCCAGCGCCCGGAAGTTGGCCTTCGCCGTGGTGTCCACCAGCGAGCCGCCGACCTCCGACAGCGAGGCCAGCGAGGAGACGTTCAGCTCCTCCGTGATCTGCCCCTGGAGCTCCGCCGACAGCTCGGAGAAGCCCGCCGCGGCGACGAGCGCGCGCGACAGCGGCTGGCGGGTCTTCACGCCGGACTCGGCGCGCGTGGCGCGGCCCAGCTCGACCAGCCGCCGTACCAGCAGCATCTGCCGGGACAGCACCGGGTCCACGAGCGAGGCGTCGGCCTCCGGCCAGGAGGTCAGGTGCACCGACTCCGGGGCGTCCGGGGTCACCGGGACGACCAGGTCCTGCCAGACCCGCTCCGTGATGAAGGGGGTCAGCGGGGCCATCAGGCGGGTCACCGTCTCGACCACGTCGTGCAGCGTCCGCAGCGCCGCCGCGTCGCCCTGCCAGAACCGGCGGCGCGACCGGCGCACGTACCAGTTCGACAGGTCGTCGACGAAGGCCGACAGGAGCTTGCCGGCGCGCTGGGTGTCGTACGCCTCCATCGCCTCGGTGACGTCCCCGACCAGCGCGTGCAGCTCGGAGAGCAGCCAGCGGTCGAGCACCGTGCGCTCGGCCGGCGCCGGATCGGCCGCCGACGGCGCCCAGTTGGAGGTGCGCGCGTACAGGGCCTGGAAGGCCACCGTGTTCCAGTACGTCAGGAGGGTCTTGCGGACGACCTCCTGGATGGTGCCGTGGCCGACCCGGCGCGCCGCCCACGGCGAGCCGCCGGCCGCCATGAACCACCGCACCGCGTCGGCGCCGTGCTGGTCCATCAGCGGGATCGGCTGCAGGATGTTGCCCAGGTGCTTGGACATCTTGCGGCCGTCCTCGGCGAGGATGTGGCCCAGGCAGACCACGTTCTCGTACGAGGACTTGTCGAAGACGAGCGTGCCGACGGCCATCAGCGTGTAGAACCAGCCGCGGGTCTGGTCGATCGCCTCGGAGATGAACTGCGCGGGATAGCGCTGCTCGAACAGCTCCTTGTTCTTGTACGGGTAGCCGTACTGCGCGAACGGCATGGAGCCCGAGTCGTACCAGGCGTCGATGACCTCGGGTACGCGCACCGCGGTGTGGGAGCAGCCCTCGGACGTGCAGGAGAAGGTCACGTCGTCGATGTACGGGCGGTGCGGGTCCAGGGCCGACTGGTCCCGGCCGGACAGTTCCGACAGCTCGGCGCGGGAGCCGACGCAGGTCAGGTGGCCGTCCTCGCAGCGCCAGATCGGCAGCGGGGTGCCCCAGTACCGGTTCCGGGACAGCGCCCAGTCGATGTTGTTGTTCAGCCAGTCGCCGAAGCGGCCCTGCTTGACCGACTCCGGGAACCAGTTGGTCTTCTCGTTCTCCCGCAGCATCGCGTCCTTGACGGCGGTGGTGCGGATGTACCAGGACGGCTGCGCGTAGTAGAGCAGCGCGGTGTGGCAGCGCCAGCAGTGCGGGTAACTGTGCTCGTAGGCGATGTGCTTGAACAGCAGGCCGCGGGCGTCGAGGTCGGCGGTCAGCTTCTCGTCGGCCTTCTTGAAGAAGACGCCGCCGACGAGGGGCACCTCCTCGGCGAAGGTGCCGTCGGGGCGGACCGGGTTGACGACCGGCAGGCCGTACGCGCGGCAGACCGCGAGGTCGTCGGCGCCGAAGGCCGGGGCCTGGTGGACCAGACCGGTGCCGTCCTCGGTGGTCACGTACTCGGCGTTGACCACGAAGTGCGCCGGGGCCTCGAAGGGGACCAGCTCGAAGGGGCGCCGGTAGGTCCAGCGCTCCATCTCCTTGCCGGTGAAGGTCTGGCCGGTGGACTCCCAGCCCTCGCCGAGCGCCTTCTCCAGCAGCGGCTGGGCGACGACGATCTTCTCCGTGTTGTCGCCGCCGGCGTTCGTGGCCACGACATAGGTGACCTCGGGGTGGGCGGCGACGGCCGTGTTGGAGACCAGGGTCCAGGGGGTGGTCGTCCAGACCAGCAGCGCGGCCTCGCCGGCCAGGGGGCCGGAGGTCAGCGGGAAGCGGACGAAGACGGAGGGGTCGACGACCGTCTCGTAGCCCTGGGCGAGCTCGTGGTCGGAGAGACCGGTGCCGCAGCGGGGGCACCAGGGGGCGACGCGGTGGTCCTGGACCAGCAGCCCCTTGCCGAAGATCTCCTTCAGCGACCACCAGACGGACTCGACGTACTCCGGGTCCATGGTCCGGTAGGCGTCGTCCAGGTCCACCCAGTAGCCCATGCGGGTGGTGAGCTCGGTGAACGCGTCGGTGTGGCGGGTCACGGACTCGCGGCACTTGGCGTTGAACTCGGCGATGCCGTACGCCTCGATGTCCTGCTTGCCGTTGAAGCCGAGCTCCTTCTCGACGGCGAGCTCGACGGGCAGGCCGTGGCAGTCCCAGCCGGCCTTGCGGGCCACGTGGTAGCCGCGCATGGTGCGGAAGCGGGGGAAGACGTCCTTGAAGACGCGGGCCTCGATGTGGTGGGCGCCGGGCATGCCGTTGGCGGTCGGCGGGCCCTCGTAGAACACCCACTCGGGGCGTCCCTCGGACTGCTCCAGGGTCTTGGCGAAGGTCTTGTTCTCGCGCCAGAAGTCGAGGACTGCGTGCTCCAGGGCGGGCAGGTCGACCTGGGCGGGTACCGGGCGGTACTGAGGCGGGTTCGTCATGAGGGTCTTCGTCTTCCTCCGGCGGGCTTCGTCTGTCCGTCCGGAGGGACGAGAGCGCTCGGCTCCCGCGGTACCACCCTCCTTGGCCGCCGGACGGGTCCGGTGGCCCCCTCATTGGGGTGCGAAGCCGGTTCTACTGGCCAGGGCCGGGGCCCTGGCGTTCTTCCGGCGGCTCCGGGGTGATCCTTCGCGGCGCGCTCGCCCCCGGGCTCTCACCGTCCCCGGGTCGCTCCTGGCTGCGTACGACGCTACTCGTCCCCATCCATGCCTTTCGCTGGGCCCAGTGTAAGGGCCGGGGGCCGGGTCGGCAGACCGGTTTACGGTGACCCGAATGGACCGATACATCCGAATGGTCTCGATGTGCATGCGAGTGGCGGAATACCTGGCCCGGGGCTGGGCACAACGGATGCAGGTTGGTCGCGGCGGGCGCGTACCCGTTGCCGCGGGGATGGAGCCGATTTATCGTCCCAGCACGATTTGCGTGCTAGATCACCATATGTGAAGGGGCCGCGGCCATGGTGGCGAAGAAGCAGGCGGTGGCCGCGACTGCGGCCGAGGAGCCGGCCCCCGGGAAGGCGGTGGCCGGGAAGGCTCCGGCGCGCACGGCCTCGGCCGCCGGGAAGACGGTGGCCGACGGGAAGGCGGCGGCAGGGAAGGCGCCGCCCCGGAAGGCCGTGACCAAGGAGGCCGCGACCAAGAAGGCCACGGCCGGGACCACGGCCAAGGCCACGAGCAAGGCCGCGGCGGAGGAGGCCGCGGCCGGGGAGTCCGCCCCGGCCGTCCCGGCCCGGAAGGCGGCGGCGAAGAAGACCGGGTCCACCGCGGCCCCGGCGAAGAAGAGCAGCGCGCGCAGGACGACCACGAAGAAGGCCACGGCCCCGAGCGGTGCCGCGGCCGAGGGGGCGGCGCAGGCCGCGGAAGAGACGGGAGCCGGAGCAGTGGTTGCCAAGAAGAGCACGGGCACGAGCAAGGCCAGGAAGACCGCCACGGCGGCCACCAGCGGGCTGCCCAAGACCACGACGGCGGCCGCCCGTACCGCCGCCACCCCCGGCGAGCTGGCGGTACGCCCCGGCGAGGAGCCGTGGTCCCCGGCCGAGGTGGCGGAGGCCCGTACGGAGCTGGAGACGGAGGTGCTGCGGCTGCGGGCCGAGCTGGAGGCGTCCGAGCTGGCCATCACCGGCCTGATGCGGGACGGCGGTGCCGGTGCCGGCGACGACGAGGCCGACACGGGCAGCAAGAACATCACCCGCGAGCACGAGATCGCCCTCGCCGCGAACGCCCGGGAGATGCTGGAGCAGACCGAGCGCGCCCTGGACCGCCTGGACGCGGGCACCTACGGCGTCTGCGAGAACTGCGGGAACCCCATCGGCAAGGCCCGGATGCAGGCGTTCCCCCGCGCCACCCTGTGCGTGGAGTGCAAGGCGAAGCAGGAGCGGCGGCACTAGGGCCTGTCCGGCGGATCGGGGTCGGCCCCGGCCGTGATGTGCCGGACGGGCCCCAGGGGGCCGGGCCGGGCAGGGCAGGACGTGCCCCGGGCAGGACGGGCCGTGAGGGGCGGGCCGGGCCGGGCGTGTCGGGCCGGGCGCGGGGCGTGTCCGGCGGACGGGCGGTGTCCGGCCGGGCGGGGACCTGGGGCCCCCGGCCCGCACGCGGCTGACGTACTCTCGTCTCAGTTGTCGAGCGAGTTCGAGGGACGCACGTGGCAGAGGCGGAGCGCATCATCGGTACGCCGGAGGTCGGGGACGACACGCAGCCGGAGCCCGCGCAGCCCAAGGGGCGGCGGCGGATCACGGCGCTGCTCGTCGTGGCCGTGCTCGCGTACCTGCTCGACCTCGGCAGCAAGATGGTCGTCGTGGCCAAGCTGGAGCACCAGGCGCCCATCAGGATCGTCGGTGATCTGCTGAAGTTCGAGGCGATCCGGAACCCCGGCGCCGCCTTCGGCTTCGGCGAGGCGTTCACGATCATCTTCACCATCATCGCGGCCACCGTGATCGTGGTGATCGTGAGGCTGGCCCGGAAGCTCTACAGCCTGCCCTGGGCCATCGCGCTCGGCCTGCTGCTCGGCGGTGCGCTGGGCAACCTCACCGACCGGATCTTCCGCTCGCCGGGCGTCTTCCGCGGTGCCGTGGTGGACTTCATCGCGCCCGCCCACTTCGCGGTCTTCAACCTCGCGGACTCGGCGATCGTGTGCGGCGGCATCCTGATCGTGCTGCTGTCCTTCCGGGGCCTGGACCCCGACGGCACGATCCACAAGGACTGACCGGACCCGGGCGGGCCCGGCGCCGGGCGGGTCCCGGACGGTGTCCGGGCCCCGTGCGGTGTCCGCCGGAACGGGATCCAGAACGGGCCGCCACGCGAGTCCGGCATACTCGACGGGTGAGTACGATTCCCGAGATCCGCACCCTGCCCGTTCCCGACGGCCTCGAAGGCGAGCGCGTCGACGCCGCGATCGCCCGTATGTTCGGGTTCTCCCGGACCAAGGCGGCCGAGCTGGCCGCAGCCGGAAAGGTCGCGGTCGACGGCAGTGTCGTCGGGAAGTCCGAGCGGGTGCACGGCGGCGCCTGGCTCGAGGTCGAGATGCCCGCCCCGCCCCGCCCGGTCGAGATCGTCGCCGAGCCGGTCGAGGGCATGGAGATCGTCCACGACGACGACGACATCGTCGTGATCATGAAGCCGGTGGGGGTTGCCGCGCACCCCAGCCCCGGCTGGACCGGCACCACCGTGATCGGCGGCCTGGCCGCCGCCGGGTACCGGATCTCCACCTCCGGCGCCGCCGAGCGCCAGGGCATCGTGCACCGCCTGGACGTGGGCACCTCCGGCCTGATGGTGGTCGCCAAGTCCGAGCGCGCGTACACCTCGCTCAAGCAGCAGTTCCGCGAGCGGATCGTGGACAAGCGCTACCACACCCTGGTCCAGGGGCACCCGGACCCGATGAGCGGCACCATCGACGCTCCCATCGGCCGGCACCCCAACCACGACTACAAGTGGGCCGTCATCCAGGACGGCAAGGCCTCGATCACCCACTACGACCTCATCGAGGCCTTCCGCGCCGCCTCCCTGCTGGACATCAAGCTGGAGACCGGCCGCACCCACCAGATCCGCGTGCACATGTCGGCGCACCGGCACCCCTGCGTGGGCGACCTCACCTACGGCGCCGACCCGACCATCGCCAAGCGCCTGAAGCTCACCCGCCAGTGGCTGCACGCGGTGCGGCTCGGCTTCGAGCACCCGGCGGACGGCCAGTGGGTCGAGTTCGCGAGCAACTACCCGGAGGACCTGCAGCACGCCCTGGACGTGATCCGGGCGGAGAGCGAGTGACCTCGCCCGAGTCCGTACCCGTGCCCGGGTCCGCGCCCTACGAGGTCAGGGTCGCCGTCGGCGAGGCCGACCTCGCGGCCTGCTTCGCCGTCCGCACCGAGGTCTTCGTCGTCGAGCAGTCCGTGCCCGAGGAGATCGAGTACGACGCCTACGACGCGGACGCCGTGCACGTGCTGGCGTCCGGCCCGGACGGCCCCCTGGGCACCGGCCGGCTGCTGCACGGCCAGGCCGCCCTCGGCAAGACCGGCACGCCCGGCGTCGGTTCGCTCGGCCGGCTGGCCGTGCTGAAGTCCGCGCGGGGCCTCGGCGTGGGCGCTGCCCTGGTCCGCGCGCTGGAGACGGAGGCCGTCCGGCTGGGCCTGACCGCCGTGGACCTGGGCGCGCAGACGCACGCCCTGGGCTTCTACGAGCGGCTCGGGTACGTGGCGTACGGCCCCGAGTTCGAGGACGCCGGAATGCCGCACCGCGCGATGCGCCGCACCCTGCCTTAAGGGGCCGGACCGGGCACAGCTGGCAGTGTGGGGGAGTGGACCAGCTCCTCCTCCTCTTCCTGCTGTTGCTGGGTGCCGTGGTCAGCGTGCCGGTCGGAGACCGGCTGGGCCTGCCCGCGCCGGTGCTGATGACCCTCGGCGGGATCGTGCTCGCCCTGGTGCCGGCCGTGCCGAACGTGGACATCCCGCCCGAGTTCATCCTGCCGCTGGTGCTGCCGCCGCTGCTGTATGCCTCCGCGCAGCGCACCTCGTGGCGCCAGTTCGCCGCCAACGTCCGGCCGATCCTGCTGCTCGCCGTCGCGCTGGTCTTCGTCACCACCGCGGCCGTCGCCGGCGTCGCGAACGCGGTGGTGCCCGGACTGCCGATCGCCGCCGCCGTGGCGCTGGGTGCACTGGTCGCACCGCCCGACCCGGTCGCGGCCACCGCCGTGGCCGGCTCGCTCGGGCTGCCGCGCCGCCTCGTGTCGATCCTGGAGGGCGAGGGCCTGTTCAACGACGTGACGGCGATCGTGCTCTACCACGTGGCCATCGCCGCGGCCGTCAGCGGCAGCTTCTCCTGGCCGGAGGCCACCCTGGAGTTCGTGCTGTCGGCGGTGGTGGCGGTGGCCGTCGGACTGGCCCTGGGCTGGTCGGCGCAGCGGCTGATGGGGCGGCTCGGGGACGCCACCCTGCAGATCGGGCTGTCCCTGCTGCTGCCGTTCGTGGCGTACGCGCTGGCGGAGGAGCTGATGGGCTCGGGGGTGCTGGCCGTCCTCACCACCGCCCTCTTCCTCGCCGAATACGCGAGCGACGCCGACGACGTCCTGGGGAGGCTGGCCGGGCACACCTTCTGGGAGGTCGTCGACATGCTGGTCACCGGGGTGGCGTTCGGCCTGATCGGGCTGGAGCTGCACCACGTGTTCGGCGCGGCCGCGGGCCGATGGCAGGAGATGGCCGGCTGGGCGGCGGCCGTGGTCGCGGTGGTGGTCGGCGTACGGCTGGTCTGGCTGCTGCCCGCCACCTGGCTGGCCAAGCGGCTGCACGGGCGGCGCGACTACGACGAGGAGATCCCGCTGAGCTGGCGGGAGACCGTGGTGATGTGGTGGGCCGGGATGCGCGGGGTGGCCTCGGTGGCGCTGGCCCTGGCGATCCCGCTGCGGACCGACTCCGGTGCGCCCTTCCCGGCCCGCGACCAGATCGTCTTCATCGCCTTCGCGGTCATCATCACCACACTGGTCTTCCAGGGGCTGACCCTGCCCTGGCTGGTCCGCCGGCTGGGCGTCCAGGCGGACACCGACGCCGAGCGGGCCTTCCGCCGGGAGCTGGCCCTGCGCGCCGCCAAGGCGGCCAGGCGCCGCCTCAAGGAGATCGGGGAAGTCGAGGAACTCCCCGAGGACCTCCTCGAACAGCTCCAGCGGCGCGCGTACGACATGGGCGCCCGGATCAGCCCCGACCTGGTCGACGAGGAACGCCGCGAGGCGTACGCGCAACGGGTCTCCCGCCTCCGCCACATCCAGCACGTCCAGCGGGAGATGCTGTCCGCCGCCCGCCACGAGGTGCTCGCGGCGCGCAGCGAACCGGGCGCCGACCCGGAGGTCGTGGACAGCGTCCTGCGCCACCTGGACGTCCGCAGCCTGCGCAGTCCCTAGGGGCCTGTCCGGCGGATCACGGCCGGGGCCGCAGCACGAGCACGGCCGCGGCGCGCAGCAGGCGGACGTACGGCGACCGGCGCGCGGGGCGGGCCACCCGGCCGGTGCAGGCGAGTTCGGCACGGTCGAGGCCGTCCTCCAGGCAGGCGTCGTGCAGCGGGCGCCAGGCCAGGGGCCAGGTCAGGCGGGCCGCGCCGCGCGTGGACATGGACAGGGTGTGGTGCAGCCGGGCGCGGTCCGGGCCGGCGGGCAGCACGGCCAGCTCGTGGAAGCCGTGGAAGCCGCGCGGCCCGGTGAACTCGAAGCGGATCCAGCGCCCCGGCGCGTACCCGGCCACGGTGTAGCGCACCGGCCCGTGGCCGCCCACCGCGCCGGGCCCCAGCGGGTGGTCGAACTCCATCCGCGGCCAGTGCGGGACGGGCCACAGCCGGTCGCCGTCCCCGCTCGCCAGGGTGTCGAGCAGCTCTCCCACCTCGCTCTCCGTCGCCGCCAGCAGCCGCTCGTGCACGTTGTGGACGCCCACGCGCCCTCCCCTCACCCGTATTGGAGACATCTCTCCAATAAATTGGAGGGTACTCTCTGATTCATGGCGAGACCACCCCGCTTCGACACCGGCCGCTTCCTCGACGCCGCCGTCGGCCTGGCCGCCGCCCGCGGTCCGGCCGCCGTGACCATGTCGGCCGTCGCCCAGGCCACCGGCGCGCCGAGCGGCTCGGTGTACCACCGCTTCGCCGGGCGCACCGCCCTGCTCGCCGAGCTCTGGCTGCGCACCGTGGAGCGCTTCCAGCAGGGTTACCTGGACGTGCTCGACGGCGAGCCCGACCCCCACCGGGCGGCCCGCGCGGCCTCCCGCCACGTGGTGTCCTGGTGCCGGGAGAACCCGGCCGAGGCCGCCCTCCTCCTCTACGGCGCCGCCGACTTCGGCCGCGCGGACTGGTCGGAGGAACATGTCCGGCGCGCCGACGCGGGCAACGGGCGGGTGTTCGGCGCCCTGGCCCGCCTCGCCGGAGCCCTGGGCGCCGCGGACGAACAGGACCGCGACCGGGTCGCCCTGGCCCTCGTCGAGCTGCCGCTGACCGTCGTACGCCGCCACCTGCGCGCGGGCAACCCGCTGCCGGCGCACGCCGAGGACCTCACCGAACAGTGCACGGAGGCACTGCTGGGCGGCCTCTGAGCCGGCCGGGTGACGGCGGATCGATCCGGCGGGCGGCGGACGCGGGCCCGCGCCGACCGGTCGGGCGCGGGCGGCGGACGCGGGCCCGCGCCGACCGGTCGGGCGGCGTGCAGGTGTCGACCACCCTTCCGCCGTGCGAACCGAAGGATCCACCCATGCGCCTGCGCAACGCCACGCTCGCCGCCCTGGGGGCGCTCTCCCTCCTCCTCCGCTCGGTGGTCTTCGGCGGCTGACGCGCGCGGCGCGCCCCCGCCCGGTCACTCCGGACCGGGGGCCTCGTAGGGAATCCCGCCCGGCACTTCGCCGGGGCCCGGGGCGGCCGGGGCGGTGGCGATCCGGGGGAGGGCGTAGGGGTGTTCCGCCACCAGCCAGGCGATCAGCCGTTCGCGGACCGCGCAGCGCAGGGTCCACAGGTCGTCGGAGTCCTTCGCGGTGACCACCGCCCGCACCTGGACGGTGTGCGGGGTGGTGTCGGTGACCAGCAGTCCGCTCGACCGGCCGTCCCACTCGGGGAGCTCCGCGAGGATCAGCTCCAGCCTCTCCCGCAGCAGCCGCACCGGAGCCCGGTGGTCCAGGTGCAGGAAGACCGTGCCGGTCAGCTCCGCACCGCCGCGCGACCAGTTCTCGTACGGCTTCGAGGTGAAGTACGAGACAGGCATGGTGATCCGGCGCTCGTCCCAGGTGCGCACCACCAGGAAGGTCAGGGTGATCTCCTCGACCTGTCCCCACTCCTTGTCGACGACCACCGTGTCCCCGATCCGGACGGTGTCGCCGAAGGCGATCTGCAGCCCGGCGAAGAGGTTGCCCAGGGTGGACTGGGCGGCGATGCCCGCCACGATGCCCAGCACGCCGGCGGACGCCAGCACGGACGCGCCGACCGCGCGCATCGCGGGGAAGGTCAGCAGCATCGCGGCGACCGTCACCACCACCACGACCGCGGTCACCACCCGGTGGATCAGGGTGACCTGGGTGCGGACCCGGCGGACCCTGGCGTCCTGTTCGGGGGCCGCGGCGGCGGCGTAGCGGGCGTACCAGGTGTCGATGACCGCGTCGGCGATCCGGACCAGCAGCCAGGCCGCCGTGCCGATCACCACCAGGATCAGGGCCCTGCCCCACCAGTCGGCGGGACGCAGGTACGCCTTCAGCCCGACGGCGCAGAGCAGCACCAGGGACGGCGGCAGGCAGCGGCGCAGCAGCAGCGTACGGAGCGACGTCTCCATGCCCCCGACCGTAGCGGACGGCTGTCGGCGGCGGCTGGCACGATGTGCGTATGAACATCGTGCTCTTCCACTCCACGTACGGCCTCCGCCCCGCGGTGCACGCCGCGGCCGACCGGCTCCGGGCGGCCGGCCACCGGGTTCATGTGCCCGACCTCTTCGAGGGCCGGACCTTCGACACCGTGGAGGAGGGCATGGCCCACCAGGAGGAGATCGGCCGGGACGAGCTGCTCAAGCGGGCCGTGCTGGCCGCCGCCCCCTACTCGGACCGGGGCCTGGTCTACGCGGGCTTCTCGTTCGGCGGTTCCATGGCCCAGCACCTCGCCCTGCACGACGAGAAGGCGCGCGGGCTGCTCCTGCTGCACGGCACCTCCGACATCGCCGACAACGCCTCGGTGGACGAGCTGCCGGTGCAGCTGCACGTCGCCGACCCGGACCCGTTCGAGTCGCACGACTGGCTGAACACCTGGTACCTGCGGATGGGCCGGGCCGGCGCGGACGTGGAGGTGCACCGCTACCCGGGCGCCGGGCACCTGTACACCGACCCGGAACTCCCGGACTACGACGAGGAGGCCGCCGAGCGGACCTGGATGATTGCGCTCGGCTTCCTGGACTCGCTGGAGCAGTGAGCCGGCCGCGGCCGGGCCGGTTGACGGCCGGGCCCGCTACGGCCTGCTCACGGTGAAGGGGCACGGTCCGGCGTTCGCCGGGCCGTGCCCCTTCGTGACTCAAGGCTCCGCTCGTGGCCCGAAGCCCCGCTCGCGGGTCAGGCGCCGCGGTACGCGGTCCAGTGGCTGTTCATGCGGGCCACCTGGCCGGCGGTGAACTGGTACATGCAGGAGTCGTACGTGTAGTCCATGAAGTTGTGGATCGGGTCCTTGCCGGTCTTGCTGGTGCACGAGTCGCGGCCCTCGGGGCACTCGTACGCGGCGGTCTTCTCGGCCGGGGTGTCGGAGACGGAGTCGCCGCTTCCGTTACAGCCGCCCTGGAAGGTGTGGTACAGGCCCATCCAGTGGCCGACCTCGTGGGTGGCGGTGTCGCCCTCGTTGTAGTTGGCCGCGGCGCCGCCCGGCAGCGAGGAGTTGAGCAGGACCACGCCGTCCATCTTGGGCTGCGAGGCGTAGGAGCTGGGGAAGGTCGCCCAGCCGAGCAGGCCGCCGGACAGGTTGGCGGTGTAGACGTTCAGCGCGTCGGAGCCGCCCTTGCGCAGGGTGGTCTTCATGTTCGTCTCGGCCGTGGAACCGTCGGCCAGGTTGTACCAGCTCGCGTTGTCCGTGTAGTCGGTGGAGACCAGCTGGAACTGGAAGTTGCTGTTCACGTTGCCGGTGCCCTGGCCGCTGTAGGCGGCGTTCAGGACGGCGATCTGCTTGCCGATGTCCGTCGCGGTCAGCTTGCCGGTGGTGCCGGAGTGGATGACGTGGAAGTAGACCGGGATGGTCTTGACGGCCTCGGCGGCGCGCAGGCTGCGCTGCGGCTGGTTCTTGAGGGCCTTGTCCAGCTTCACCTGGAGGTCGGCGTCCATGGCCTTGGCCTGGGAGTCGGTGACCTCGTTGGGCTCGGCGGTCTTGGGGCCCTGCGGCTTGGCCACGCGGGCGTTGGCCGGAGCATCGGCCGCCTCGACGCACGCCTGGGCCGGGGTCTTGGCCGCGGCGACCGAGGTGGTGCCGGTCAGCGGGGACAGGGCCAGGGCACCCGCCAGGGCGGCGGAACCGATCAGGCGGCGGCGGAGAGTGGGGGATATGCGGGCGACGGCGCGCACGTGTGCTCCTCGCGAGTGGTGGGGGGTTACTGGCCGGGAAAGATCTCCCGGTTGGCGCGAAGCTTACGTGTGCATGTCATCGAAACGTCAAGACGTCCGACGTAAAAGATTTGTTGCCGAATGCGCACAGCGGCAGCCGGAGGTTTTCCGAGTGCCGCTGCGGACCGCAAAATTGACAGGGTGTCAGGATCAAGTGCCCGTCACGGTTGTGTCAGGTCTTTTCCGTTCAACGGACGGGCTGGTACACCCGCTCGACCTTCTGGGTACCGTTCAGGGTCCGGTACGAGCGGGACCACGAGGAGCTCGCGTCCGCCCGCCTCTTGTCGGAGACCACGTAGTAGTCCATCTGGGACCGCTCGGCGGTCACGTCGAGGACGCCGTAGCCGTGGTCGTCCATGTCGAGCCACTTCACGTGCCAGTTCGCGGCCTTGATGGCGGCCTCCGCCACCAGCGAGGCGGTGTTCGCCGGCACGTGGAGCAGGTCGTCGATGTTGTCCGAGGTCACCGAGGTCACCACGAACTCGGTGGCGGCGGTGCCCGACCCCGGGTAGGTCGCCATGTTCACCGGGACCTCGTTCGCGTACGCCATGTGGATGTCGCCGGTGAGGAACACGGTGTTCCTGATGTTCCGGCTCTTCAGGTGGCCGAGCAGTTCCTTGCGGTCGTCCGTGTAGCCGTCCCACTGGTCCGCGCTGATCGCCAGGCCGCCCTCGGGCAGTCCGAGCAGCTTCGTCAGCGGTGCCAGCAGGTACGCGGGCAGCGAGCCGAAGGCGATCGGCGAGATCATCACCGAGGTGCCGACCAGCTTCCACGTCGCGTCCGAGGCCGCCAGCCCCGACTTGAGCCAGTCCAGCTGGGCGCGGCCGGTGATGGTGCGCTCGGGGTCGTCCACCCCGCCGCTGCCGACCTTGACCTGCTGCGAGCGGAACGACCGCAGGTCGAGCAGGTGGAGGTCGGCCAGGGTGCCGAAGCGCAGCCGCCGGTAGACGGTGCCCGCCACGGAGGCGCGTACCGGCATCCACTCGAAGTACGCCTGCTTGGCGGCGGCGGCGCGGGCCGCCCAGTCGCCCTCGGTGTCGGGGGTGTGGTTCTCGGCGCCGCCGGACCAGGCGTCGTTCGCGAACTCGTGGTCGTCCCAGATGGCGATGACCGGGTGCGCGGAGTGCAGGGCCTGGAGGTCGGCGTCGGTCTTGTACCTGCCGTGCCGGGTCCGGTAGTCGGAGAGGGTGGTGATCTCGTGCGCGGGCTCGTGCCGGCGGACGACGTACTTGGCCTCCGGGTAACCCCCGGTCTGGTACTCGTAGATGTAGTCGCCGAGGTGCAGGACCGCGTCCAGGTCGGCGCGGGCCGCCAGGTGGCGGTAGGCGGAGAAGTAGCCGGCCTCCCAGTTGGCGCAGGACACCACGCCGAAGCGGACCCCGGGGGTGGTGGCCCCGTGGGCCGGGGTGGTGCGGGTGCGGCCCACCGGGGAGACGGTGGTGCCGGCGGTGAACCGGTAGAAGTACACCGTCTCGGGCCGCAGTCCCCGTACGTCGGCCTTGACGGTGTGGTCCTCGGTGGCGGAGGCGGTCAGGCTGCCGCGCGCCACGGTCCGGGAGAAGCCCTTGTCCTCGGCCACTTCCCAGGAGACCTGGAGGTCGGGGCCGATGCCGGAGCCGGGCACCGCCTCGGGGGTGGGGGTGACGCGGGTCCACAGCAGGACCCCGTCCGGGAGCGGGTCGCCGGAGGCGACTCCGTGCAGGAACGCCGGGGCGTTCTCGGCCGCTTGCGCGGTTCCGCCGGTGAAGGCCAGCGGGGCGAGGGCAGCGGTGGCGGCCGCGGCGAGCACGACCGTGCGCCGACGCGGCGAAGCCGCGGAATCAATGGGGGGTTGACTGGTCACGGCCGGTCATATTACTGGCCAGTATGACGAATTTAACACCCCCTGAACGGCAACGGGCGGGCGAACTCCAGGAGTCCGCCCGCCCGTTGGCGAGGAGGTTCATTCACGGTCCGGCGGGGGTATGTCACCCCTTTTCGGGCCGTTCCCATGTGGGCCGTTCCCATGCGGGCTGCGCCCTTCGGGCGGGCCCTTCAGGGCACTCGGGTCAGCCCTTCAGGGCGCCGTCGATCGCCTCGTTGAACGCCGCCGCGGTCTGCGGGATCTCGATCTTCTTGCCGTCCATCATCAGCGTCGGCGTGCCCTTGACGCCCGACGCGTCGAAGGTCTTCGACATCTCCAGCGCCCACCGGTCGTACGTGCCGTCCTTCACGGCCTGCTGGAACCCGGTGTTGCCCTTCAGCGCGGCCACCCCGTCGGCCACCTTGATCAGGTAGTCGTCCTTCGCGAACTTGTCGCTGGTCTCCTCGGGGTGGTTCGCCTTCGAGTACAGCGCCGCCTTGTACTCCAGGAACGCCTCGGGGCTCACGTTCAGCGCCGCGCCCAGCGCGCTCAGCGCGTTCTTCGAGCCCTCGCCGGTGACGCCCTTGTCGATGAAGGTCGCACCCACGTACCGCAGCTTGTACTTGCCCGCGTCCACGTCCTTCTTGACCTGGTCGCCCATGGTCTGCTCGAACGCGGCGCAGGCCGGGCAGCGCGGGTCCTCGTAGATGTCGAGGGTCTTCTTGGCCTCGGGCTTGCCGATGACCACGGTGGTGCCCTTGTCCCCGGTGGCGTTCTTCGGCGTCACCAGGGCCGCGGTCCCGGCCTTCTCCCACGCGTCCGGCTTGGTCATCTCCATGACCGCCCAGCCGACGCCGCCGGCCAGCGCCAGTACGCCGACGACCGATCCGGCCACGATGACCTGGCGGCGCGCCTTGTCCTTCTTCGCCTGGGCCTCGCGCTCCTGGCGCAGCCGGTCGCGGGCGGCGGCCTTGTTGGCCTTGTTGTTGCGTGCGCTCATGGTGGTACTCCGTGAATGAGGTGTGCGGGGTCTCCCCGCGCGGGCGCTGCCCGGGGGAGGGAAGGGGTCCTGTCGCGACGTCGCTCAGGCGCCGGAGGGCGCGGTGGCGAACGCGGCGAACGCGGGCGGACCCCGCCGTCCCACGGAGTGCGCGGGGAACCGGCTCACGGCCCGCGCGGCGGCGCGCGCGGTGCGGAGCGCCCGGCGGGCCGGCCGGGGCACCGCGGTGACCGCGGCCACCGCCAGTGCCAGCGGGCGGAAGGCCAGCACGGCCACCGTCCGGAGCAGCCGGCCCAGGGCCCGCTCGCCCTGCCACAGCCACAGTGCGGCCAGCAGCCCGACCGAGACGTGTGCGGCCAGCAGCAGCCAGGGGGTCCACGGACCGGCGGACGCGAGTAGGGCCGCGGCACTGCGGGCCGGACCGGTCACCTCGGCCAGCGGCCCGCCGACCGGGGTGCCGCCGCAGAGCTCCTCCAGCCCCAGGGCGCGCAGCGGCCCGGAGACCGGACCGCCCGCGGGGCCGTAACAGACGTGCTGTCCGGCGGTGAAGACGGTGTCGGCGGCCAGTTCCAGCGGTACGAGCAGGCCGGCGATCGGGCCGAAGCCGCGCTCGCGCCCGGCCAGCGCATAGGCGATGGCGAACACGGAGACGAAGGCGCCGAGCACCAGGGAGGGCGGCAGCGGCACGTGGGACAGCAGGACGTGGGAGCAACTGGACAGCAGCACGACGAGCGCGCTGAACAGCGCTGCCCGCAGCCCTCTGAGCCGTGCCCCTGATATGTCCATCCCGGCGAGTGTGCCATGCGTTCCTGTGAAAAGAGGATTCAGTGGGGATCCGGCGCCCCCTGCGGCCGGTTCAGGAACGCAGATTGGCCACCGCGCCCGGCGGGAGGTGCCGGGCCAGTACCCGCAGGGCCGCGTTGACCTCGCTCAACGCGGCCGCGTCGGAGGTGCCGAGGGCGGCGGCGAGCGTGGACTCGATCCGGGTCGCGCGCACCTGTGCGACCCGCTCGGAGACCTCCTCGGCGGGCCGGACCAGGAGGCGGCGGCCGTCGGCGGGGTCGGGGGAGGTGACCACCGAACCGGTCTTCTTCAGTCGGGCGACGGCCGTGGAGACCTGGCTCTGCGGCAGCCCGGTGCGGCGGGCGATCTCGCCGACCGCACTGCCGGGGTAGGTCGTGACGTCGCTGAGCGTGATGAGCACCGCGCGCGTGCCCTGTGCGGCGGCCGGGCCCTCGCCGTCCGCCCCGGGGGCGGGCAGCGCCTCTTCGCCGATCTTCATCAGGGTCCGGCCGAGCAGGAAGAGCTCGACCGCGCTCATGCTGTCGCTCACGGGCCCACGGTACATCGCTGTCGATTCATCTTTTTGGATCCATCTCTCTTGATGTATCGAGATCGATGGATTAGCGTGGAGGCATGACGAAGGCGAACACGAAGACGAACGCGGGGGCGGACATGGACGCGGAGACGAAGACCGGTGTGAAGGCCGAGTCGGACGTGAAGGTGAACGCGGCCACGGAGGGGGTGCTCCGGGTGTCCGGCGCCGAGCTGTACTACGAGGTGCGGGGGAGCGGGCCGCTGCTCCTCGTCTCCCAGAGCGGCGAGGGGACCGCCGGCCGGAGCGTCGACCTGGTCGACCGGCTGGCCGAGGACTACACCGTGGTCACCTACGACCGCCGGGGACTGTCCCGCAGCGCCCTCCCGCAGGGCCGGGGCGTGACGATGGAGGAGCACGCGGACGACGTCCACCGGCTGCTGGCCGAGCTGACCTCGGAACCCGCGATCGTGGTCGGCCTCAGCCTCGGGGCCTCGATCGGACTGCACCTCGCCGTCCGCCACCCCGAACAGGTGTCGGTCCTGGTCGCCCACGAGCCGGTGACCCCGCGGCTGCTGCCCGCCGCGGAGCGGGACCGGCACGAGCGGGAGCTCACGGAGATACAGGAGACCTACCGGCGGGAGGGCCTGCTGCCCGCGCTGGCGGAGGTCGCGCGGGTGCTGGGCATCGACCCCGCCTCCCAGGACCGCGAGCCCGGACTGACCCCCCAGCCCGGCCTCACCGAGCGCGCCGACGACTTCGAGTTCTTCCTGACCCACGACCTCGCGGCGATCGTCGGGGACACCTTCGACCCGGCGGCCCTGGCGGGCCCGGCAGGATCGGGGCCGCGGGGCGGGGCCGGCCCGCGGATCGTGCCGGTGACCGGCCGCACCACCCCGCGGACCGTCTTCGACCACCGGTGTGCCGAGGAGCTCGGCACACTGCTCGGCACGGAGCCGGCCGAGTTCCCCGGCGGGCACAACGGGAACCTCACGCACCCGGCGGCCTGGGCCGCACGGCTGCGCGAGGTACTCGGCGAGGTGGCCGGTGGGCAGCCGGGTCAGATCACGACGCGGGCATGATCCGGCCGTTGCGGAACAGGTCCACGAAGATCTGGTGGTCCGAGCGGGCCCGCGCGCCGTAGGCGTGGGCGAAGTCCACCAGCAGCTCCGCGAAACCCTCCTCGTCGGCCGCGATCGCCGCGTCTATCGCCCGCTCCGTGGAGAAGGGCACCAGGGACTGGCCGCTCTCGTCCGCGTCGGCGGCCGCGTGCATGGAGGCCGTCGCCCGGCCGAGGTCCGCGACCACGGCCGCGATCTCCTCCGGGTCGTCGATGTCGGACCAGTCCAGGTCCACGGCGTACGGGGAGACCTCGGCGACCAGCTGCCCGGCCCCGTCCAGCTCGGTCCAGCCCAGCCACGGGTCGGCGTGCGCCTGGAGGGCCCGCTGCGAGATCACCGTGCGGTGCCCCTCGTGGTGGAAGTACTCACGGACCTCGCGGTCGGTGATGTGCCGGGAAACCGCCGGGGTCTGCGCCTGCTTGACGTAGATCACCACGTCGTTCTCCAGGGCGTCGCTGTGCCCCTCCAGCAGGATGTTGTACGAGGGCAGGCCGGCCGAGCCGATACCGATGCCCCGGCGCCCCACGACGTCCTTGACCCGGTAGGAGTCCGGGCGCAGCAGGCTCGACTCGGGCAGGGTCTCCAGATAGCCGTCGAAGGCGGCCAGCACCTTGTACCGGGTCGCGGCGTCCAGCTCGATCGAACCGCCCCCGGCCGAGAAGCGGCGCTCGTGGTCGCGGATCTCGGTCATGGAGTCCAGCAGCGCGAACCGGGTCCGGGCCCGGGCGGAGCGCAGCGCGTCCAGGAGGGCGCCCTCGGAGGTGTCCAGGCTGAAGGAAGGGACGTCGTCGTGCTTGGCGCCGGTGGCCAGGACGTGGATGCGCTCCCGGTAGGCGGCGGCGTAGACCCGCACCATACGGCTGATCTGCTCGTCGCTGAGCGCCTTGGCATAGCCGATCAGGGCCATCGAGGCGGCGAACCGCTTGAGGTCCCAGGTGAAGGGGCCGACGTACGCCTCGTCGAAGTCGTTCACGTTGAAGATCAGCCGGCCGGTGGAGTCCATGTACGTGCCGAAGTTCTCGGCGTGCAGATCACCGTGGATCCACACCCGGCCGGTCCGGTCGTCCAGGTACGGCCCGGCCCCCTGGCCCCCGGCGCCCCGCCCGGCGCACTCGTGCTCCAGGTCCGCGTAGAAGAGGCAGGCCGTCCCCCGGTAGAAGGCGAACGCGGAGGCCGCCATCTTGCGGAACTTCACCTGGAAGGCGGCGGGGTCCGCGGCCAGCAGCTCACCGAAAGCGGTGTCGAACACGTCGAGGATCTGCTCGGCGCGCTGCTCGTTCGTGGTGTCGGGGACCGCCATGGCGGGTGCCTCCTGGTGGCGCAGGCTTGATCGATTCCGGGACTGGTGTCCCGGCTGTGCAACGGGCGACGCTACTCCCGCGTGCCCGGTTCCCGTCACCCCCTCCGGCCGCTCGGATCGACGTAGGATTCAGAGCTGCCCCCCTGCCCCCCCCTCGCGCTCTGGAGCCACCCGCCGTGACCAAGCCGCCGTTCACGCACCTGCACGTCCACACCCAGTACTCCCTGCTGGACGGTGCCGCGCGGCTGAAGGACATGTTCAACGCGTGCAACGAAATGGGCATGACCCATATCGCCATGTCCGACCACGGCAACCTGCACGGCGCCTACGACTTCTTCCACTCCGCGCAGAAGGCGGGGATCACCCCGATCATCGGCATCGAGGCGTATGTCGCCCCCGAGTCCCGGCGGAACAAGCGCAGGATCCAGTGGGGCCAGCCGCACCAGAAGCGGGACGACGTCTCCGGTTCCGGCGGTTACACCCACAAGACGATCTGGGCGGCGAACAGCACCGGTCTGCACAACCTCTTCCGGCTGTCCTCCGACGCCTACGCCGAGGGCTGGCTGACCAAGTGGCCCCGGATGGACAAGGAGACCATCGCCCAGTGGTCCGAGGGGCTCATCGCCTCCACCGGCTGCCCCTCCGGCGAGGTCCAGACGCGACTGCGCCTCGGCCAGTTCGACGAGGCGATCAAGGCCGCCTCGGACTACAAGGACATCTTCGGCGAGGGCCGGTACTTCCTGGAGCTGATGGACCACGGCATCGAGATCGAGCGCCGGGTCCGCGACGGCCTGCTGGAGATCGGCAAGAAGCTCGACATCCCGCCGCTGGTGACCAACGACTCGCACTACACCTACGCGAGCGAGGCCGGCGCGCACGACGCCCTGCTCTGCATCCAGACCGGCAAGAACCTCTCCGACCCGGACCGCTTCCGGTTCGACGGCTCCGGCTACTACCTGAAGTCCACGGACGAGATGTACGCCATCGACTCCTCGGACGCCTGGCAGGAGGGCTGCGCCAACACCCGGCTGGTCGCCGAGCAGGTCGACACCGAGGGCATGTTCAAGTTCCGGAACCTGATGCCGAAGTTCGACATCCCGGAGGGCTACACCGAGGTCACCTGGTTCCGCGAGGAGACCATGAAGGGGATGCACCGCCGCTTCCCCGGCGGGATCCCCGAGGACCGCATGAAGCAGGTCGAGTACGAGATGGACACGATCATCTCGATGGGCTTCCCCGGCTACTTCCTCGTGGTCGCCGACTTCATCATGTGGGCCAAGAACCAGGGCATCGCGGTGGGCCCCGGCCGTGGCTCCGCGGCCGGTTCGATCGTCGCGTACGCCATGGGCATCACCGACCTCGACCCGATCCCGCACGGCCTGATCTTCGAGCGGTTCCTCAACCCCGAGCGCGTCTCCATGCCCGACGTCGACATCGACTTCGACGAGCGCAGGCGCGTCGAGGTGATCAGGTACGTGACCGAGAAGTACGGCGCCGACAAGGTCGCCATGATCGGCACCTACGGCACCATCAAGGCCAAGAACGCGATCAAGGACTCCGCCCGCGTCCTCGGCTACCCCTACGCCATGGGTGACCGCCTCACCAAGGCCATGCCCGCCGACGTCCTCGGCAAGGGCATCCCGCTCTCCGGCATCCTCGACCCGCAGCACCCCCGCTACGGCGAGGCCGGCGAGATCCGCGGCATGTACGAGAACGAGCCGGACGTGAAGAAGGTCATCGACACCGCCCGCGGCGTCGAGGGCCTGGTGCGCCAGATGGGCGTGCACGCCGCCGGCGTGATCATGTCCAGCGAGCGGATCACCGACCACGTGCCCGTCTGGGTGCGGCACACCGACGGCGTCACCATCACCCAGTGGGACTACCCGAGCTGCGAGTCGCTCGGCCTGCTGAAGATGGACTTCCTCGGCCTCCGCAACCTCACGATCATGGACGACGCCGTCAAGATGGTGAAGGCCAACAAGGGGATCGACATCGACCTCCTGGCCCTCCCGCTCGACGACGCCAAGACCTTCGAGCTCCTCGGCCGCGGTGACACCCTCGGCGTGTTCCAGTTCGACGGCGGCCCCATGCGCTCCCTGCTGCGCCTGATGAAGCCCGACAACTTCGAAGACATCTCCGCCGTGTCCGCCCTCTACCGGCCGGGCCCGATGGGCATGAACTCGCACACGAACTACGCCCTGCGCAAGAACAAGCAGCAGGAGATCACCCCGATCCACCCGGAGCTGGAGAAGCCCCTCGAAGAGGTGCTCGCGGTCACCTACGGCCTGATCGTCTACCAGGAGCAGGTGCAGAAGGCCGCGCAGATCATCGCCGGGTACTCCCTCGGCGAGGCCGACATCCTGCGCCGCGTCATGGGCAAGAAGAAGCCCGAGGAGCTGGCGAAGAACTTCGTCATCTTCGAGGAGGGCGCCCGGAAGAACGGCTTCACCGACCAGGCGATCAAGGCCCTCTGGGACGTCCTGGTCCCCTTCGCCGGCTACGCCTTCAACAAGGCCCACTCGGCCGCGTACGGCCTGGTCTCCTACTGGACCGCCTACCTCAAGGCGAACTTCCCCGCCGAGTACATGGCGGGCCTCCTCACCTCGGTCAAGGACGACAAGGACAAGTCCGCGATCTACCTGAACGAGTGCCGGCGCATGGGCATCAGGGTGCTCCCGCCGAACGTGAACGAGTCCGAGTCCAACTTCGCCGCCCAGGGCGACGACGTGATCCTGTTCGGCCTCACCGCGGTGCGCAACGTCGGCCAGAACGTCGTGGACTCGATCATCAAGACCAGGAAGTCGAAGGGGAAGTACAGCTCCTTCCCCGACTTCCTGGACAAGGTCGAGGCCGTGGTCTGCAACAAGCGCACCGTCGAGTCGCTGATCAAGGCCGGCGCGTACGACGAGATGGGCCACACCCGCAAGGGCCTGGTCGCCCACCACGAGTCGATGATCGACACCGTGGTCGCGGTGAAGCGCAAGGAGGCCGAGGGGCAGTTCGACCTGTTCGGCGGAATGGGTGAGGAGGACAGCGACGAGCCCGGCTTCGGCCTCGACGTCGAGTTCTCCGACGTGGAGTGGGAGAAGTCCTACCTGCTCGCGCAGGAGCGAGAGATGCTCGGCCTGTACGTCTCCGACCACCCGCTGTTCGGCCTGGAACACGTCCTCTCCGACAAGACCGACGCCGGCATCTCCCAGCTGACCGGCGGCGAGCACAGCGACGGCGCGGTCGTCACCATCGGCGGCATCATCTCCGGCCTCCAGCGCAAGATGACCAAGCAGGGCAACGCCTGGGCCATCGCCACCGTGGAGGACCTGGCCGGCTCGATCGAGTGCATGTTCTTCCCGGCCACCTACCAGCTGGTCTCCACCCAGCTGGTCGAGGACGCCGTGGTCTTCGTCAAGGGACGCCTGGACAAGCGGGAGGACGTGCCCCGGCTGGTCGCCATGGAGCTGATGGTCCCCGACCTGTCCTCCGCCGGGACCAACGCCCCCGTGGTGCTCACCATCCCGGCCCTGAAGGTCACCCCGCCGATGGTCACCCGCCTCGGGGAGATCCTGCGCCACCACAAGGGCAACACCGAGGTGCGGATCAAGCTCCAGGGGCCGCGCAGCACCACCGTGCTCCGGCTCGACCGGCACCGGGTGCAGCCCGACCCCGCCCTCTTCGGCGACCTGAAGGTACTGCTCGGCCCGAGCTGTCTGGCGGGCTGAACGGGGCGGGAGCGGCCCCCGTCGCAGGAGCGGAGTCCCGCGCGGGAGGGGGCCGGCTCATGGGGGAGCGGGGTCCCGCCCGCCCCGGCTCTCTCCCCGCACACCAGGGCGCCCCCGGCCGTGTGCCGGGGGCGCCTCGCCGTCGTGGTGCGGTCGGACGTCAGTTGTGCCCGAACTTCCGCTGCTTGCTCTTGTGCGCCAGGTCCATGGGGCTCGGTGCCGACGACGAGGGTTCGGAGACGGACTCCGTGCTGCCCTTGGAACTCTGCTGCCCGGAACGCGGCTGCTGCTTGGCGGGCTGCTTCTGATTCTTGTTCTTGGCCATGGTGAAGCCTCCATGTGGGGTGTAGGGGCCAGGGCCGCCTTCACCCTCACACACCCCCGGATACGCCGCATTTTGGATCATTGCCGTGCGTAGTGGCCGCCCTCCGGGCGCCCGCAGTGAGATCCGCCACGCCGATGATCGAGTTCCGGCCGTCAACACCCTTGCCGTCGGGCAGACTCGGTGAAAAGCAGAGCTCTCCCGGAAGAGGGTGGAAAGCGTGGACCGCTGCGTCGTCCTGGTGGACGCCGGCTATCTGCTGGGCGCCGCCGCGAGCCTTCTCGCAGGGGAGCCGTCCCGCTCCCGCATCACCGTCGACCACGCCTCCCTCATCCAGGGACTCCGGGAAGGCGCCGAGGCCGACACCGCACAGCCCCTGCTGCGCATCTACTGGTTCGACGGCGCACCCGACCGGGTGCCCCAGCCCGAGCACCGCAGGCTCCGCGTGATGCCCCGGGTCACCGTCCGGCTCGGCGCCCTGACCCGCAGCGACGGCCGCTGGGCCCAGAAGGGCGTGGATGCGGCCATGCACGCCGAGCTCACCGAACTGGCCAGAAACCGCGCCTGCTCCGACGTGGTCCTCGTCACCGGCGACGGGGACCTGCTGCCCGGCCTGATGTCCGCCAAGGAGCACGGGGTCGCCGTCCACCTGTGGGCCGTACAGGCCGCCGACGGCGACTACAACCAGTCCGAGGACCTGGTCGCCGAGGCCGACGAACGCCGGGTCCTGGACCGGTCCTGGATCACCCGCGCGGTCCGCGCCAAGGACCTCACCGGGCTCTGCCCACCCCCGCCCGCCCCGCGCCCCGAGATCGCCGCCATCCTCTCCGCGCCCCTGCCCGAGGCCGCGCTCGCCGAGGCCGCCCGCAACGGCACCGTGCCGGCCGTGTCCGGCCTGGCCGGCCCCGCCGCCCCCGAGAACCCGGCCGGAACCGGCACCCCCTCCGTCCCCGCCGCGGCCGGCCGGACCGTCCCGACGCCCAAGGACCTCGCCGGACTCCGCCCGCCCGGCGGCACCGCCACCGTGCCCAGCCCGCTGCCGCCCGCCGGCAGCGCCCTGCGCTGGTCCTCCGACAAGGGCTGGATCGACCGGGGCGGTCCCCTCGGCGAGCCCGCCGAGACCGCCTCCCTGCCCACCCTCGCCCAGCTCACCAGCGCCGAGCAGCGCTGGGCGGACCGCGAGGAGGACATCACCACCGTCGGGGGCGACCCCTTCGAGGTCGGCCAGGTCTTCGCCCGCCGCTGGATGGAACGCCTCCCGGAGAACGTCCACCTGCAGAAACTCTCCATCATGTACCCGCGGATCCCGCACCGCATCGACGGCGAGCTGCTGCGCTACGCCGCCCGCTTCGGCCTGCTCGCCCACAAGGACGACCAGATCGACGAGCACGACCGCTACGCCATCCGGGCCGGCTTCTGGAGGGAGATCGACGTGCGTGCCGCCGCCGCCCCGGCCGCCGCGCCGGTGACCCCGGGGGTCGGGGAGGTGCCGTAACCCCGTAGGCTGCTCCCTCGTGAGTACGGGCACTGCAGAGGCGGAACACGGCACGGCGGGCGCCGCTGCCGCCGACCCGGTCTGCGTGGTGCGCGACCTCGTCAAGACGTACCCGGCGGTGCGGGGCCGGCGCGGAGCCCCCGCCCTGCCGTCCGTCCGGGCCACCGACGGCATCTCCCTGGACGTGCACCGCGGCGAGGTCTTCGGCCTCCTGGGCCCCAACGGAGCGGGCAAGTCCACCCTCGTACGACAGCTCACGGGCCTGCTGCGGCCCGACTCCGGCACCGTACGGCTGCTGGGCCACGACCTCGTGGGACACCCCGAGCGGGCCTCCCGGCTCCTGGCCTACCTCGGGCAGGAGTCCACGGCGCTGGACGAACTGACCGTCGCCCTCGCCGTGGAGACCACCGCACGGCTGCGCGGGCTCGCCACCGGCGCGGCGCGCGCCGAGCGGGACGCCGTACTGACCGAACTGGACCTGACCGACATCGCCGGACGGCCCCTGAAGAAGCTGTCCGGCGGGCAGCGGCGGCTGGCCTGCTTCGCGGCCGCCCTGGTGGGGGAGCGCCCGCTGCTGGTGCTGGACGAGCCCACCACGGGCATGGACCCCGTCGCCCGCCGTGCCGTCTGGCAGGCCGTCGACCGGCGGCGCGCCGAGCACGGTACGACGGTGCTGCTGGTCACCCACAACGTGATCGAGGCCGAGACGGTCCTCGACCGGGTCGCCGTCATCGACCGCGGCCGGGTGATCGCCTGCGACACCCCCGCCGGGCTGAAGGCCAAGGTCGCCGACGAGGTGCGGCTGGACCTGGTGTGGCGCTCGCTGCCCCCGCTGGACGTGCCGGAGGTGGCCGCGCTGCGGCCGCTGGCCACCGAGGCGGGGCGCAGATGGGTGCTGCGGATGGGCCCGGAGGAGGCGCGGGCGGCCGTCGCGGCCGTGACCGGCGGTCCGGCCTTCGCGGCCCTCGACGATTTCACGCTCGCCACGCCGAGCCTGGAGGACGTGTACCTCGCCCTCGGCGGGCGGACGAAGGGTCTGGTGAAGGGATGACCGAGCGGTCGACGCGGGCGGCGGCGGAGCAGGTGCCGCTCGCGCCCCGGGCGCGGTTCTTCCCGGCCCTGGCCGCGGTGTACCGGGCGCAGCTCAGCAGGGCCCGGGTGGCCCGGATCCCGCTGCTGTTCGTGGCCACCTTCCAGTCCGTCGGGATCATGGTCCTGATGCGCGGGGTGGTGGACGGCGGCTCGGAGGCCCGCGCCGTGGTCGCCGGCTCCTCCGTGCTGGTGGTCGCGTTCGTCGCGCTCAACCTGCTGGCCCAGTACTTCGGCCAGCTGCGGGCGAGCGGCGGGCTCGACCACTACGCCACCCTGCCGGTGCCGCCCGCCTCGGTGGTGCTCGGCGCGGCCGCCGCGTACGCCTCGTTCACCCTGCCGGGCACCCTGGTCACGGCGGTCTTCGGCTGCGTGCTCTTCGGACTGCCGATGGGCGGGCTGTGGATCCTCGCCGCGGTGGTGCCCCTGGCCGGGGCGGCCCTGGCCGGGCTCGGCGCGGCGCTGGGACTGCTGGCGCCCCGGCAGGAGCTGGCCACGCTGGCCGGGCAGCTGGGCATGTCCGCCGCCCTGCTGCTGGGGGTGCTGCCGCCGGAGCGGATGCCCGGGGTGGTCGCGTGGGCGCGGGACCTGCTGCCGTCCACGTACGGGGTCGAGGCCTTCGCGCACACCTTCGCCCCGCACCCGGACTGGGCCACCGTCGCGGCCGACCTGGGCGTGTGTGCGGCGGTCGGCGTGCTGTCGCTGGCGGTCGCCACCCGGGCGTACCGGCGGGCGGCGGTCCGCTGATGCGGCGGGGGCGCCGCTCCCTGCCGGTGCCGGTGCCCGGGCCGGTGTCCCTGTCCTCGCCCCGGCCGGTGCCCCTGTCCCTGCCCCTGCCGGTGCCACCTGGCACGATGTGAGGGTGACCGAAGCCGTGACCCCGCCGCCCCCCGCCGAACCGTTCGCGCCCGATCCGGAGCGCGGCCCCGACCCCGCAGGCCCCGGCGCCGGCATCACCGCTGCCGACGTACGGGACGCGGCGGCCGTGACCCTGCTGGTGGGCGTGGCCGGGGTGCTGCTCGGCCTGCTGTGGGTGTGGCTCGCACCCCGCGTGCAGTACGTGTCCAACGGCGAGGCGGTGTTCCTGCGGGACACCGAGAGCGAGGCCCGGATCGGGGCCGACGGAACCTTCTTCCTGCTGTCCCTCGGGCTGGGCGCGCTGAGCGCCGTGGCGGTCTTCCTGTGGCGGCGCCGGGGCGGTGTCCCGCTGGTGATCGGGCTGGCCGTGGGTTCGGTGTTCGCGGCGCTGGTCGGATGGCGGCTGGGGCTGTGGCTCGGGCCGTCGCGGGACCTGGTCGCGGCGGCGAGGGCTGCGGGCAAGGGGGTGCCGTTCGATGCGCCGCTGCAGTTGCTCGCGCACGGGGCGCTGCTCGCCTGGGCGGCGGCCGCGGTCGGCGTCCACCTGCTCCTGACGGCTCTCTGGGGCCCCCGGGACCCCGTCCCGGCCCCCTGGATCCCGGGCGCCCAGCCCCCCATTCCGCCGGGCCCGGACGCTTAGCCGGGCCGCGCCCCGCCCCGCGAGCGGCGGGGCTGCACCCCGGTCCGCCAGGGGTGCGGGGAACCGCGCGACCGGCCACGTCCGGGCAGAAGGCCGGCTACGACGGCTTGGCCCCGTACCCGGGCCGCCCGAACAGGGGGACCCCCGTCGCCCTGCGGGACGCCTGCCCACACCGGCGGTGGCGGGGGTCCGGGGCACAGCCCCGGTTTCGGGAAGGGGCGGGGCGGGGCGGGGCAGAATGCCCGCGCAGCAGCTTCGGCCGAGCAGCGGCTACGGGCGGGCCACCGGGGCGACGACCGCCGAGGTCAGCGAAGCGAGGTCCGCCGGGGCCAGCTCGACCTCCAGGCCGCGGCGCCCGGCCGAAACGCAGATCGTGGCGTGGGCCGACGCCGACGCGTCCAGGACCGTACGGAGGCGACGGCGCTGCCCCAGTGGGGAGATGCCGCCACGGACGTAGCCCGTCGTGCGTTCCGCCAGCACCGGGTCCGCCATCGCGGCCCGCTTCCCGCCCACCGCCGCCGCCAGCGCCTTCAGGTCCAGCGAGGCGGACACCGGCACGACCGCCACCGTCAGCGCCCCGTCCACGTCCGCCACCAGGGTCTTGAACACCCGGTCGGCCGACACGCCGAGGGCCTCGGCCGCCTCCTCGCCGTACGACGGGTGCGCCGGGTCGTGCTCGTAGGCGTGGACCGTGTGCGGGACCCCGGCCGACGTGACCACCGTCAGGGCGGGGGTGCCGGCGCCGCCGCCCGCCCCACCGGCCTTGTTCTTCTTCGCCATGGCAGCGGCGACCTCAGTTCGGGCTCGTCGGGGCGAACGTCAGGTCCACCGCCGGCAGCGACGGCAGGTGCCGGATCACCGCGGACTCCGTCCGCAGCAGCTTCAGCTCCTCCGACAGCCGCGTCGCCGTGTCCGGCGCCTGCAGCAGCCGCTGCTTCGACGGCACGTCCAGCACCGCCGCCGCCGCGACCAGGTACGAGACCACCGACGGGTCGTCCGGCAGCTCCGCACCCGTGTGGGCCAGCGACCGCTCCCGCGCGCCCGCCAGCCTCTTCTGGTAGTTCCGGAACGCCCGCAGCACCCCGTCCGCCAGCGCGCCCGCGCCCTCGCCCTGGTCCTCCGGCAGCTCCTCCAGCTCCGCCACCAGGTACGGGCCCGTGGCGTCGACCGAGAGCAGCCGGACCCGGATGGTGCCGGTGGCCAGCACCTCGAAGCTGCCGTCCTCCCGCTCCCGGATGGTCGCCGCGTCCGCGATGCAGCCCACCCGGTGGAACGCCTGGATCGGGTCCGCCCCGAAGCCGGCCGCCGGACCGCGCTCCGGCAGGGCCGTCTCGTCCGGCATGCCCGGAGCCGTCGCGGCCACCTCCCGGCCGTCCCGGATGGCGACGACGGCGAAGCGGCGCGGGTCCTCCTCACCCGACTTCAGCAGTTCGCGCATCATGGCGCGATACCGCTCCTCGAAGACGTTGAGCGGCAGCACGAGCCCTGGGAACAGCACGGTGTTCAGCGGGAACAGCGGCAGGCGAACGGTGGTCACGAGCCACAGGGTAATGGCCCGGGGCCCGGGCCCGTCACCCGCGCCGCAGCAGCCGGGAGGCCCCCGCCGCCACCGTCGTCGCCAGGATCCAGCCCAGCATCACCAGCGCCGCCGCCCCCCACTGCCAGCCGCCCTGCACCTTCCAGTGGCCCTGCTGGCCCAGGTCCACCACCGGCAGCAACAGGTCCAGGGCGTACAGCACCGCGTTCCACTGCGGGGCCTCGCCCTCCTTCACCGGCGGCGGCTCGTGCCGGGAGAACAGCGCGGCCCCCGCCGCCCACAGCACCAGCATCCACACCGCCGCCCGCCCCGGCCGGTAGCCGTACGCCACCGTCCAGTCCTGCAGGTACCCCCACGCCCTGGCGGCCGGAGGCAGGGTCGCCCGGCGCCGCCGCTGCTTGGCCAGCAGCACCTCCCGGGCGTCCGCGTCCTCCCCGCCGGCCCGCAGGACGGCCGCCAGCCGCTCGTACGGCTCCGGGGAGTACTCCACGGTGGCCGCCGCCACCCACTCCAGCCGCCGGGCGAGCGGGAAGTGCCCGCGCGGCGCCAGGTTCCCGTAGACGAAACCCACCATGGAGAGGCGGCCCGGGCCCGGCCAGCTGGTCGCCCGGTCGACCAGCTTGTCCACCCGCGCCCCGGACACCACCACCCGCCCCCGCTCCGGATACCCCCCGACGAAACGGAACTCGGGCGTCTGGATCCGTCGCAGCGACACCTCCTGTTCCTCCGCGAGGACGAACCGGGCGCCGTAGAAGTCCACCGCGTCCCCGAACCGGCCGTCGTCCAGCCGCAGCCCGCCCCGGCACTCGAAGTTCTGCGCCCGCCCGCCCCGGGCGGGCGTCTGGCCCATGCCGTACGGGGGAGTGGCCCCGCCGTCCGCCCCGTAGTCCAGGGAGATCGAGGTCAGGTAGAGGGTGCGCTCCACCGTCAGCTGCGGGGCGTTCAGCGCGCGCCGCCCCGTGGGGTTCACCAGCTTCGCCCCGCGCATGCTCATCGACACGCCGATCTTGGCGCCGCGCAGGCTGACCTCCCCGTACGCCTCCAGCAGCTCCGCCTGGAGGTCCTGGGCCACCGACATCCCGTCGGCGGCGATCGCCCGCCCCTTGTTGTCCCGCTGCACCACCGCCTGGCTGACCAGCAGGTCCGTGCCGATCTGCGCGTCGGTGAGCCGGATGCCCCGGGCCACCCGGCAGCGCGGCAGGTGCAGGTCCCCCTCGGTGTGCAGCCGGGCCGCCTCCAGCCGCGGTATCGCGCACCGCACCAGCCGCAGCGTCCCGAACCGGGCCTCGGACAGCTGCACCTCGCTGTCGAAGCGGCACGCCTGGAGCTCCACGTACGGCTCCACCGTGCCGCCGGACAGGTCCAGCCGCCCGGTGATCCGGGCGCCCCTCAGCTTCAGCGAGGCCACCCGGCCCGGCACCGGCGGCGGGCCGTGGAGCAGCAGCAGGGCCACCACCCCGGCGCGGACGCTGCGCTCCGGGCCCCACGCGCGGTCCCCGAACGGGTCGTCCTGCCCGGCGGCACGGGCGCTCAGATCACAGACGCCGCCCGTGCGGAACGCCTGCCACATCCGCCGTTCGGCCGCGGTCAGGTGGTCCGGTTCGGTCCCCGCGGGCACCTCGGTCATGCGGTCCCCCTCCGCTCGCCCGTCCGCCGGCCGCTCCCCCCGGCGACCGGCCGTACGGGAACGCTATCGGCCGGGTGTGACATCCGGTGACGTCCGGGACGTGTATCAGCCAGTGATACGGGCGGACGGCGGCGGGATCGGGTCTGAGAGAATTGGGACGTGATCTCTCGAATCGACCTGCGCGGTGACGCCCTCCCCGAGGGTGCCGCCCTGCGCGATCTGCTTCCCCGTGCCGAGTTCGACGTCGCGGCCGCCCTGGACAAGGTCCGGCCGATCTGCGAGGACGTCCATCATCGTGGCACGGCGGCGCTGATCGACTACGCGCAGAAGTTCGACGGGGTCACCCTGGAGCGCATCCGGGTGCCCGCCGAGGCCCTGGAGAAGGCCCTCGCCGACCTCGACCCGGACGTCCGCGCCGCCCTGGAGGAGTCGATCCGGCGCGCCCGGATCGTGCACGCCGCCCAGCGCCGCACCGAGCACACCACCCAGGTGGTGCGCGGCGGCACCGTCACCGAGAAGTGGGTGCCGGTCGAGCGCGTCGGCCTGTACGCGCCGGGCGGGCGCTCCGTCTACCCGTCCTCCGTCGTGATGAACGTGGTCCCGGCCCAGGAGGCGGGCGTGGAGTCCGTCGCCCTGGCCTCCCCGCCGCAGGCCGATTTCGACGGGCTGCCGCACCCGACCATCCTGGCCGCGTGCGCGCTGCTCGGCGTGGACGAGGTGTACGCGGCCGGCGGGGCCCAGGCCGTCGCGATGTTCGCGTACGGCACCGAGGAGTGCGCCCCGGCGAACATGGTGACCGGCCCCGGCAACATCTGGGTGGCCGCCGCCAAGCGCTACTTCACGGGGAAGATCGGCATCGACACCGAGGCCGGCCCGACCGAGATCGCGGTCCTCGCGGACTCGACCGCCGACCCGGTGCACGTCGCCGCCGACCTGATCAGCCAGGCCGAGCACGACCCGCTGGCCGCCGCCGTCCTCGTCACCGACTCCGCGGAGCTGGCCGAGGCCGTCGAGCGCGAGCTGGAGACCCAGATCGCCGCCTCCAAGCACGTCGAGGACCGGATCAAGCCGGCCCTGGAGGGCAAGCAGTCCGCCATCGTTCTCGTGCGGGACCTGGAGGACGGCCTGAAGGTCGTCGACGCGTACGGCGCCGAGCACCTGGAGATCCAGACCGCCGACGCCGCCGAGTGGGCCGCCCGGGTCCGCAACGCCGGCGCGATCTTCGTCGGCCCCTGGGCCCCGGTCTCCCTCGGCGACTACTGCGCCGGCTCCAACCACGTGCTGCCCACGGGCGGCTGCGCCTGCCACTCCTCGGGGCTGTCCGTGCAGTCCTTCCTGCGCGGCATCCACATCGTCGACTACACGCGCGACGCCCTGGCCGAGGTCACCCACCACGTGGTGACGCTGGCCGAGGCCGAGGACCTGCCCGCGCACGGGGCGGCCCTCAAGGCGAGGTTCGGATGGAAGGTTCCCGGCCAGTGAGCAACACCAGCAACACCGGTACCACCAGCACCGGCAACACCAGCGGCACCGGCACCACCCGTAGCAATGGCACCGCCCGCACCATCGGCATCGACGACCTCCCCATCCGGGACGAGCTCCGCGGCAAGACCCCGTACGGCGCCCCGCAGCTCGACGTACCCGTCCAGCTGAACACCAACGAGAACCCGTACCCGCTCCCCGAGGAGCTCGTACGGCGGATCGCCGAGCGGGTCTCCGAGGCCGCCCGCGGCCTCAACCGCTACCCCGACCGGGACGCCGTCGAGCTCCGCACCGAGCTCGCCGCGTACCTGACCCGGACGGCCGGGCACCCGGTCGGCAAGGAGAACGTCTGGGCCGCCAACGGCTCCAACGAGGTCCTCCAGCAGCTGCTGCAGACCTTCGGCGGACCGGGCCGCACCGCCATCGGCTTCGAGCCCTCGTATTCGATGCACGCGCTCATCGCGCGCGGCACCGGGACCGGCTGGATCTCCGGCCCCCGCAACGAGGACTTCACCATCGACCTCGCCGCGGCCGAGCGGGCGATCGCCGAGCACGCACCCGAGGTCGTCTTCATCGCCTCGCCCAACAACCCCACCGGCACGGCCGTCGAGGCCGCGACGGTCCTCGCGCTGTACGAGGCGGCGCAGGCGGCGAAGCCCTCCCTGGTGATCGTCGACGAGGCGTACGTGGAGTTCTCCCACCGGGAGTCCCTGCTGCCCCTCATCGAGGGCCGCCCCAACCTGGTGATCTCCCGGACCATGTCCAAGGCCTTCGGCGCGGCCGGACTGCGCCTGGGCTACCTCGCGGCCCACACCGCCGTGGTCGACGCCGTCCAGCTGGTGCGCCTGCCGTACCACCTGTCCGCCGTCACCCAGGCCACGGCCCTGGCCGCGCTGGAGCACACCGACACCCTGCTCGGCTACGTCGAGCAGCTCAAGGCCGAGCGGGACCGGCTGGTCTGCGAACTGCGGGCGATCGGCTACGAGGTCACCGACTCGGACGCGAACTTCGTCCAGTTCGGCAAGTTCGCCGATTCCCACACCGCCTGGCAGCAGATCCTCGACCGGGGAGTCCTGGTCCGGGACAACGGCGTACCGGGCTGGCTGCGGGTCACCGCCGGCACCCCGGCTGAGAACGACGCGTTCCTGGAAGCGGTTCGCGCACTGAAGAAGGAGCAGCAGGCATGAGCCGCATCGGACGGGTCGAACGCACCACCAAGGAGACCTCGGTCCTGGTCGAGATAGACCTCGACGGCACCGGCAAGGTCGACGTCGCCACCGGCGTGGGCTTCTACGACCACATGCTCGACCAGCTCGGCCGCCACGGTCTCTTCGACCTCACCGTCAAGACCGACGGCGACCTGCACATCGACTCCCACCACACCATCGAGGACACCGCCCTCGCGCTCGGCGCCGCCTTCAAGCAGGCGCTCGGCGACAAGGTGGGCATCTACCGGTTCGGCAACTGCACCGTGCCGCTGGACGAGTCCCTCGCCCAGGTCACCGTCGACCTCTCCGGCCGCCCCTACCTCGTGCACACCGAGCCCGAGAACATGGCGCCGATGATCGGCGAGTACGACACCACGATGACGCGCCACATCCTGGAGTCCTTCGTGGCCCAGGCCCAGATCGCGCTGCACGTGCACGTCCCGTACGGCCGCAACGCCCACCACATCGTCGAGTGCCAGTTCAAGGCCCTGGCCCGGGCGCTCCGCTACGCCTCCGAGCGGGACCCGCGCGCCGCGGGCATCCTCCCCTCCACGAAGGGTGCCCTGTAGCCGTGACCGGCCTGTCCACCGTCCTGATCGTCGTCGGCCTCTTCCTGGCCGGCGGCGTCTACTCGTTCCAGAAGCAGAAGATGCCGAAATCGGTGGTCTTCCTGCTCGCCATCGGCTCCGTGATGTGTCTGGTCGCCGGAGTCCTGCGGATCGAAGGAATCTGGGGATGAGCAAGAAGAACGTCGTCGTCTTCGACTACGGCTTCGGCAACGTCCGCTCCGCCGAGCGCGCGCTCGCCCGGGTCGGCGCGGACGTCGAGATCACCCGCGACTACGACAAGGCCATGGACGCCGACGGACTCCTCGTCCCCGGCGTCGGCGCCTTCGCCGCCTGCATGCAGGGCCTGCGCGACGTCCGCGGCGACTGGATCGTCGGCCGCCGCCTCTCCGGCGGACGCCCCGTCATGGGCATCTGCGTCGGCATGCAGATCCTCTTCGAGCGCGGCATCGAGCACGGCGTCGAGACCGAAGGGCTCGACCAGTGGCCCGGCACCGTCGAGCCGCTGAAGGCCCCCGTCGTCCCGCACATGGGCTGGAACACCGTCGACGCGCCGGCCGACAGCAGGGCCTTCGCCGGCCTGGACGCCGACGCCCGGTTCTACTTCGTGCACTCCTACGCGGTCCGCGAATGGAGCCTCGAAGTGACCAACCCGCACATCGCAGCCCCCAAGGTCACCTGGGCCACCCACGGCGAGCCGTTCGTGGCGGCGGTGGAGAACGCGGCCCTGTGGGCCACCCAGTTCCACCCCGAGAAGTCCGGCGACGCCGGCGCCCAGCTCCTCACCAACTGGATCGAGACCCTCTGATGCCGAACACGCTTGAACTGCTTCCTGCGGTCGACGTCCGCGACGGCCAGGCCGTACGCCTCGTGCACGGCGTGTCCGGCAGCGAAACCTCCTACGGTTCCCCGCTGGAGGCGGCCCTCGCCTGGCAGGCGGCCGGCGCCGAGTGGCTGCACCTGGTCGACCTGGACGCCGCCTTCGGCACCGGCGACAACCGGGACCTGGTCGCCGGGATCACCCGCGCCATGGACATCAAGGTCGAACTGTCCGGCGGCATCCGCGACGACGCCTCGCTCGCCGCGGCCCTCGCCACCGGCTGCACCCGCGTCAACCTCGGCACGGCCGCCCTGGAGACCCCCGAGTGGGCCGCCAAGGCCATCGCCGAGCACGGCGACAAGATCGCCATCGGCCTGGACGTGCGCGGCACCACCCTCAAGGGCCGCGGCTGGACCAGCGAGGGCGGCGACCTCTACGAGACCCTCGCCCGCCTCGACTCCGAGGGCTGCGCCCGCTACGTCGTCACCGACATCGGCAAGGACGGCACCCTCACCGGCCCCAACCTGGAGCTGCTGAGGAACGTCTGCGCCGCCACCGACCGGCCCGTCGTCGCCTCCGGCGGCATCTCCTCCCTGGACGACCTGCGGGCCCTGTCCGGGCTGGTGCCCCTGGGCGTCGAGGGTGCGATCGTCGGCAAGGCCCTGTACGCCAAGGCCTTCACCCTGCAGGAGGCACTGGAGGTGGTCTCCTCGTGACAGGTGTCCGGCGGGTGCAGTCCGGCAGCCCCTGGGAGGACGTGTTCGGCTTCTCCCGGGCCGTCGCGGCCGGCGACCGGGTCCTGGTGGGCGGCACCACCGCCTTCAAGGGCAACGTGCTGCTCGGCGAGGGCGACCCGTACGAGCAGGCGAAGGCCGCCTTCGGCCACGCGCTGGAGGCGCTGTCGGAGTTCGGCCTCGGCGCGGACTCGGTGATCCGGACCCGGATGTACCTGACGCACGTCCGCGACGTGGACGCCGTGGGCCGGGCCCACTCGGAGGTCTTCGACGCCGTCCGTCCGGTCACCACGCTGCTCGTGGTCGAGGGATTCGTCGACCCGCGCATCCTGGTGGAAGTCGAGGTGGAAGCCTTCCGGGGCGACCCCGAAGGAGCATCGTCATGACCCTCGCCGTACGCGTGATCCCCTGCCTGGACGTGGACAACGGCCGGGTCGTCAAGGGCGTCAACTTCCAGAACCTGCGCGATGCGGGCGACCCCGTCGAGATGGCCAAGCTGTACGACGCCGAGGGCGCCGACGAGCTGACCTTCCTCGACATCACCGCCTCCTCCGGCAACCGGGAGACCACCTACGACGTGGTGCGCCGCACCGCCGAGCAGGTCTTCATCCCGCTGACGGTGGGCGGCGGCGTCCGCACCGCCGACGACGTGGACAAGCTGCTGCGGGCCGGCGCCGACAAGGTCGGGGTCAACACCGCCGCCATCGCCCGGCCCGAGCTGATCCGGGAGATCGCCGAGCGGTTCGGCCGCCAGGTGCTCGTCCTGTCCGTCGACGCCCGCCGCACCCCGTCCGGCTCCTTCGAGGTCACCACGCACGGCGGCCGCAAGGGCACCGGCATCGACGCGGTCGAATGGGCGCACCGGGCGGCCGAGCTCGGCGCGGGCGAGATCCTGCTCAACTCGATGGACGCCGACGGCACCAAGGACGGCTACGACATCGAGATGATCGCCGCCGTGCGCAAGCACGTCACCGTGCCGGTGATCGCCTCCGGCGGCGCCGGCAGGCTCGCCGACTTCCCGCCGGCCATCGAGGCGGGCGCGGACGCGGTGCTCGCCGCCTCCGTGTTCCACTTCGGCGACCTGCGCATCGGCGAGGTCAAGGGCGCGCTCCGCGAGGCGGGCCACCCGGTCCGCTGACCGCTGCGCGGTGCTGCGGGCCCGGTCCCGCCCGGGTGTCCCGTCGGGCGGGACACCCCCGCGGCCGTCCGGGGGCCGGACGTTCGTGACGGCGCCGCGGCGCCGTCACGGCCGGTCGCGCAGTTCCCTGCGACCCTGGCGGACCCGGCCTCGCCGGCGTTGCCAGGGGCCCGGTGGCCGGCCCCGGCCGCGGCCCGTCAGAGGCCGAGCTTCGCCGTCGTCAGTGCGGCGATGGCCGGCTTCTCGCCTTCCAGGTCGATCTGCGCCGCCGCCTGCCGCCCGAAGCAGAACAGGGTCAGCTCGCCCGGCTCCCCGGTCACCGTGACCACCGGAGCCCCCTTGCGGGCCACCGCCGTACGGCCGTCCGGCCGCCGCAGCACCAGCCCGACCGGGGAACGGCGCCCGGTCAGCCGTGCCATCCTCTCCAGCCGGCTCCACAGCACGTCCGAGAACACCGGGTCCAGCTCGCGCGGCGACCAGTCCGGCTGCGCGCGGCGCACGTCCTCCGCGTGGACGTAGAACTCCACCGCGTTCGCCGCCTCGTCGATCGGCTTCAGCGCGTACGGCGACATCTTCGGCGGGCCGGTGCGGATCAGCTGGATCAGCTCCTCGTACGGCTTGGCCGCGTACTCGGCCATGACCCGCTCCAGCCGCTCCTTCAGCACCGACAGCACCAGGCCCCCCGCCGCGTCCGGCCGGCGCTCCCGCACCACCACGTGCGCCGCCAGATCGCGGCAGGCCCAGCCCTCGCACAGGGTGCGGGCCTCCGGTCCCGCCGCTTCCAACAGGTCCGCCAGCAACAGGCGTTCGCGCTTCGCATGCGTCGACATGCGGCAAGACTACGGCGCGAACCTGACACATGCCCGCCCATCAGGCGGACGGTCGGCCCGGCCCCGCCGACGGGCGCGGCACAATGGCACGCATGAGTAACACCCCCCGCCCGAGCAACCTCGACCCGGCCGTCGCGGCCCGCCTCAAGCGGTCCCCGGACGGCCTGGTGCCCGCCATCGCCCAGCAGTACGACACCGGTGAGGTGCTCATGCTCGGCTGGATGGACGACGAGGCACTGCACCGCACCCTGACCACCGGCCGCTGCACCTACTGGTCCCGCAGCCGCCAGGAGTACTGGGTCAAGGGGGACACCTCCGGCCACTTCCAGCACGTGAAGTCGGTGGCACTCGACTGCGACGCCGACACCGTCCTCGTCAAGGTCGACCAGGTCGGCGCCGCCTGTCACACCGGCGCCCGCACCTGCTTCGACGCCGACGTCCTGCCGCTCTCGCACAGGTAAGGTCCCAGAACATGGATCTTGAGACGTTCCGCAAGCTCGCGGACGACCGCCGTGTCATTCCCGTCAGCCGCCGCCTGCTGGCCGACGGTGACACCCCCGTCGGCCTCTACCGGAAGCTGGCCGCCGAACGACCGGGCACCTTCCTCCTGGAGTCCGCCGAGAACGGACGCTCTTGGTCCCGCTACTCGTTCGTCGGAGTGCGGTCCGACGCCACCCTGACCGTCCGCGACGGGCAGGCGCACTGGATCGGCACCCCGCCCGTGGGCGTGCCCACCGACGGCGACCCGCTGGAGGCGCTGCGCCGCACCGTCGCCACCCTGCACACCCCGCGCGACCTCGCCGACGGGATGCCCCCGTTCACCGGCGGCATGGTCGGCTACCTCGGTTACGACATCGTCCGCCGCCTGGAGCGCATCGGCGAGCACGGCACCGACGACCTGCAGCTGCCCGAGCTGACCATGCTGCTCACCTCCGACCTGGCGGTCCTCGACCACTGGGACGGCACCGTCCTGCTGATCGCCAACGCCATCAACCACAACGACCTCGACTCCGGGGTCGACGAGGCCTACGCGGACGCCGTGGCCCGCCTCGACGCCATGGAGGCCGACCTCGCCCGGCCCGCGCCCTACGCGCCCGCCCCGCTGCCGCCCTCCGAGCTGCCGGAGTTCTCCGGCCTGTGGGGCGGCGACAAGTACCGGGAGGCCGTCGAGGACGTCAAGGAGCGCATCCGGGCCGGCGAGGCCTTCCAGGTGGTGCCCTCGCAGCGGTTCGAGACCCCCTGCGCGGCGAGCGCCCTGGACGTGTACCGGGTACTGCGGGCCACCAACCCCTCGCCGTACATGTACCTCTTCCGGTTCGACGGCTTCGACGTGGTCGGCTCCAGCCCGGAGGCGCTGGTCAAGGTCGAGGACCGGCAGGCGATGGTCCACCCGATCGCCGGCACCCGCCACCGCGGTGCCACCCCGCAGGCCGACCACGAGCTCGCCGAGGAGCTGCTCGCGGACCCCAAGGAGCGGGCCGAGCACCTGATGCTGGTCGACCTGGCCCGCAACGACCTGGGCCGGGTCTGCGAGCCGGGCTCCGTCGAGGTCGTCGACTTCATGTCGATCGAGCGGTACTCCCACGTCATGCACATCGTCTCGACCGTCACCGGCCGCGTCGCCGAGGGCCGGACCGCCTTCGACGTGCTGACCGCCTGCTTCCCCGCCGGCACCCTGTCCGGTGCGCCCAAGCCGCGCGCCATGCAGATCATCGAGGAGCTGGAGCCCACCCGCCGCGGGCTCTACGGCGGCTGCGTCGGCTACCTCGACTTCGCCGGGGACTCCGACACCGCGATCGCCATCCGCACCGCGGTGCTGCGCGACGGCACCGCGTACGTGCAGGCCGGGGCGGGCGTGGTCGCCGACTCGGTGCCCGAGGCGGAGGACAACGAGTGCCGCAACAAGGCGGCCGCGGTGCTCCGCGCCGTGGGAGCGGCGAACCGCCTCCACGGCTGAGAGGGGCGTAAGGGATAGTGGGGTACGTGAGTGCCGTACCCCCACCCCGTTCCGATGCCGGCGCCTCCGACGCCGGTGCCCCCGACGCGGCTGCCGGTGCCTCCGGCGCCGGCCGTGCCGCCGGCCGCCGCAGCGTGGCGATCGCGCTGCTGCTCGGCGCCCTCGGCGCCACCGTCGTGCTGCTGGCCTCGGGCCAGGTCTGGGCCCGCGGCACCGCCGCGATCGCGGAGTCCTCGATGGCCCTGAGCGCCGAAGGGCGCGAGGTCACCGGTGTGCCGGCGGCCCTGGCCATCGTCGGCCTCGCGGCCCTGGTGGCCGTGTTCGCCGTGCGGAGCAAGGGGCGGCTCGTGGTGGCCGCGCTGCTGGCGCTGAGCGGCCTGGGCGCCGCCGCGGCCGCGCTGGCCGGTGCCTCGGACCGGGCGGCCCTGGACGCCGAGGCCGCCCGCACCACCGCGGACACCGCGGCGCGGGTGGCCGGGCTCACCCACACCGCCTGGCCGTACGTCACCGCCGCGGGCGGGCTGCTGATCCTCCTCGCGGGGCTGCTGGCCCTGCGCTACGGACGGACCTGGCCCGCGATGGGCGGACGCTACGAGCGGGAGGGCACCGCCCGGCCCCGGCCGCGCCGCGCGTCCGCCGCGCCGGACCCGGACCGGCCCGAGGACATCTGGAAGGCCCTGGACCGCGGCGAGGACCCGACCGGCTGAACCGGCCCCGGCCCGCCCCGGCGGGCACCGCGCGGGCCCCCGCCCCGTCCCGCCCTGAGGGACCGGGCCATCGAGCCGGCTCCCGCGCGTCAATCGAGGCCCGCGAACCCGGACCCGATGGGGCCCGGCCCCGCCCGGTGCGGAAGAATGTTTCCCGAGCGTTCTACACAGCGCGTTCGGACAGAGCAACGAGGAGCAACTCATGGCGGGCAGCAGCCACGGACACACCCCGGCCGCCTGGACCGGTGTCATCATCGCCTTCATCGGTTTCTGCGTCTCCGGCGCCTTCATGGTGCTGGCCAACCCGCTCGGTTTCTGGGCCGGCATGGTGATCGTCGTGATCGGTGGCATCGTCGGCATGGCGATGCGTGCGGCCGGCATGGGCGCGAAGAAGCCGGAGCACAAGGACCTGGCCGAGGTCATCGCGGCCAAGACCGCCTGAGCTTTTCGCGGCTTCCGCAACAGGGCGCAGCCTCCCGGGCTGCGCCCTTTGCCGTACCTGGGGCGGGCGCGCCTGCCCGCACCGGCGGCGGACCGTCGCGCGGGGCACAATCGCCCCATGGACGCCCTTCAGTCGCCCGCGCTCCTGAGGCGCCTCGCCGCGCCCGCAACCGCCGCCGTCGGCGCCGTCGCCGCCTTCGCCTACGTCGGGGCCGTCGACCCGAACGAGCCGGGCCACTACCCCGTCTGCCCCCTCTTCCGGCTGACCGGAATTCTCTGTCCCGGCTGCGGCGGACTCCGCAGCGCCCACGCCTTCGCACACGCCGACCTGACAGCCGCGGTCAGCGCGAACGCCCTCGCCGTGGCCGGCTACCTGGTCTTCGCGGTCTACTTGGCCGTGTGGCTGAAACGTGCCTGTCAGGGCGCCCCGGCCCCGCGCATTTCCTTGAAATCGCAGGCATGGTGGGCCCTCGGTATCCTGGCTCTGACCTTCGCCGTTGTCCGGAATCTGCCCATCGGCGCATGGTTCGCACCGTGATCCGTCAGGTGCGCCTTGGATTCCGAATGTCCGGGTGGTGGGATGGCATCAACCGCATGCCGGGCGAGACGGCAGCTGCGGATACCATTTGATTGCTGACCATGAGGCAGTCGAACCGACCCTGAACCAGCCATCCGACCCGGAAGGGGGCCGCTCGCGTGAGTGTGCTCGACGAGATCATCGAAGGGGTCCGCGAAGACCTTGCCGAACGGCAGGCGCGCGTCAGCCTCGACGAGCTCAAGGAGCGTGCCGCCAAGGCGCCCCGCGCGAAGGACGGCGTCGCGGCCCTCCGCGGCGACGGCGTCAAGGTGATCTGCGAGGTCAAGCGTTCCAGCCCGTCCAAGGGCGCGCTGGCCGCGATCGCGGATCCGGCGGGACTCGCCGCCGACTACGAGGCGGGCGGTGCCGCGGTCATCTCGGTCCTCACCGAGCAGCGCCGCTTCGGCGGCTCGCTGGCGGACCTGGAGGCCGTCCGCGCCCGCGTGGACATCCCGATCCTCCGCAAGGACTTCATCGTCACGGCGTACCAGCTGTGGGAGGCCCGCGCCTACGGCGCCGACCTGGCCCTGCTGATCGTCGCGGCGCTGGAGCAGGAGGCCCTGGTCTCCCTCATCGAGCGCGCCGAGTCCATCGGCCTGACCCCGCTGGTCGAGGTCCACGACGAGGAAGAGGTCGAGCGGGCCGTCGCCGCCGGCGCCCGCATCATCGGCGTCAACGCGCGCAACCTGAAGGACCTGAAGGTCGACCGCTCCACCTTCGAGCGGGTCGGCCCGGAGATCCCGGCGCACATCGTCAAGGTCGCCGAGTCCGGCATCCGCGGGCCGCACGACCTGATCGCGTACGCCAACGAGGGCGCCGACGCCGTCCTCGTCGGAGAGTCCCTGGTCACCGGCCGCGACCCGAAGGCGGCCGTCGCCGACCTGGTCGCCGCCGGCGCCCACCCCGCTCTGCGCCACGGCCGGAGCTGAACCAGCGCGATGACGTCACAGCCCGCCGCCCGCCCGCGCATCCGCCGCCGTCCCGAGGGCCACGTACGCCCCGGGCCGCACGGCGGCGTGCCCGGGACGGCGGTGCAGGCCCGTGATCCGCATGCCTGCCTGGCCCGGGGCCGCAAGCCCCGCGGCTGCCGGGCACCGGCCCGGCGGGTGCTCGGCCGCCGGGTGCGGTACGTGATCGGCTCCGAGCCGGGACAGGTCAACGGCATGCGATGGCGCGCCGGAGGCGCGCCGTAGCGCAGCCCCGGCTCGGTACCCGCCCGGCGTATGCCCATCGCGCACGCCCGGTGCCCGTACCGTCCGCGGCGCTCTCCACTTGCCGCCGGGGCCGACCACCGGCCCGGCCGCAAGCTGCTCCGCCCATTCCGGCACATCGGCGTACCCGCCATGCCTGCCGCACCCGTACCCGGTGACATCCGCTCCGCGATGGTTTCACCCGGTACGGGCCGTTTGGGCCGACGGCGCACTACGTTGTTCCCAACCGTCGCTTCCGTAGGAGTTCTGGCCATGTCCAGCGAGCAGTTCTTCATCCCGGACCCGGAGGGTCACGTCCCCAACGCCGAGGGCTATTTCGGCGACTTCGGCGGCAAGTTCATCCCGGAGGCGCTGGTCGCCGCCGTGGACGAGGTCGCCGTCGAGTACGAGAAGGCCAAGGGCGACCCGGCCTTCGCCGCCGAGCTCAACGACCTGCTCGTGAACTACACCGGCCGCCCCAGCGCCCTCACCGAGGTCCCCCGCTTCGCCGAGCACGCCGGCGGCGCGCGGATCTTCCTCAAGCGCGAGGACCTGAACCACACCGGCTCGCACAAGATCAACAACGTGCTGGGCCAGGCGCTGCTCACCAAGCGCATGGGCAAGACCCGCGTCATCGCCGAGACCGGCGCCGGCCAGCACGGCGTGGCCACCGCCACCGCCTGCGCCCTGTTCGGCCTCGACTGCACCATCTACATGGGCGAGATCGACACCCAGCGCCAGGCCCTCAACGTGGCCCGCATGCGCATGCTGGGCGCCGAGGTCATCGCGGTGAAGTCCGGCTCCCGCACCCTCAAGGACGCCATCAACGAGGCGTTCCGCGACTGGGTCGCCAACGTCGACGAGACCCACTACCTCTTCGGCACGGTCGCCGGCCCGCACCCCTTCCCCGCCATGGTCCGCGACTTCCACCGGGTCATCGGCGTGGAGGCCCGCCGCCAGATCCTGGAGCGTGCCGGCCGCCTGCCCGACGCCGTCGCGGCCTGCGTCGGCGGCGGCTCCAACGCCATCGGCCTGTTCCACGCCTTCATTCCGGACGCCTCGGTCCGCCTCGTCGGCCTGGAGCCGGCCGGCCACGGCGTCGAGACCGGCGAGCACGCGGCCACCCTGACCGCCGGCGAGCCGGGCATCCTGCACGGCTCCCGCTCGTACGTCCTCCAGGACGACGAGGGCCAGATCACCGAGCCGTACTCGATCTCGGCCGGCCTGGACTACCCGGGCATCGGCCCGGAGCACGCCTACCTCAAGGACAGCGGCCGCGGCGAGTACCGCGCGGTCACCGACGACGCCGCCATGCAGGCGCTGCGCCTGCTCTCCCGCACCGAGGGCATCATCCCGGCCATCGAGTCCTCGCACGCCCTCGCCGGCGCCCTGGACCTCGGCAAGGAGCTGGGCAAGGACGGTCTGATCATCGTCAACCTGTCCGGCCGCGGCGACAAGGACATGGACACGGCGGCCCGCTACTTCGGGCTCTACGACAACGGGGCCGAGGGAGAGTCGAAGTGACCACAGGCAACATCCAGCTGCTCAACGACACCCTGGCCAAGGCCAAGGCCGAGGACCGCGCCGCCCTGGTCGCCTACCTCCCGGCGGGCTTCCCGACCGTGGACGGCGGCATCGAGGCCGTCAAGGCCGCTCTCGCCGGCGGCGCCGACATCGTCGAGGTCGGGCTCCCGCACAGCGACCCGGTCCTGGACGGCCCGATCATCCAGACCGCCGACGACATCGCCCTGCGCGGCGGCGTGAAGATCGCCGACGTGCTGCGGACCGTCCGCGAGGCCCACGAGGCGACCGGTGCGCCGATCCTCGTGATGACCTACTGGAACCCGATCGACCGCTACGGCGTCGAGCGGTTCACCGAGGAGCTCGCGGCGGCCGGCGGCGCCGGCTGCATCCTGCCCGACCTGCCGGTGCAGGAGTCCGGGCTGTGGCGCGAGCACGCCGCGAAGCACGGTCTGGCGACCGTGTTCGTGGTCGCCCCGTCCAGCAAGGACGAGCGCCTGGCCACCATCACGGCGGCCGGCAGCGGTTTCGTCTACGCGGCCTCGCTGATGGGCGTCACCGGCACCCGCGAGTCCGTCGGGAACCAGGCCCAGGAGCTGGTCGAGCGCACCCGCCGCACCACCGAGCTGCCGGTCTGCGTGGGCCTCGGCGTCTCCAACGCCGTCCAGGCCAAGGAGGTCGCCGCGTTCGCCGACGGTGTGATCGTCGGCTCGGCCTTCGTGAAGCTGCTGCTGGACGCGCCGGACCTGCCGGCCGGCCTGGCCGCCGTGCGCGCCCTGGCGGGCGAGCTGGCGGACGGAGTCCGCCGCGGCTGACGCACGCGTGTTCACACGACCGGGCACGGACGTGGTTCTGTAGCCCGATCGGGTGGAACCGGACGCGGGGAGGCACTGGGGTGCCTCCCCGCTTCGTTTGCCGGGACGTGAGCGAGAAGAACGACGGTGCGAACCGCGATGCGAAACGATCGGCCCGGGAGCGACTCCAAGCGGAGCGGGAACGGGACAAGGGCCGGGAGAAGCGCCGGCGGACCATCCTGGTGGCCGCCTCGGTGGTCGGCGTACTGGCCCTGGCGGCCGTCGTCGGCGTGATCGCGGCCAACGCGGGCAAGGACGACGGCGGCGCCGGGGCGGGTCCCGTCGCCGCACCCTCCGGAGCCGTCGGCAAGGACGCGCTCGCCATCCAGACCGGCCAGGACTCGGCCAAGTCCACCCTCACCGTGTGGGAGGACTTCCGCTGCCCGGCCTGCAAGTCCTTCGAGAACGCCTACCGGGCGGCCGTCCACGAGCTGGAGAAGAAGGGGCAGCTCAAGGCCGAGTACCACCTGGTCACCCTGATCGACGGCAACATGGGCGGCAGTGGCTCGCTGAAGGCGGCCAACGCGGCGGCCTGCGCCCAGGACGCGGGCAAGTTCTCCGAGTACCACGACGTGCTCTTCATGAACCAGCCGCCGGAGACGGACGACGCCTACGGCAAGAACGAGAAGCTGCTGGCGCTCGCCGCGAAGGTGCCGGGGCTGGACACGCCCGAGTTCCGGGCCTGCGTGGAGAAGGGCACCCACAACAGCTGGGTGGCGAAGTCCTACGAGGCATTCCGCGCCGGGAACTTCCGGGGCACCCCGACCGTCCTGCTGAACGGCAAGGACATCTTCGCCGACCAGGCCAACCCGATGACCCCGCAGAAGCTCAAGGCCGCCGTGGAACAGGCCGCCAAGGGCTGATCCGGACGGAACGGGACCGGCCGGGCGGGCGCCCGGCGGCACGGGGCGGAGAAGGGTCCGCTCCGTGCGACGGTTTGGTTTCGGCTTGCCGGGCGGGTTGCGGTCCGTACCGTCCGGCAAGGTAGCGTCGGACCTGCCATGGACCTTGCTTACATCCCCAGCCCGTCGACCGGCGTGATCCATCTCGGACCGATCCCGCTGCGCGGCTACGCGTTCTGCATCATCATCGGCGTCTTCGTCGCCGTCTGGCTCGGCAACAAGCGCTGGATCGCGCGCGGCGGCAAGCCGGGCACGGTGGCCGACATCGCCGTCTGGGCCGTGCCGTTCGGCCTGGTCGGCGGCCGGCTGTACCACGTGATCACCGACTACCAGCTCTACTTCGGCGAGGGCCGCGACTGGGTCAACGCCTTCAAGATCTGGGAGGGCGGCCTCGGCATCTGGGGCGCCATCGCCCTGGGCGCGGTCGGTGCGTGGATCGGCTGCCGCCGCCGCGGGATCCCGCTGCCCGCCTGGGCCGACGCCCTCGCCCCCGGCATCGCGCTGGCCCAGGCGCTGGGCCGCTGGGGCAACTGGTTCAACCAGGAGCTGTACGGCCGGGCGACCGACGTGCCCTGGGCGCTGGAGATCAGCGAGGGCCCGAACCGGGTCGCGGGCACCTACCACCCGACCTTCCTCTACGAGTCCCTGTGGTGCGTCGGCGTGGCACTGCTGGTCATCTGGGCGGACCGCCGCTTCCGGCTGGGCCACGGCCGGGCCTTCGCCCTCTACGTGGCGGCGTACTGTGCCGGCCGCGTCTGGACCGAGTACCTGCGGGTCGACGACGCCCACCACATCCTGGGCCTGCGGCTGAACGTCTGGACCGCGATCGCGGTGTTCATCCTCGCGGTGGTCTACTTCGTGCTGTCGGCGAAGTTCCGGCCGGGCCGTGAGCTGGTGGTCGAGCCGGACACGGACGCCGATGCGGACGCCGCACCGGCGGACGCGGACGGGGAGGACATCAAGGCCGTGGTGGCCGCGGCGAAGGCGGCGAGCGCCGCCAGGAAGGGCGCCGGGCCGGTGAAGGCGGAAGCGGCGGAGAAGCCGAAGCCGACCGGGGACGGGCTCATCAAGGCGCGGCCGGCCGATACGGCCCCGGCCGGGGCCGACGGCTCGGTGGAGGCCAAGGTCGAGGCCAAGGCGGAGGCCAAGGTCGAGGCCGGTGAGGCCGACGGGCCCGCCGCAGAGGCGAAGAAGGTCTGACAAGCGTCCCGAAGGGGGGTGCCGCCGACGCGGCACCCCCCTTCGGCATGTCCGCGCCGTTCAGCGCCCCCGTGCCTCGCTCGCGTCCGGCTCTGGACTCGGAGTGAGTTTATGGCGTAAATTGAATATAGGACATAAACGTGCGGGACGAGCCGGAGAGGCGGGAGTGCCCATGCCCGACCCCAGGGAGATCGCCGAACTGTTGTGGCGGGTCGCCGCGGAGGCGGACGCGGTCGCCGGGCCGCGGCTCAGTGCGCGGGGGATCGTGCTCGCCGGGATCCGCGTCGCCGACGCGGAGGGCCTCGACGCGCTGTCCATGCAGCGCGTCGGCCGGGAGCTCGGGTGCACCGCCATGGCCCTGTACCGGCACGTCGGGGGCAAGGAACAGCTGCTCGCGGCGATGGTCGACGCCGCGACCGGATCCCCACCGCCCGCCGTCGGCGACGCGCACTGGCGGCGGGACGTCGAGGGCTGGGCCGACGCCCTCTGGCACCTCTACCTGCGGCATCCGTGGCTGCTGCGCGCCCCCACCACCGGCGCGCCCGTCGGCCCGGGCGAGCTCGCCTGGTTCGAGGCGCTGCTCGCCCCGCTCTCCCGGTCCGGGCTCGACCCGGCCGAGCTGGTCCCGGTCGCCACCTTCCTCTCGGGCGCCGTACGCGACCTCGCGCGGGTGGCAACCGAACTGGACCCGGAGGGGGCCGCGGCGTACGGACAGGTACTCGCCGAGCGGCTGGACCCGTCCCGCTTCCCCGTCCTGACCTCGCTCATCGGGGGCCCGGGGCTCGACGAGGAGGAGGACGGCGACGTCGCCCCGATCCTCCGGCTCGGCCTGGCCCGCCTCCTCGACGGCATCGAACGAGACGCACAAGACGCACGAGACGCACGAGATACGGAGAGCTGACATGGCCTTGTACGACATCCCCGGGACCGCCGTCCACGGGAGCGCCGCCCACGACGCGCTCTTACGCCGGATCACCGGCGCAGCGGGCGTCGCCGCCGGGCTGCTCGCGCTCGTCGCGGTGCCGCTGTACTTCGTGTACGACGGTCCGCCGCCCGCCGGGAACGTGCTCACCCGGATCCTCCTCAACCTGCTCACCTGCGCCGCCCTGCTCGTCTTCACGGCCGGGCTGCGGTACCTGATCCGTACTGCCGCGCCCGGGTTCGACTACCTGGGCGGGCTCGTCCTCGGAGCCGGGACCGCCTACGTCACCGTCACCCTGGTCGCCGCCTCCCTGGAGGCCGGCGTGGTCCTGGAGCACCCGGACGGGACCCTCGACCCCACCGTCGACGGGCCCCTCGCGCACGGTGCGATGCTGCTGCACGGCTCTGCCGCCCGGCTGCTCACCGCCCTGCTGCTGGCCGCCGCCGGATACGCGATCCTGCGCAGCGGCGTCCTGCCGCGCTGGACGGGGCTGGCCGCGTACGCCGTCGCCGCCGCCAACCTGGCCTTCCTGCCCTCCCTGTACTTCGGCACCGACGCCGCCCGCTTCTACAGTGCGGTCGGCTGGGGCAACAGCGCCCTGACCGCCGCACTGGTCGTGTACTGGGCCTTCGCCGCCGGTGTCGTACTCCTCAGGTCGCCGGGGTCGCCGGGGTCGCCGGGGTCGCCGGGCCGCAGCGCGCGGCCGGGGACTCGCGCTGGGTGAGGGCGAGCGTCCGTTTCGCCGCGGCCACCACCGCCGGGTCGACGAAGCGGCCGTCCGCCAGGGCCAGCGCGCCCGGGGCGGCCGCCGCGGCCAGGACCACCTCACGGGCCGCCGTGACCTCCTCGGCGGTCGGCAGGTAGGCCCGTTCGATCACCGGCAGCTGGCGCGGGTGGATCGCCGCCCGGCCCAGGAACCCCAGCGCACGGCCCCGGGCGCAGGACACGGCCAGGGCCTCCAGGTCGCGGATGTCCGGGAAGACCGACTGCGCGGGCGGCGCCAGGCCCGCCGCCCGGGCCGCGACCACGACCCGGGAGCGCGGCCAGTCCAGGCCGGCGTCGGCCAGCGGCCCCGACAGGCACAGGTCCGCACGGAGGTCCGCCTCGCCGAGCGACAGCCCGCGCAGGGCCGGGTGCGCGCGGGCGATCTCGTACGCCCGCTCCACCCCCAGCGCGGACTCCAGCAAGGCGTACAGGGCCACCCCGCCCGTGCGTTCCGCGACCCGGGAGACCTGCTCGGGCGCGGTCACCTTCGGCAGCCGCAGGCCGGCCAGGCCGTGCAGCCCCGCGAGGGCGGCGAGGTCCGCGCCCGCCCAGGGCGAGGCCAGGGCGTTGACCCGGACGTGGACCGGCACCGGCGGCCGGACGGTCAGCAGCTCCGCCGTCGCCGCCCGCGCGTACTCCTTGCGCGAGGCCGGCACCGCGTCCTCCAGGTCCACGATCACCGCGTCCGCTCCGGAGGCGAGCGCCTTCGCCACCACCTCCGGGCGGTCCCCGGGGACGTACAGCCAGGTCAGGATCACAGTGCTCCCTCCTCGCGGAGCCGGGCCAGGTCCCCTTCGGACAGGCCGAGTCCGGCGAGCACCGCGTCGGTGTCGGCGCCGTGCGGGCGGCCCGCCCAGCGGATGCCGCCGGGCGTCTCCGACAGCCGGAACAGGACGTTCTGCATGCGCAGCGGTCCCAGTTCCGGGTCGTCGACCTCGGTGACCGTGTCCAGGGCCGCGTACTGCGGGTCGGCCATCACGTCCCGGACGTCGTACACCGGCGCCACCGCGGCCTCCGCCTCCTCGAACGCGGACACGACCTCGTCCGCCTTGTGCCGGGCGATCCACCCGCCGACGGCCTCGTCGAGCAGCGCGGCGTGCGCGGCCCGTCCCGAGCCCGTCGCGAACCACGGCTCGGCGGCCAGCTCCGGCCGGCCCACCAGGTGCACCACCCGCTCCGCGACCGACTGGGCCGAGGTGGACACGGCCAGCCAGCGGCCGTCGGCGCTGCGGTAGGTGTTGCGGGGCGCGTTGTTGGTGGACCGGTTGCCGGTGCGCGGCTGGACGTAGCCGAGCTGGTCGTACCAGAGCGGGTGCGGGCCGAGCACCGTCAGGATCGGCTCGATGATCGCCAGGTCCACGACCTGGCCGCGGCCGGTGCGGTCCCGGCCGGCCAGGGCCGTCATCACGGCGTACGCGGCGGTCAGTGCGGCGATCGAGTCCGCGAGGCCGAACGGCGGCAGGGTGGGCGGGCCGTCCGGCTCCCCGGTGATCGCCGCGAAGCCGCTCATCGCCTCGGCGAGCGTGCCGAAGCCGGGGCGGCGGGCGTACGGGCCGGTCTGGCCGAAGCCGGTCACCCGGGCCAGCACCAGCCGGGGGTTGGCGGCGCTCAGCTCCGCCCATCCCAGCCCCCACTTCTCCAGGGTGCCGGGCCGGAAGTTCTCGATGACCACGTCGGCTGTCGCGGCCAGCCCGAGCAGGGTGTCCCGGCCGCCGGGGGTGGAGAGGTCGAGGGTGATGGTCCGCTTGTTCCGCCCGAGCAGCTTCCACCACAGGCCCACCCCGTCCTTGGAGGGGCCGTGGCCGCGGGACGGATCGGGCCGCCGCGGATGCTCGACCTTGATCACCTCGGCGCCGAAGTCCCCGAGCAGGGTGGCCGCGAGCGGCCCGGCGAAGAGGGTGGCCAGATCGAGGACGCGGAGCCCGTCGAGCGGGCCGGGGGAGGGGGGCGCCTCCGGGCCGGGGGTTCCCCCGGCGGCCGGGGACCGGGTCTCGCTCATGAGGTCCGCCCCTGTCCGGACGGGGTGCCGTCAGCTGCCGCGGACCGGTCCGCCGACTGGTCCGCTGACCGGTTCGCCGACCGTGCCACCGACCCGGCCGCGGACCGGTCCGCCGCGGCGTCGATCTCGGGCCGGGACGGCATCGAGTCCTGGGCGCCCGGCCGCTGCACGGACAGGGCAGCCGCGGCCGAGGCCCAGGCCAGTGCCTCGGGCACCGGCCGGCCCTCGCCCAGGGCCACGGCGAGCGCACCGGCGAAGGTGTCGCCCGCCGCCGTCGTGTCCACGGCCCGGACCCGCGGCGCGGGCACGGAGAGCGGCTCCCGGCCGCGCGCCGCGTACAGCACCCCCGCCGCACCGAGCGTGATCACGACCTCCGGCACGTCGTGCAGCAGTGCCTGCGCCGCCTGCCCGGGGTCGGTCAGCCCGGTCAGGGCGGCCGCCTCGTGCTCGTTGGGCAGCAGCAGGTCGACGGCCGACAGCAGTTCGGGCGGCAGCGGCCGTGCGGGAGCCGGCGTCAGCACGGTCCGTACGCCGTGCGCCCGCGCGGCCCGCGCGGCCGCGGTGACCGCCGACAGCGGCACCTCCAGCTGCAGCAGCAGGGAGCCGGCCGCCGCGATCCGCGCCTCGTCGCCCGCCTCCAGGCCGGTGACGCGGCCGTTGGCGCCGGGGATCACCACGATCGCGTTGCCGCCCTCGTCGTCGACCGTGATGTGCGCGGTGCCGCTGGCGCCCTCGACGGTGCGCAGGGCGTCGGTGTCCACCCCGGCCTCGGACAGCGCCGACCGCAGCCGTACGCCGAAGGCGTCGGCGCCGACCGCCCCGATCATCGCCACCGAACCGCCGGCGCGGGCCGCGGCGACGGCCTGGTTGGCGCCCTTGCCGCCGGGGACGGTACGGAACTCCCGGCCGGTCACGGTCTCCCCGAGGCGCGGGGCCTTGGCGACGTAGGCGACGAGGTCCATGTTGGTGCTGCCGAGCACCACGATGCTGCCCGTCATGAGAGGGCTTCCTCCTGTGGGTTGACTGGTCCCGCGAGGGACGCGGTGAGCCGTGCCAGGGCGTCGAAGCCGATGCCGTCGAAGCCGGGGACGGTGCTGGCCAGGCGGTTCTTCAGGGGCGCCGTCCACCGGTCCGGCAGCCGGTCCGGCGCACCGGCCAGCAGCCCGGCGACGCTCCCGGCGGTGGCCCCGTTGGAATCGGTGTCCCAGCCGCCGGACACCGCCGCGCACACGGAGCGGGTGAAGTCCCCGTCGGCGTGGGTGAGGGCGGCGGCGATCAGCGCGGCGTTCGGGACGGAGTGCACCCAGTGATAGTGGCCGTAGCGGCGGTGCAGCTCGTCCACGACCGGGTCGAAGTCCAGGCCCGCGCGGCGCTCGGCGGCCCCGATCCCGTGGCGGACGGCCTCGGCCAGCCGGGAGCCGGCCGGTACGACGGCCAGGCCGGCCCGGAGCGAGGCGTGTACGTCGGCCGTGCCGGAGGCCGCCGCGGCGATGGTCGCGGCGGCGAAGCGGGCGGCGTGGAGGCCGTTGCCGGTGTGGCTGAGCGCCGCGTCGCGGGCCGCCTGGGCGGCCGCGCGGGCCGGGTCGCCGGGGTTGGTCCAGCCGTGCAGGTCGGCGCGGATCAGGGCGCCGATCCACTCGCGGAACGGGTTGCGGTGGGTGGCGGTGAGCGGGGGTTCCAGGCCGAGGAGCAGATTGCGGTAGGCGATGCGCTCGGCGGTGAAGGTCCGGCCGGCGGGCAGCACGTCGAGCCACAGCCGGCCGACGTCGGCGGTGCCGAAGTCCCTGCCGTGGCGCTGCAGCAGGAGGAGGTTGAGCAGCGGGTACTCGAGGTCGTCGTCCTCGGGCATCCCGTCGATGTTCTCGGCGAGGGAGGTGGCGGCGGAACGCCGGTTCCAGGGGTGCGCGGCGAGCAGCGCCGGCGGGACGCCGCGGGCGGTGAACCAGTCGTCGAGCGGCCAGTTGCCGGCAGCGGCAGCCAGTGCCCGGATCCCCTCCAGGGGCAGCTTCTCCACGGGCTTCCCGAGCAGACACCCCACGGCCCGCCCCAGCCACGCGGCCTCGACCCGCGCGACGAACGCCTCGCGGCTGCTGCGCGCGTGCTCGACGCCGGCCGTGCCGGCCGTGCCGGTCCCGTCGGCGGGACGGTGCCGGGAGGGCCCCGCAGGGAACGGGAGGGCGGCCAGTTCGTCCAGGAGGTGTTCCGCGAGGGCGCGGAGGTGTGGCGGGGCCGGGTCCGGTGAGGCGCCGGCCCGTTCCGGCGGGAGGCGGCCGCCCGCCGCCAGCCAGGCCCGCAGCTGCGCCCCGGCGTCCCGGCCGTCCTCCGCCGCCTGGCGCAGCTCATGGCCGACCAGGTCCTCCGGCTGCACCCAGGTGAGCCGTACCGCCCCCGGCGGAAGCGGGGAAGGGGCGGGACCCCGGGCGCGGGCGGCGGCAGTCGGGGCCGAAGCCGTGGCCAGGGCCGGAACCGTGGCCGCGGCCGGAGTGGCGGGGGCAGGCCCGGGCCAGGGCCCGGCAGGGTCCTGCCGGGTCACCGGGGCTCCGTCAGGGCCGTGAACGCGGCTTCGTGGCGGCGCCGCCGCGCCCCGTCCCGGGCGAAGACCTCGCGCGCGACCTCCGCGACCGCCGCCGCCGGACCGTGCAGGTCGAGCCGGCTGGCCTCGGCGACCTGTTTCACCCAGCCCGCCGGGACCGCGGACTCTCCGCCCAGCGCGCCCGCCAGCGCCCCCGCCATCGTCGCGATCGAGTCGCAGTCCCGCCCGTAGTTCACCGACCCCAGCACCGCCGTCGTGTAGTCCCCGCCCGCGACCAGCAGCATGCCCAGCGCCACCGGCAGCTCCTCGATCGAGTGCAGCCGCGAGGGCCGCCGCGCACCGAGCGAGGGCTTCCGGTAGTCCGGCCCGACGGAGTCGTACGGTTCCACCGCCGCCCGCAGCGGAGCGAGCGCCGCCTCGAAGTCCCGCTGCCCGGCGGCGACCTGACGTTCCGCCGCCGCGCGCACCGCCGAGATCGCCTCCCGCGTACCGTCCTTCGCCAGTGCCAGCGCGTCCTCCACCACCGATTCCGCCGTCGCGCCCGGCGCGCACGCCGCCGCCACCGCCGCGGCGAACACCCCGGCCGCCTCCCGCCCGTACGAGGACTGGTGGGCGCCCGCGATCTCGATCGCCTCCTCGTACGCCCCGCGCGGGTTGCCCGCGTTGACGATCCCGACCGGCGCCATGTACATCGCCGCGCCGCAGTTGACGATGTTGCCCGTGCCGGCCTCGCGCGGGTCGGCGTGCCCGTAGTGGAGCCGGGCCACGATCCACTTCTCGGCCAGGAAGACCCGCTGCAGGGGGAGCGCCTCGGCCTCCAGCTCCGGGATCCAGCGGGGCGTGCCCATCAGGTCCGGGACCAGGTGCTCGGCGATCGCGTACGCGTCCAGGTGGTCCCGTACGGCCTGGTAGACGCGGACCAGGGCGTGGGTCATCAGGGTGTCGTCGGTGACGTGCCCGTCGCCCTTGTGGTACGGGGCGATGGGGCGGGCCGTACGCCAGTCCTCGTACCAGGGGCCGACGATGCCGTGCACCCGGCCGCCGTGCCGCTCCACGATCCGGTCCGGGGGCCAGCCCTCCACCGGGCCGCCGAGCGCGTCGCCGACGGCGGCCCCGACCAGGCAGCCGGTCGCCTTGTCCTCCAGAGTGGGCGTCAGGGTCATGGGTGCAGGACTCCTCGTCCCTCGGGTGCCGTGGTGAGCGGTGCGGGTGCCGCGGTCGGTACGGGTGCCACTGCGGGTGCGGGTGCGGCCGCCGGGGGCGGCGGTGTCTTGGGCGAGGTCAGTGCCGTACGGGCGAGCAGTGCGGCCAGCTCCACCAGGTCGGTGCCGGCCAGCCGCGGCAGCGCACAGCCGGACAGGGTCCGGCACGCCTCGCGCCAGGCGGCCGGGATGGCGGCGCCGCCGCCGAGCGCGCCGGTCAGCGCCCCGGCGAGGGCGGGCGCGGAGTCCGCCACCCGGGACAGACAGGCGGCGGCGGGCACGGCCTCGGCGGCCCGGCCGCGGGCGGCGGTCGCCAGGGCGAGGGCGACGGGCACGGTCTCGGCGGCGGCGATCCCGTAGCTGTAGACGTGGTCGACGATCTCGTGCTCCAGGGTGGGCACGAGACCGAAGGCGCCCTCGGTGGCGGCGCGGGCCAGTCTCACCGCGTGCCGGGCGTTGCGGCCGATCTCGGTGGGAGCGGGCAGCTGCCCGAGGGCCTCGTCCACGGCGGTGTCGACGTCGGCCCCGCCGAGCGCGGCGGCGACGGCGGCGGCCATGGCGCGGGCCCCGTGGACGCCGTCGCCGTCCTGGGTGTAGCGGGCGTCGAACTCGGCGAGGTCCGCCGCCGCGGCGGGGTCGCCGGGGTGGACGACGGCCAGCACGGCGGCGCGCACGCAGGCGGCGTCGTCGAAGTAGTGCGGGTTGTCGTGCCCGGTGGCGGGCGGGCGCAGGCCGGCGGCGAGGTTGCCGAGGCCGGCCCGTACGGAGATCCGGGCGCGCAGCGGCAGGACCGCCGACTCGACCTCGGGGGCGCGGTCCGCGGCCGCGGCGACTTCGGAGGCCAGCGCGTTCCAGGCCAGGTCGATGGCGGCGCGCATCCGGCGGGACCGGCTGAGGTCGCTGAGCAGGACTCCGGCGGCGGTGAGCACGGACTCGGCGGCGAAGGCCGCCCACTCCGCGTCGTCGGACGGGCCGAGGCGGAGCGGTTCGGGGGGCTGGTTGAGGGCGATGGGGACGGGCAGGGTGGTGGTGGCGTTCTGCTCGGCGAAGGTGTCGAGCTCGCGGGTGAGCCGGCGGGTCCATTCGGGCATGCGGATCGCGCGGTGGCGGGCGGCGGGCCAGCCGGCCGCGTCCCCGGCCGCGAGCCCGAGGAGCAGGCCCTCGATCCGCCGCGGCCCGTCCGCGGCGGGGGCCGTGCCGTGCGCCGTGCCAGGCGCCGTCCCGGGCGTCCCGGCCTGCGTCGCGGCCTGCGCCGTGCCCTGAGCCGGGGCCTGCGCCGTGCCGTGCGCCCTGCCGTGTGTCGTGGCCTGGGCCGTGCCGTGGACCGGGCCCTGGGTCGCGGCCTGGGCCGTGCCGTGCACTGTGCCTTGCGCCGTGCCGCGAGCCGTGCCTTGCGTCGTGGCCTGGGCCGTGCCGTGCGTCGTGGCCTGGGCCGTCCCCTGAGCAGTGCCGTGCATCGTGCCCTGCGTCGTGCCCGGATCCGCTTCGCTGTCCGCCCGCGCCCCGGCAGCCGCCGTTGACGACGTCGGCGCGGCCACGGGAACGGGGTGTGCGGGGGTGTGGGCCGGGGTCATGCGCGCGGCTCGCTTTCCGGGGTCAGGAGGTCCGCGACGTCCAGGACGTGGTAGCCGCGCATGGCCGGGAGGCAGCTGCCGCGGACCGGGCCGATGGCCGCGGCCCAGTCGGCGGGGATGGCGGTGCTGCCGGACACGGCGCCCGCCAGGGCGCCGGCCACCGCCGCCGTGGTGTCCGCGTCGCGGCCCATGTTGACCGCCGTCAGGACGGACGCGCGGAAGTCGCCGCCGGACGCGGCGAACGCGCCGAAGGCCAGGCCGACGGCCTCCGGTGCCAGGTCCGTCCACGGGTAGCCGCCGATGACCACCGCCGAGCGCACCGCCCGTTCGCCGCGCGGGGCGGCCGTCACCGCGCGGCGCAGGGAGCGGGCCGTCCACGAGTCGGAGGGGATGACCGACAGGGCCGCCGAGACCACCGAGGCGGGCGAGCCGCCCGCCATCGCGGCGGCCACCCCCGCTGCCACGGCCTGGCCGCCGTAAATGCCTTCGCCGTCGTGGCTGACCGTGCCGTCGATCGCCACCAGCCGTGCCGCCTCGGCGGGCCGGCCTGCCGCGAAGACCCCGAAGGGGGCGGCCCGCATGGCCAGTCCGTCCGACCACGCGTGCCGGTGCTGGGCGGAGATGGGGGCGGCGAGACCGCGCCGGAGGTTCTCCAGGGTGCCGCGCTCGCTGAAGCCCGCGCCCCGGAACGGGCCCTCGTCGAGGTCGGCGATCCAGTGGTGCCAGGCGCGTTCGACGTGCGTGACGGTCAGCGCGCTGCCGTGCCGGGCCAGCAACAGGCCCGAGAAGATGGCGTACTCGGTGTCGTCCGTGCCCGCCGGGTCCTCCGTCACGAACCCCTCGATCCGGCCCCAGCGCGCCCGGATCTCGGAAGGCTTCATGTTCTCCGCGGGCGCCCCCAGCGCATCACCGACCGCGAGGCCCAGAAGCGCGCCCCTGGCCCGTTCCAGAAGGACCTGCGGATCGCATGCAATCAGCTCCATGGCGCGCCTCTCCGACGTGTTGGACCCATCATGAGCCCTTGGGGGATTTGTGCCATGGCATGTCGTTTGTCGGTTGTCGCGAAACACCCCTCGAAGCCGCTCGTCACCCGGTCGCCGACGCGCAAAACCGCAGGTAAGTACGGCCTTCCTTGCTGGCGGCCGGCGGAAATCGTGCGTAGTTTCGAGGTGTTCAGGGGGGCCGTACGGCCCGCACCGGGGCCGTGCGCTTTCGCGCGGTATGCCCGTATGTCCGTGTGTCCGCACGTCAGTGTGTCCGCACGTCCGAGCGTCCGGGTGCCTGCGCCTCCGCGCACCCGCACGCAGGGTGCCCGGTCGTACGGGCGGGGAAGGGGAGAAGACCATGTCCATCATCACCACCGAGGCGCCGCTCCACGAGGCGCACCGCGACAACCACACCCACCGCGACGTCAACGGCGGATGGCTGCGTCCGGCGGTCTTCGGCGCGATGGACGGACTGGTCTCCAACCTCGCCCTGATGACCGGCGTGGCCGGCGGCGCCGTCGCGCCGCAGACCGTCGTGATCACCGGCCTCGCCGGGCTGGCGGCCGGCGCCTTCTCCATGGCGGCGGGCGAGTACACCTCCGTCGCCTCCCAGCGGGAGCTGGTCCTCGCGGAACTGGAGGTCGAGCGGCAGCAGTTGCGCAAGCACCCGGTCGACGAGATGGAGGAGCTCGCCGAGCTCTACGTCTCCCGGGGCGTCGAGCCCGCGCTGGCCCGCGAGGTGGCCATGCAGCTCTCCCGCGATCCCGAGCAGGCGCTGGAGATCCACGCCCGGGAGGAGCTCGGCATAGACCCCGACGACCTGCCGTCGCCGGTGGTCGCCGCCGCGTCCTCGTTCGGCTCGTTCGCGCTGGGCGCGCTGGTGCCCCTGCTGCCGTACCTGCTCGGGGCGACCGCCCTGTGGCCGGCCGTGCTGATGGCGCTGCTGGGGCTCTTCCTGTGCGGCGCGGTGGTCGCGAAGGTCACCGCGGCCTCGTGGTGGTTCAGCGGGCTGCGGCAGCTCCTGCTGGGCGGCGCGGCGGCCGGTGTGACGTACGTCCTGGGCAGCTGGATCGGTTCGGCCGTAGGCTGACGCGCCCGGGAGTGAGACGCTATGCATGCCCTCGCATAAATAAAGGCCGCATCTCGTCTGTTTCCCGGTGGTTTCGGTTCCGTGTCCACGGGGCATGAGACCGTGGCGGCGCGGGCAAGGAAGCTCGCCCGCGCCCGGGACCCTCCGGCCGTCGCCAATGACCCGCCGACACTCCCCGCGAAGGATCCCTTTCTTTCTGCCTCGTGCAGTGTCCGCATGGTGAAACACGTCATCCGCTTCGCGGGATGGCAGTCATCATGTAACCTGCACGAAATTTCGCAGAGGGCCAACGTCGTCCCTCGGCCTGCACATAGCCACGACGACGACGGGAGAGCCGATGCGTTCCGCATCCACGCACTCCGCGACCGGCCTCAGCAACACCGCCTGGTCGCCCATGGACGGTCGCCCCGCCCCCCAGGGCATGTACGACCCGCGCAACGAGAAGGACGCCTGCGGCGTCGGCTTCGTGGCGAACCTCACCGGCGAGGCGACCCACACGCTCGTCGAGCAGGCGCTGACCGTCCTGCGGAACCTCGAGCACCGCGGAGCCACCGGCTCCGAGCCCGACTCCGGCGACGGCGCGGGCATCCTCTCCCAGGTCCCGGACGCCTTCCTCCGCGAGGTCGCCGGGTTCGAGCTCCCTGAGGCCGGCGCCTACGCCGTCGGCATCGCCTTCCTCGCCGGCGACGACAACGCACAGGTCGTCGCCGTCGAGCAGATCGAGGCGATCGCCGCCGAGGAGGGCCTCACCGTCCTCGGCTGGCGCGAGGTCCCCGTCACCCCCGACCTGCTCGGCAACGGCGCCCGCACCACCATGCCCGCCTTCCGCCAGCTGTTCGTCAGCAACGGCACCACGGGCATCGAGCTGGACCGCAAGGCCTTCGTGCTGCGCAAGCGCGCCGAGCGCGAGGCCGGCACCTACTTCCCGTCGCTGTCGTCGCGCACCATCGTCTACAAGGGCATGCTGACCACCGGCCAGCTGGAGCCCTTCTTCCCGGACCTCTCCGACCGCCGCTTCGCCTCGGCGATCGCCCTGGTCCACTCCCGGTTCTCCACGAACACCTTCCCGTCGTGGCCGCTCGCCCACCCGTACCGCTTCGTCGCCCACAACGGCGAGATCAACACGGTCAAGGGCAACCGCAACTGGATGCGCGCCCGCGAGTCCCAGCTGGCCTCCGACCTGTTCGGCGGCAAGGACGGCAAGGACCTCTCGCGGATCTTCCCGATCTGCACCCCGGACGCCTCCGACTCGGCCTCCTTCGACGAGGTCCTGGAGCTCCTCCACCTCGGCGGCCGCTCCCTGCCCCACAGCGTGCTGATGATGATCCCCGAGGCGTGGGAGAACCACACCTCCATGGACCCGGCGCGCAAGGCGTTCTACCAGTACCACGCGACGATGATGGAGCCGTGGGACGGCCCCGCCTGCGTCACCTTCACCGACGGCACCCAGGTCGGCGCGGTCCTCGACCGCAACGGTCTGCGCCCGGGCCGCTACTGGGTCACCGACGACGGCCTCGTCGTCCTCGGCTCCGAGGTCGGCGTCCTGGACATCGACCCCTCCAAGGTCGTCCGCAAGGGCCGCCTGCAGCCCGGCCGGATGTTCCTCGTCGACACCGCCCAGAAGCGGATCATCGAGGACGACGAGATCAAGGCGCAGCTCGCCGCCGAGGCCCCCTACGCCGAGTGGCTGGAGGCCGGCGAGATCGAGCTGGAGGACCTCCCCGAGCGCGAGCACATCGTGCACACCCACGCCTCGGTCACCCGCCGCCAGCAGACCTTCGGCTACACCGAGGAAGAGCTCCGCGTCCTCCTCGCGCCGATGGCCCGCACCGGCGCCGAGCCGATCGGCTCCATGGGCACCGACTCGCCCATCGCCGCCCTCTCCGAGCGCCCCCGGCTGCTGTTCGACTACTTCACCCAGCTGTTCGCGCAGGTCACCAACCCGCCGCTGGACGCCATCCGCGAGGAGCTCGTCACCTCGCTGCGCTCCCACATCGGCCCCCAGGCCAACCTGCTGGAGCCGAGCGCCGCGTCCTGCCGCAACGTGATGCTGCCGTTCCCGGTGATCGACAACGACGAGCTCGCCAAGCTCATCCACATCAACGCCGACGGCGACATGGCGGGCATGAAGGCCGCCACCCTGTCCGGCCTGTACCGGGTCTCCGGCGGCGGCGAGGCCCTCGCCGCCCGCATCGAGGCCATCTGCGCCGAGGCCGACGCCGCCATCGAGGACGGCGCCCGCCTGATCGTCCTCTCGGACCGCCACTCGGACGCCGAGCACGCGCCGATCCCGTCGCTGCTGCTCACCTCCGCCGTGCACCACCACCTCATCCGCACCAAGCAGCGCACCCAGGTGGGCCTGCTGGTCGAGGCCGGCGACGTCCGCGAGGTGCACCACGTCGCGCTGCTCATCGGCTACGGTGCCGCGGCCGTCAACCCGTACCTGGCCATGGAGTCGGTCGAGGACCTGCTGGGCGCCGGCACCTTCCTCTCCGGCCTGGAGCCCGAGAAGGCCATCAAGAACCTGATCTACGCCCTCGGCAAGGGCGTCCTGAAGGTCATGTCCAAGATGGGCATCTCCACCGTCGCCTCCTACCGCGGCGCCCAGGTCTTCGAGGCCATCGGCCTGAGCGACGGCTTCGTCGAGAAGTACTTCCAGGGCACCGCCACCAAGATCGGCGGCGCCGGCCTGGACGTCATCGCCCAGGAGGTGGCCGCCCGCCACGCCAAGGCGTACCCGGCCTCCGGCATCGCCCCGGCGCACCGCGCGCTGGAGATCGGCGGCGAGTACCAGTGGCGCCGTGAGGGCGAGCCGCACCTGTTCGACCCGGACACGGTCTTCCGCCTCCAGCACGCCACCCGGCAGCGCCGCTACGACATCTTCAAGCAGTACACCGACCGGGTGAACGAGCAGTCCGAGCGCCTGATGACGCTCCGCGGCCTGTTCGGCTTCAGCTCCGACCGCCCGTCGATCTCCATCGACGAGGTCGAGCCGGTCTCCGAGATCGTCAAGCGCTTCTCCACCGGCGCCATGTCGTACGGCTCCATCTCCAAGGAGGCGCACGAGACCCTCGCCATCGCCATGAACCAGCTGGGCGGCAAGTCCAACACCGGTGAGGGCGGCGAGGACCCGGACCGCCTGTACGACCCGGCGCGCCGTTCGTCGATCAAGCAGGTCGCCTCCGGCCGCTTCGGCGTCACCTCCGAGTACCTGGTCAACGCGGACGACATCCAGATCAAGATGGCCCAGGGCGCCAAGCCCGGCGAGGGCGGCCAGCTGCCCGGCCACAAGGTCTACCCGTGGGTCGCCAAGACCCGGCACTCCACCCCGGGCGTCGGCCTGATCTCCCCGCCGCCGCACCACGACATCTACTCCATCGAGGACCTGGCTCAGCTGATCCACGACCTCAAGAACGCCAACCCGGTCGCGCGCATCCACGTGAAGCTCGTCTCCGAGGTCGGCGTCGGCACGGTCGCCGCGGGTGTCTCCAAGGCGCACGCGGACGTGGTCCTGATCTCCGGCCACGACGGCGGAACGGGCGCCTCCCCGCTGACCTCGCTGAAGCACGCGGGCGGCCCCTGGGAGCTCGGCCTGGCCGAGACCCAGCAGACCCTGCTGCTCAACGGCCTGCGCGACCGGATCGTCGTCCAGACCGACGGCCAGCTCAAGACCGGCCGCGACGTGATCATCGCCGCGCTGCTCGGCGCCGAGGAGTTCGGTTTCGCGACCGCGCCCCTCGTCGTCTCCGGCTGCGTCATGATGCGCGTCTGCCACCTGGACACCTGCCCGGTCGGCATCGCCACCCAGAACCCGGTCCTGCGCGACCGCTTCTCCGGCAAGCCGGAGTTCGTGGTCAACTTCTTCGAGTTCATCGCGGAGGAGGTGCGCGAGCTCCTCGCCGAGCTCGGCTTCCGCACCCTGGAGGAGGCCGTCGGCCACGCCGAGCTGATCGACACCTCGCGTGCCGTCACCCACTGGAAGGCGCAGGGCCTCGACCTGGAGCCGCTGTTCCACGTGCCGGACCTGCCGGAGGGCGCGGTCCGCCACGCCCTGGTCGCCCAGGACCACGGTCTGGAGAAGGCGCTCGACAACGAGCTGATCGAGCTCGCCGCCGACGCGCTGACCGCCGACACCGCCGAGCAGGCCCAGCCGGTGCGGGCGCAGGTCGCCATCCGCAACATCAACCGGACCGTCGGCACCATGCTCGGCCACCAGGTCACCAAGAAGTTCGGCGGTGCGGGCCTGCCCGACAACACCATCGACCTGACCTTCAGCGGTTCGGCCGGCCAGTCCTTCGGTGCCTTCGTGCCCAAGGGCGTGACCCTCCGCCTGGAGGGCGACGCCAACGACTACGTCGGCAAGGGCCTGTCCGGCGGCCGGGTCGTGGTCCGCCCGGACCGCGGCGCCGACCACCTGGCCGAGTACTCGGTCATCGCCGGCAACACCATCGGCTACGGCGCGACCGGCGGCGAGATGTTCCTCCGCGGCCGCACCGGCGAGCGCTTCTGCGTCCGCAACTCCGGCGCGCTGGTCGTCTCGGAGGGCGTGGGCGACCACGGCTGCGAGTACATGACCGGCGGTACGGCGGTCGTCCTCGGCGAGACCGGGCGCAACTTCGCGGCCGGCATGTCGGGCGGTGTCGCGTACGTCGTCGACCTCGACCGCAACAACGTCAACGTCGGGAACCTGGACGCCGTCGAGGCCCCGTCCGACGAGGACAAGCAGTGGCTGCACGACGTGGTGCGCCGCCACGAGGAGGAGACCGGCTCGACGGTCGCCGCGAAGCTCCTCGCCGACTGGGACGCCGCGGCGGCCCGGTTCAGCAAGATCATCCCGACCACGTACAAGGCAGTGCTCGCCGCCAAGGACGCCGCTGAGCTGGCCGGTCTCTCCGAGGCCGAGACCACCGAGAAGATGATGGAGGCGGCGACCCATGGCTGACCCGAAGGGCTTCCTCACCACCCCCCGCCAGACCGCCTGCTCGCGTCCCGTCGAGGAGCGGCTCCAGGACTGGAACGAGGTCTACGTCCCCGGCTCCCTGCTGCCGATCATCAGCAAGCAGGCCGGCCGCTGCATGGACTGCGGCATCCCGTTCTGCCACAACGGCTGCCCGCTGGGGAACCTGATTCCCGAGTGGAACGACTTCGCCTACCGCGAGGACTGGTCGGCGGCGTCGGAGCGGCTGCACGCGACGAACAACTTCCCGGAGTTCACGGGCCGTCTGTGCCCGGCCCCGTGCGAGTCGGCGTGCGTGCTCGGCATCAACCAGCCGGCCGTCACCATCAAGAACGTCGAGGTCTCGATCATCGACAAGGCGTGGGACAACGGGGACGTCACCCCGCAGGCCCCGGAGCGCCTGTCCGGCAAGACCGTCGCCGTCATCGGCTCGGGCCCGGCCGGCCTGGCCGCCGCCCAGCAGCTGACGCGGGCCGGCCACACCGTGGTCGTGTACGAGCGCGCGGACCGCATCGGCGGCCTGCTCCGCTACGGCATCCCCGAGTTCAAGATGGAGAAGGTGCACATCAACCGCCGCATCGAGCAGATGCGCGCGGAGGGCACCAAGTTCCGCACCGGCATCGAGGTCGGCCGCGACATCACCGCGACCGACCTGCGGAAGCGCTTCGACGCGGTGGTCGTGGCCGCCGGCGCCACCGTCTCCCGCGACCTGCCGGTCCCCGGCCGTGAGCTGAACGGCATCCACTTCGCCATGGAGTACCTGCCGCTCGCCAACAAGGTGCAGGAGGGCGACTTCCTCGCCCCGCCGATCACCGCCGAGGGCAAGCACGTGGTGGTCATCGGCGGCGGTGACACCGGCGCCGACTGCGTGGGCACCGCCCACCGCCAGGGTGCCGCCTCCGTCACCCAGCTGGAGATCATGCCCCGCCCGAACGAGGAGCGGAACCCGGTCTCGCAGCCCTGGCCGACCTTCCCGATGCTGTACAAGGTCACCTCGGCCCACGAGGAGGGCGGCGAGCGGATCTACTCCGTCAACACCACCCACTTCGAGGGCGACGAGGACGGCAACGTCCAGTCGCTGCACCTGGTCGAGGTCGAGTTCGTCGACGGCAAGCTGACCACCAAGCCGGGCACCGAGCGGGTCATCCCGGCCCAGCTGGTCACCCTGGCCATGGGCTTCACCGGCACCGACCAGGCCAACGGCCTCGTCGAGCAGTTCGGCGTGGACCTGGACGCGCGCGGCAACATCGACCGCGACGCCTCGTACGCGACCAACGTCGACGGCGTCTTCGTCGCCGGCGACGCCGGCCGCGGCCAGTCCCTGATCGTGTGGGCCATCGCGGAAGGCCGTTCGGCCGCCCGCGGCGTGGACCGCTACCTGACGGGCGCCAGCACCCTCCCGTACCCGGTCAAGCCGACCGACCGCTCCATCGCGGTCTGACGCAGCACCAGCAGTCCCCGGGGCCTCCCGCCCCGGGCCTGTGAACGATCGTGCGGTGTCCCGGGGCCTCCCGCCCCGGCACACCGGGATTGTGCACCAACCCTCCGGCTCCGGCCGGGGACCCCTCATACGGTCCGTACAACGGCGTACGGAACTCCGACACGGCGCCCGTCATGTCCCCGACCAGGGATGACGGGCACCGTGGCGTACGGGTGCCACTCGGGGGTCACTCTGGAGTGAACTCGTACTGGAGCTCGTACAGGTGCCCGGCCTTCACCATCACCGTGACCTCGATGGGCTTCCCCTCCACCGTGTACACGGTGCGGAGCGTGCGCAGGACGGGGAGGTCGCCCGGCAAGCGCAGTGCCGCGTACTGCTCCTGGGTCGCTGTGCAAGCGGTGACACGGTCCACGCTGAGGCCGGGTGTGTGGCCGAGCTCCCGGAGCAGCGTCGGAGTACCGCCCCGGATCCTGCGGCCCTCTGAGAGCGGCGTGCCGTGTGCCACGTCCAGCGGGTAGTAGGAGCTGACCAGTTCGGCCGGCTCACCGTCGATGCTGATCAGCTGACTCCGGAGGACGACCGTTTCGCCGTCCGCGATGTCGAGGGCTGCCGCGACATCGCCCGTGATCTGCGTCCGTTCCACGGCCAGCAGGGTGCTGTGTGCCGAACCACCCTGCTCCGCCGCCCTCGCCAGCCAGGGGAACCGCTTTCCCGGAACTGCTGCGGCGAACGACTCCGCCGGCCGCACGGTCCGCTGCCGGTTCTCGCGCACGCTCACCGCCGCGCCGGCACGGCCGACGACGAGCCCTTCCGTCTTGAGGAGGACAAGCGCCTTCTGGATGGTCGCGTTGGAAGCGTCGAAGCGGGTTCTGAGCTGGTTCGTCGAGGGCAGCTTGGTCCCTGCCGGGAGCTGACCGCTCATGATCTCAGCCCGTAGATCCGCAGCGATCCGCGCGTGCAGCGGGCGAGGGTCGGACGATCCTTCTGCTGTCACGGCCAAGGGATTCATCCGATCCTGATCTCGTAGCACAGTTGCTGACGTGCTGCGGGCATGAGCATCACATCGGCCTGGATCGGGCGATTCGTCGCGTCGTACGTCACCCGGCTGATCCGCAGAACAGGTTCACCGTCAGCCGTCCGGAGCTGCCCACGCTCCTCCCCGGAGGGCATCCGGGCAGAGACGTGCTCCGTGACCCGGACACCGACGTGTCCGAGCGCGGCGAGGAGGGAAACGGCTCCACCGCGGATCTTCGCCGTACCGGCAAGCGGCGTGCCTTCCGCGATGTCGTGCGGGTAATAGGTGTCAGTCAGCTCGTTCGGCTCGCCGTCGAGTTCGATCACCCGGCGCCGGACCACAACGGTTCGGCCGACCTCCACTCCCAGCAGAGCCGCGACGTCGGCGGACGCGGACACCTTGCCCGCCTTCACGATCCGTTGGCCACCGTTGCGGCCGTGCGCGGCGGCCTCGGCGGTCCAGGCGTCTGTCTCTCCGGTCGCGCGCGGCACCAAGTACGGCATCGAGGTGCTGATCCATCCGCCGTCGCTCACGGTCGTCCTCCCGTACATCTGCCCGGTGTTGCCACCCCACGGTATGTGACCGGTGGGTGGTGGAGGCCGCATGGGTCAAGCTTGCTGCTATATGCGAATAGCGATACGGTCTGTATCTCCATGAAGACTCAGCGTCGAGGTGGGTGGTGTGGGTGCGTGCTTTTCGTCAGGAGCGCTTTCCGCGAGCTCGTGGCTCTGTCGGTGCGGCCCGACGTTTCGCGGGTGACACCCTCGCGGACTGGGGTGTCAGAGAGCGGTGGCACGATATGCGCCTCTGCGCCTCCGAACTTGCGGCGAATGCGGTGTTGCACGGTGCCCCAACCGGCCGGGACTTCAGCATCCGTCTGGTGCGTGAGCTCCACCGAGTGGTCATCGAGATCCGCGACACCGGCCCGGGCCTGCCCGTCGTCCAGTGCACCGCGCTGGACGCCCCGTCCGGGCGCGGGCTCTGGCTGGTGAGGGAACTCGCCGACGAGTTCGGCGTGGTGGACGAACCGGTGGGCAAGACGGCGTGGGTGGCCTTCGCCTCCGGGTGATGCGGCTGCCTGCAATGGGTGCTGCCGAGCGGTCGTCCCGCCCCGTCCGGCCGGTGTGGCCGGGCGGGGCGGTCGGTCGTCCGCCGGGGCGGCTACCGCTTCAGGACCTCCGCCGTCACCTGGGCCGGGACCGGGGCGAGGCCGGCGGGGCGGGTGGTGAAGGTGCCGCGGCCCTGGGTGCGGCTGCGGAGGCGGGACGCGTAGCCGAAGAGCTCGGCCAGCGGGACCGCCGCCGTGAGCACCGAGGTGCCGGAGCGGGCGGTGGAGGCGGTGACCCGGCCGCGGCGGGAGGCCAGGTCACCCAGGACCCCGCCGACCGCGTCCTCCGGCACGGTGACCGTGACCTCCGCGACCGGCTCCAGGAGTTCGAGGGTGCTCGCGCGGAGCGCCTCGCGCAGGCCGAAGCGGCCCGCGGCCCGGAAGGCCATCTCCGAGGAGTCCTTGGTGTGGGTCGCACCGTCGGTGAGGGTGACCCTCAGGCCCGTCACCGGGTGGCCGCCCAGCGGGCCCTCCGCCAGGGCGTCCCGACAGCCGGCCTCCACCGCGCGCACGAACTCCTGCGGTACCCGGCCGCCCGTGACCGTCGACCGGAACACGAAGTCCGTACCTCCTTCTCCTTCTCCTTCGCCCGTCAGGGGTTCCACGTCGAGGACGATGTGTGCGAACTGGCCCGCGCCGCCGTCCTGTTTGACGTGGCGGTGGACGAAGTCCGCCACCCCGCGCACGACCGTCTCCCGGTACGAGACCCGGGGGCGGCCGACCGCCACCTCCACCCCGCGGTCGCGGCGGATCTTCTCCACCGCCACCTCCAGGTGCAGTTCGCCCATTCCGGACAGGAGGGTCTGCCCGGTCTCGCCGTCCGTGCGGACGACCAGGGACGGATCCTCCTCCACCAGGTGCGCGAGGGCGGACGCCAGCCGGCCGGTGTCGGTGCTGCGGCGTGCCTCGACGGCCACCGAGACCACCGGCTCGGCCACCGACGGCGGTTCGAGCACCAGCGGTGCCGACGGCGCGCAGAGCGTCGTACCGGCGCGGGCCGACTTCAGGCCGATCACCGCGACGATGTCACCCGCCACCGCTTCCTCCCTCTCCTCGTGGCGGTCCGCCTGCACCCGCAGGATGCGGCCGATGCGTTCGGTCCGGCCGGTGACCGGGTCCAGGACGGACTCGCCCTTGCGGACCGTGCCCGCGTAGACGCGCACGTACGTGAGCCGGCCCGTCGTCGTCGCCGCGACCTTGAAGGCCAGGGCGGTGAACGGCGCCGACGGGTCCGCTTCCCGTTCCTGTTCCCCATCCCGCAGGGTGCCGCGTACGGGCGGTACGTCGGCGGGCGACGGCAGGTACGCCAGGACCGCGTCCAGCAGCGGTTCGACGCCGCGGTTCCGGTACGCCGATCCGCACAGCACCACCACGCCGTCCCCGGTCAGGGTCAGCTCGCGCAGGGCCGCTGCCAGGGTCTCCCGGGTCAGCGCGCCCGCCGCGCAGAACTCCTCCAGCGCGGCCGGATGCAGTTCGGCGACCGTCTCCTCCAGCAGCCGGCGCCGGCGGCCCGCCTCCTCCCGGAGTTCCGCCGGGACGTCGCCCACGGTGTGCGCGTCGGACGTCCCGTCCCAGGTCAGGGCCTCCATGCGGAGGAGGTCCACGACGCCGGCGAAGCCGGATTCCGCGCCGATCGGCAGCTGCACCACCAGCGGTACGGCGCCCAGCCGGTCCCGGATCGAGGCCACGGCCCTGTCGAGGTCGGCGCCCGCCCGGTCCAGCTTGTTGACGAACGCGATCCGCGGGACGCCGTGCCGGTCGGCCTGCCGCCACACCGATTCGCTCTGCGGTTCCACCCCGGCGACGGCGTCGAACACGGCGACGGCCCCGTCCAGCACCCGCAGGGAGCGCTCGACCTCGTCGGAGAAGTCCACGTGCCCGGGGGTGTCGATCAGGTTCACCCGGTGCCCGGCCCAGGAGCAGCTCACGGCCGCCGCGAAGATGGTGATGCCGCGGTCGCGCTCCTGTGCGTCGAAGTCGGTGACGGTGGTGCCCTCGTGGACCTCGCCCCGCTTGTGGATGGTGCCGGTCGCGAACAGGACGCGTTCGGTGAGGGTGGTCTTGCCGGCGTCGACGTGGGCGAGGATGCCGATGTTCCGGACGGCGGTCAGGGGGTTGAAGACGTGCGTGCGCATGGCCGGAGGCCTTTCGAAGAATGCGTGCGTGAGAAACGGGCAGCGCGATTCCCCGGACGGCGGAGCGCGTGAGAACGGCTCAGAAGCGCGTCACGGGCATACGGTGGCGGCCGCGCAGCCGGCACCGTACGCACGAGGACACCCGGATCACGTCGTACCGGGCGGAGGGAACGAAGGTGACGGCGGCAGCGCGGCTACGGCTACGGCACATGACCCTGTTCCCCTTCTCTTCGATGCAACTCGGCGATGCCGAACGGTCGTTCCCGGTCGGCACCGCGAGTGTAGGGAGCGGGACCGGCTCCGGGCATCACCTTTTTCCGGCTGACGGCTGACGGCTGACGGCTGACGGCTGCGCGCTGCCGGCTCCCTGCTCGGCTCCCCCCGCGTCTACGCGGCGGCAGCGGGGCGCGTCCTCCTCCGCCGGAGGCGGACGGTGGCCAGGGTGGCGGCCGCCGCCGCGAGGGCCGCGGTCACGGCGAGCAGCCAGGCCGGGATGCCGGGGCCGACCGTGAGGAGGGCGTCGGTGTAGGTGGCGCGGCGGAAGGCGGTGTCCTTCGGGCTGCGGACGAGTTCGTGGTCGGAGGTGATGGCGGACGGCTGCGGGAAGTCCTGCTCGACGGCGGTCAGGAAGGCCGGGCGGCCGCCGGTCAGGGAGGCCAGGGCGCCGCCGGAGCCCGGCTCGACGCGTCCCGCGAAGGTGACCTCCGGAGCTTCGCCGCCGATCGCGTCACGGGGCTCCATGCGGTGCTCGGCCAGGACGTAGAGGCCGAGTGCCTGCGGCGTACGGGCCAGCCGGGACAGCCGCATCGGGTAGACCACGCGGTCGCTGGCGAAGCGGAGCCGCAGCGGGTCGAGGGTGCCGTAGAGCTTCCGGCCCGGCTCGCGCGGGGCGAGGCGTACGGCGACGTACTCCCAGCGCTGTTCCACGTACGGGCGGAGCTCCGCGGACAGGCCGGCCGGCAGCTCGAAGCCGTTGGCGGTCAGCCAGTTCCGCAGGGCGTCGGGGTCGGTGGCGGTCAGCCGGGCCACGTCGAAGTCGCCGAGCTGCTCGCGGCCGACCACGCCGACCGGCGCGCCCCCGGCCGGCGCGGCGGCGCCCACGCCGTCACCGGTGTTCGCGGAGAACGGCCAGTCGCCCTCGCGGGGCCAGAAGTAGTGCCGGGTCTTCCGCTCCGGCCGGGTCATCCACGCCAGGTCGCGGAAGAGGGCCGGGTCGCCGAGCTCGACGGCGGCCCGGCTGGGCACCGGCATGATCCAGGCGGCGCGCGGCGCATCGCCGTTCACGGTGAAGCTCATGACGATCTGTTCGGTGTGCCCGTCCCAGCGCACCACCGACATCTCCTTCTCCACACCCAGCCGCGAGGTGCGGTCGGTGACCATGGCCCCGCAGCCGCACGCGTACGCCGGGGCGGCCAGCGAGGCGCCCTGGAGGGCCAGGAGCAGGGCGGCCAGGGTCAGGAAGCTGCTTTTCCACTTCTGCACGTTCTGCACGCGGTATCCGACGCGGCCGGGCCGCCGACGGTTCCGGGCCGCGGGCGGTTCCGGGCGCGCTACCGGCCCAGCGCCCCGCGCAGGGTGATCCCGTACCGGGTGCGGAGCCGGCGCTGCTCCCAGACGGACAGGGCGGTCACCGACAGGGGCGCGCCCGCGAGGAAGAGGAACCACACGCCCTGGGGGGCGTTGACCGGCGGCCCGTCCACGGCCTGGAGGACCGACATCACCACCACGACCACCGGCGACAGCAGGGACGGCAGCACCTCGTGGACGTCGGCGGTCCGGAAGGAGTGGTGGACGCACAGCACCGAGGAGGTCAGGACGAAGGGCAGCAGGAACAGGGCGACCGGCCCGGCGATCAGGCTCAGTACGACGCCCACGCCGCCGGCCTCGGCGAACAGCCGGCCGCTCAGGTCGGACCTGAAGGAGAACGCCAGCAGCGCCGCGGAGCCGAAGAGGACGCCGAACGCGGTCAGCGGTCCGCCCAGCCGCCGGCTGTACTCGCGGCGCAGCGGCGGCCGGGCCGCGACCACGAAGGCGCCCACCGCCAGCGGGCCGACGACCATCAGGACCGCCGCGGAGATCAGCACCTCGACGATCTTGTCGTCGATCACGTCCTTGGCCCCCTGGCGCAGCGAGTACGCGTAGAACAGCCAGGCCGTGGCGGCCAGACCGATGCCGGTCCGGGCCACCTGTGCCCGGGCGATCGCGGGGTCGTCCAGCCGGTCCTCGCGGCCCGGCCGCTGGAAGCGGGCGGCCGTGACGAAGGGGGCCATCAGCACCGTCACACAGCCGTGGCGCTGCGGTCGCGGCGGTTGTGCCACCGGCATCGGCCGGTGCTCCGCCATCGGGCCGTTCGCCGTCATCGGCCGGTACGGCCACCCCTGGTCGCCCGTCCCCTGCCGGGACCAGCCGTCCTGCTGCTGCCGCCCGTATTCGCCCCGCCCCGCCATGTGCCGCGCCCCGTTCCCCCGAGTCGGTCAAGATCGACAGTGGACCGTATCCGATCCCGTCCGCGCTCCTGACGCCGGGTCAGCGCCCGCCGGGCGCGCTGCTGCGCTGCGGTCAGCCGAGGGAGGTGTCGCCGTGCGATTCCAGCAGGGTGCGGAGGACGGCTCCGGCGGCTTCGGTGTCCTCGCGCGGCAGGGCGGCGACGATCTCGGCCAGGTTCCGGAAGTGACCCTCTATCACCTCGTCCGTGAGGGTGCGGCCGTGCGGGGTGAGCCGGATCAGGACCTGCCGGCGGTCCTCCGGGTCGCGGACCCGTTCGACCAGGCCCTTGGCCTCCATGCGGTCGATGCGGTTGGTGATGGCGCCCGAGGTGACCATGGCGGCCTTCAGGAAGGCGCCGGCCGTCATCGCGTACGGCGGCCCCGAGCGCCGCAGGGTGGTGAGCACGTCGAACTCGCCCAGCTCCAGGCCGTGCCCGCCGAGGAAGGCCTTGTACTCGCGGTCGATGACCCGGGACAGGCGCTGGACCCGGCCCAGCAGCTGGACGGGCCACATCTCCGCTTCCAGGTCGGGCCGTTCGGCACTCCACTGGCCGATGATCGCGTCGATCGCGTCGCTCACCGCACTGCCCTCCCACCACAGACCTTCTCAACGTAGACCTTCTCAATGTTAAGAGACTTGACGGGCGATGGTTCCCGGGGCATTCTCTTAACGTTGAGATAGTCAATGTTGAGACATGTGGGGCGTGCTGAGTCATGGGGGTTGTGGTGGGCATGCGAGTGGATGCGCGAACGGTGCGAGCTGCCGGATCGGCCGGATCCGTGGGATCCGTGGGATCCGTGGGGTCGGGCTCGGATTCGAGCCGGGGCCCGGGCGCGGGAGCGGGTGCGCCGGTCCACCCCCTGTGGCTGGCCCTGCTCGCCACCCCGGCCGCCGCCGGAGCCAACGCGCCCGTGCTGACCCTGCCGGACATCGCCGCCGCCTGGGGGACCGGGACCGCCTCCGCCGCCTGGTTCGTCCAGCTCTACGCCTGGGGCATGGTGATCGGCACCCCGCTGATGGCCGGCCTGGTCAGGATGCGCGGAGCCGGCCGCGCCCTGTGGACCAGCGCCCTGCTGGTGCTCGGCGGGACGGTGCTGCTCGCCGCGGCGCCGTGGCTGCCGCTCGCCCTGGTGGGCCGGACCGCGCAGGCGCTCGGCGGGGCCGGGCTGATCGCGGTCGCCATCGGCCTGGCCGGATCCGCCCGCCGGATGGGCGTGATCACCGCCGGGTTCGGCGTGCTCGGGGCCACCGGCCCGCTCCTCGGCTCCTGGATCGAGGGCGTCCTGTCGTGGCGGGTCGCGCTCTCCGTGTCGGTGCTCGCGCTGGCCGCCGTACCGGTGATCGCCCGGCACGCCGGCACCGGACGGCCCGGCGCCACCGCCCCGTTCGACGGCCGCGGCGCCGGACTGGTGTTCGCCCTGGTCACCGCCCTGGTGCTGGTGCCCCGCCACCCGCTGCCCGCCCTGGCCCTCGCACTGCCGCTGGGCGCCCTGCTCGCCGCCCACGTCCGCGCCCGCGCCACGGGCTTCGTGCCCGTCGCCGTGCTGCGCGCCCCCGGCTTCCTCTCCTCCGCGCTGATCGCCTGCGCCCTGTCCACCTCGTACTTCACCCTGCTGTTCGCCGTCCCGAAGTGGCTCGGCGAGCGCACCGACTGGACCACCGGCGCCATCGGCGCCGGGCAGATGGCCGCCCTGCTGACCGGCTCGGTCCTCTCCTGGCTGCTCGCCGCGGGCTCCGTCCGGCTCGGCCACGGTCGGGTGCTCGCCGTGCTGCTCGCAGCCGGCGGCCTGGCCCTGACCGCCGCCCTGGCCACCCCTTGGCCGGTGCTGATGCTGCCCGCCGCCGGTCTGGCCGTGTTCGCGACCTCCGGCGGCCAGGCCACCCTCGGGGTGCGGGCCGCGGCCCGGGTCGACGCCGGGCAGCGGCCCGCCGCCCTCGGCCTCTTCACCCTCTGCTACCAGCTGGGCGGGGCCTTCGGGCCGGCCCTCGCCGTCCTCCTCGTCGGCTGAGCGCCCGGGCGTTCGGGCGGGCCTCCTGGCGAGCGGCCCGGCGGCCCGGCGGCCCGACGGCCCGGCCGGGCCGGCCTCCGGGGGATGTCCCCTAGGAGACCGGCCCGGCCGGGTCCTCCCGTACCGGCTCGTCGTCGTTGCCCCGGCGCAGGGTGTGCCTGCCCTTCGCCGGGGTCCATGCCTCGACCACCAGCTCGTCGCCCGCCACACCGATCCGCACCACCTCCGTCAGCTCCACGCGGAACAGGTGGAACGGGTGCTCGGTGCCGGTCTCCTCCGCGAACCGGTGCTGTTCCGGCGGGTCCACGACCTCGATCGCCCGGCCGGAGATCCGTACGTCCCCGTCCGGCATGCTCTCGTCCGCGCCCGGGTTGGTGTGCAGCGAGAACCGCGGGTCGTGCCGGAGGTCCCGCGCCTTCATCGAGCCGGGCATCATCCCCAGCCACAGCTCCCCGCCGCGGAACTCGGTGTTCAGGCCGCTCACCCGGGGCGAGCCGTCGCGGCGCAGGGTGGCCAGGACGTGGTGCTTGTACTGCCCGAAGCGCTGCTGCACCTGGTCCGCGAACTCGGGTTCGGCTTTCTCGAACGATGCCCAGTTGTTCGTCGTCATAGCCCCATCAAAGCGCCACGGCGGGCCGACGGCCGGTGCGCCGCTCCGGGACGGCCGCGGGACGCCCGCGGGGGCGGAACGCGACTCCCGCGAGTCCGCCTCGGGGCCGTTGCGGGACCGCTACGGGAGGCGGCCCGCGCCTCCGCCCGGCTCCGTGCCGAGCCGCTCGATGTCGGAGAGCATGGCGAGCGCGAGGTCCCGCTCGGAGGCGTAATACCGCTCGGCCCACCTGAGGGTGAGCGCGGGGTACGCTCCCGCGGCCCCGCCCTCGCCGGGGACCCCGCCCCCGCCCTCGTCCGGGTCGTCGGCCGTGGCGTCCGCCATCTGCTCGACGTGTTGCGCGTCGTCCGCCGCGCGGAGCCGCATCGACTCGGCGAACTCCCCGTGCTGCCGCAGGACTTCGTGTATCTGTTCCGGCTCCAGCAGGTGCCCCAGCCAGAGCCGCAGCATCGGCCCGTGCTTGAGCACCGGCGCGTCGACCCGGGTCTCGCGGGCCCAGTCCCGTACGGCGGCCAGGCCCGCGTCGGTGATGCGGTACACCCGCTTGTCGCGGGTCCCGGTCTCCTGGGCGACCATCCGGGAGGTGGCGTAACCGGCCTTCTCCAGCCGCTTCAGCTCACCGTAGATCTGGCTGAAGGACGGGCTCCAGTAGAAGAAGCGCAGCGACCGGTCCGACCACTTCTTCAGGTCGTAGCCGGAGAGTTCCTCACCGAAGGACAGCAGGCCCAGCACGGCCCAGCTGGTCGCGGGCAGGCCCCGCCCGTTCCCGTGTCCCGGCGCCGTCGTGTCCCTCGTGTCGTCTGCCACGGTCCGCAGTCTAGGCCGGTGTGCGTACCGCCGTCCGCCGGTCTTCCACCCCTCTTCCACCCCTCTCCCGCCCCTCTTCCCCCTGTCTTCCACCCTTGGGCCACGCCTGCTAGAGATATGTCTATTAGAAACATGCGGAGCGATGTCCGATCGTCTCGACGTGTATGACGTGTATGCGGGGGTGGGGGAGTGACCGCACTCGACGGCAAGGTGGTGCTGATCACCGGCGCGGGCCGCGGCCAGGGAGCGGCCGAAGCCCGGCTGTGCGCGGAGGCGGGGGCGCGCGTCGTCCTCACCGACGTACGGGAGGAAGAGGGCCGCGCGGTCGCCGCCGAACTGGGCGCCCAGGGGGTGTTCGTCCGCCACGACGTGGCCGACCCGGAGAGCTGGGACGCGGCGGTACGGGCGGCGGTCGACGCCTTCGGCACGGTCTCGGCGCTGGTCAACAACGCGGCGCTGTGGCGCACCGCGCACGTGGAGCGGCAGAGCCTGGAGGGCTTCGAGGAGTTGGTCCGGGTCAACCTGATCGGGCCGTTCCTCGGCATCCGGGCGGTCGCACCGGTGCTGCGGGCGGCCGGGGGCGGGTCGATCGTCAACATCTCCTCCACCGCGGGCCTGGTCGGCATCCCCGGCCACGCGGCCTACGGGTCCACCAAGTTCGGGCTGCGCGGGCTGACCCGCTCGGCCGCGCTGGACCTGGGAGCGGACCGGATCCGGGTGAACTCGGTGCATCCCGGTGCGGTCGACACCCCGATGGTCGCGGGGGCGGTGGCCGGTCGGGACTGGTCGCACCTGGCCCTGGGGCGGATGGGCCGGCCCGAGGAGGTCGGCGGGCTGGTGCTGTTCCTCTGCTCGGACGCCTCCTCGTACATCACCGGCGCGGAGTTCACCGTGGACGGGGGCATGACCGCGGCCTGAGGACGGCCGGGCCCGCCCGGTGCCCCGGGAGGGTGCGGCCGCTCACCCGTCCGTGTGGCCGGGCGCGCATCCGGGCCCCGGCCACGGGCACGGTGGGGGCGGGGCCGGTCGCCCCGGCCCGACTCCCGGAGGGAACGACGACGATGACGACGATGACGACGACGAGGAACCGCGTCCTGGTACTCGGCGCGGCCGCTGCTGCCGTGCTGCTCGCCGGAGCGGCGGCGCCGCCCGCCCCCGACGCGGGCTCGGGCGCCCGGGAGCCGGCCGGGGTGGTCGACACCGGGCGGCTGCCGCTGGTGTCGTACGACGCGGAGGTCGTGCCGGCGGGCGCAACGGCCCGGGTGCGCGCGGCGTACGCCGAGGGCGGCGGCACGGTGGTACGGCTGCGGGTGTGGGGCCTCGTACCGGAGCGGGCGTACGGCGCGCACGTGCACGCGTCCGCCTGCGGGGCGACGGACCCGGCCGCCGCCGGCGGGCACTTCCAGCACGCCCAGGACCCGGTGCGGCCCTCGACGGACCCGGCGTACGCCAACCCGCGCAACGAGATCTGGCTCGACTTCACCACCGACGCCGAGGGTGCCGCCACGGTCCGCTCGGCCGTCCGCTGGCGCTTCCCGGCGGACCGGCACCCGGGGTCGGTGGTCCTGCACGACCGGCACACCGCGGCCGGTCCGGCCGGGCTGGCGGGGACGGCGGGGGCGCGGCACGGCTGCCTGGACGTGCCGTTCGGCGACGCCGTTCAGGCGGGATGACCGAGCGGGGGCCGTACGGCAACGCGCAGGGTGACCGCGTAGTGCTCGTCGATCTCGCCGGACGGGAAACGGGTGGAGAGCAGGGCCCGTTCGGCCGCGAGGAACTCCTCGCCCTGCGGGCCCACGGTCAGGAACAGCGAGTGGGTCGAGAGCTTGGCGAGGTGTACGTCGAGGGGGACCCGGCGGACCCAGTGCAGCACGCGGTCGGTGAAGCCGACGCCGAGGTCGGTGGCCGGGACCCGGTGGTCGGCCACGTACCAGCCCTCGCCGAAACGGGCCGTGAGGCGGGCGTCCTGCTCGGCGATCCAGGGGACGGACACGTCCGGGTCGTTCCAGAAGAGCGCGAGGGCGCCGCCGGGGCGGAGGACCCGGGCCGCCTCGGGGACGGAGCGGGCGGGGTCGGTCCAGTGGAAGGACTGGGCGTAGGTGAGGAAGTCGAGGGAACCGGTGGCGAACGGCAGCCGGTTGCCGTCCCCGCGCACGACCGGCACGTCCGGCAGGCGGCGCCGGAACTCGGCGGCCATGCCCTCGCCGGGCTCCACGCCGGTCACCTCGGCGCCGCGGTCCCGCAGCCGCTCGGTGGCCAGGCCGGTGCCGGCGCCCACGTCGGCGACGCGGGCGCCGCGCAGGGGGCGGCCGGCGATCTCCTCGACGGCGTCGAAGAGGGCGGCCGGGTAGCCGGGGCGGTACGTCCCGTAGCGGCCGGCGGCGGAGCTGAAGGACCGGGCGCGGGTCTCACCGGAGGGGCGTCGCTCTGTCATGCCCCCATCCTGCCCACCGGCCACCCGGCCACCCGTCGCCCTGCGGCACGCCTGCCCACACGGCGGCCGAGCCGGCGCCCCGCACCTCAGGTGAGCAGCGCCGCGCGGCAGGTCGTGGGGGAGCCCCAGGCGTCGCGGAGGGGGCGGGCCTTGCGGAGCCAGAGGGAGAGGTCCAGCTCCTCGGTGTAGCCGATGGCGCCGTGCAGCTGGAGCGCGGCCCGGGCCGCGGCGTACGCCGCTTCGCCAGCCATGAGCTTCGCTGCCGCCACGTCGTCGACCGCCGCCACGTCGCCGACCGCAGGGCGGCCGCTCCCGCCCCCGCCCCCGCCGGCCAGGGCCAGCGCTCCCGCCCACACCACCGGCTTCGCGAACTCCAGGCCGAGCAGGACGTCCGCCAGCCGGTGTTTGACCGCCTGGAAGCCCCCGACCGGCGTGCCGAACTGGGTGCGCTGCTTCACGTACGACACGGTCCGGTCCAGCAGCGCCTCGCCCAGTCCGGCGCACTGCGCGGCCGTCAGCAGCCTCGCCCAGCGCAGCGCGCCGGCCGCCGCCGTGAGCACCGCCGGCCCGGAGGCCAGCAGTTCGCCGCCCGGGGGCAGTCCGGCGAGCCGGCGCGCCGGATCCGCGGAGACCCGTACGTCCCCGGCCCCCGGCGCCGCGGCCAGCCGCAGTTCCCCGTCCGCCGACACGGTGAAGCGCAGGTCCGCGGTGTCCGCGTCCAGCGCGTACGGCCCCCCGCCCGGCAGGACGAGCGTGGCCCGGGTCTCGCCCGCGACCAGCCCCGGGAGGAACCGCTTGGCGAGCCCGGCCCCGGCCCCGGCTCCGGAACCGGCCCGGATGCCGCTGCCCGTACCGGACCCGGTACCGCCGTCCTCCGCCCCGTCCAGCGCCGTCAGCAGGACGCACGCCGCCGCCGTCTCGGCCAGGGGGCCCGGCATCCCGGCCCGGCCCAGCTCCACGAAGCCCAGGGCGAGTTCCACGGGCAGCGGGCCGAGCCCGTCGTACGCCTCCGGCACCGCCAGGGCGAACAGCCCGGTGTCGGCCACCTTCCGCCACACCGCCGCTCCCGGCCCGGTGTCGCCGGCCTGCCAGGCGCGGACCGCCCCCGGCAGGTCCGACGCGCCCAGCAGCCGGCGCAGCGTACGGGCGAACTCCGACTGTTCGCCGGTCGGCAGGAATCGCATCAGCGGCGGCCCTTCGGGAGGCCGAGCAGCCGCTCGGCGATGATGTCGCGCTGGATCTCGTTGGTGCCCGCGTAGATCGGGCCCGCCAGGGAGAACACCCATGGCTCCGCCCACTCCCCGTCGGCCAGTTCGCCGTCCGGGCCGAGCAGGTCCAGCGCGGTCTCGTGCAGGGCGATGTCGTACTCGCTCCAGAACACCTTGTTCAGGCTGGACTCGGCGCCGATCGACTCACCCGCCGCGAAGCGCGAGGCGTTCGCCCAGGTGAACAGCTCGTAGGCGCGGGCCCCGGCCAGCGCGTCCGCCACCCTGTCCCGCAGCCCCCCGCCGCCGTCCGGAGCCTCCCCGCCACCGCGCGGCCGAGCGCCCTCCCGCCCCGCCCCCCACAGCGCCGCCAGCCGGTCCGCCGCGGCCAGGAAGCGCCCGGGGGAGCGCAGGGTGAGCCCGCGCTCGTTCCCGGTCGTCGACATCGCGATCCGCCAACCCTGCCCCGGCTCCCCGATCACGTCCCCGTCCGGTACGAAGACCCCGTCGAGGAACAGCTCGGCGAAGGCCGGCTTGCCGTCGAGGCGCCCGATCGGCCGGACCGTGACGCCCGGCGCCCGCAGGTCGAACATCAGGTAGGTCAGCCCGTGGTGCGGCCTTGCCGCCTCCGGGTCGGTGCGGAAGATCCCGAAGGCGCGGTCGGCGAACGCGGCCCGCGAGGACCACGTCTTCTGCCCGTACAGCAGCCAGCCGCCCTCCGTCCGCACCGCCTTCGAGGTCAGCGAGGCCAGGTCGGAGCCGGCCTCCGGCTCGGACCACGCCTGCGCCCAGATCACCTCCCCGCTCGCCATGGACGGCAGCACCCGGGCCCGCTGCTCCTCCGTACCGTGGTCGAACAGCGTGGGCGCGAGCAGGTTGATGCCGTTCTGCGAGACGCGGCCGGGCGCGCCGGCCGCGTGGTACTCCTCCTCGAAGACCAGCCAGCCGAAGATGTCCGCGCCCCGGCCGCCGTACTCCTCCGGCCAGGACACCACCGACCACCGGTCCGCGTGCAGCGCGGCCTCCCACTCCCGGTGTGCCGCGAAGCCCTCCGCGGTCTCCAGGGAGGGCAGCGGGACGGCCGGCACGTGCGCGCGCAGCCACTCCCGGGCCGCGGCACGGAGGGCCTCCGTGCCGGGCGTGTGCGTCAGGTCCACTGCGGGCACTCCTCCACTGCGGTGCTGCTTCCCTAACAAGTGTTTGGTAGGTTAACGTACGCCCGGGAGCGGCGTCGAGAAGCCGGTTCTCCCGGCCCGCCGGAGGAGGGATGAGGGACCCCATGAGCGCACCGGAGTACGTCCCCGGACACGGCCTGCTGCGCGGCCGGACCGCCGTCATCACGGCCGCCGCCGGCGCCGGCATCGGCGGCGCCACCGCCCGCCGCTTCCTGGAGGAGGGCGCCCGTATCGTCATCGGCGACGCCCACGCCCGCCGGCTGAAGGAGACCGAGCAGGCCCTCGCCGCCGAGTTCGGCGCCGACCGGGTCACCTCGCTGCCCTGCGACGTCACCGACGAGGACCAGGTCCAGGCCCTGTTCGCCCGCGCCGAACAGGCCCACGGCGGCCTCGACGTCGTCGTCAACAACGCCGGACTCGGCGGCACCGCCGCACTCGCCGACATGACCGACGGGCAGTGGTCCGCCGTCCTCGACGTCACGCTGGGCGGCACCTTCCGCTGCACCCGCGCCGCGCTGCGCTCCCTGCGCGCGGCCGGCCGCGGCGGCGTGGTCGTCAACAACGCCTCCGTCGTCGGCTGGCGCGCCCAGACCGGCCAGGCCCACTACGCCGCCGCCAAGGCCGGTGTGATGGCGCTGACCCGGTGCGCGGCCCTGGAGGCCGCCGAGTTCGGCGTCCGGGTCAACGCGGTCGCGCCCAGCCTCGCCATGCACCCGCACCTGGTGAAGGTCACCAGCCAGGAACTGCTCGACGAACTGACGGCCCGCGAGGCGTTCGGCCGGTACGCCGAACCCTGGGAGGTCGCCAACGTCATCGTCTTCCTGGCCAGCGGCTACTCCTCGTACATGACCGGGGAGACCGTCTCCGTCAGCAGCCAGCGTGCCTAGGGCCCGTCCGGCGGACCATGGCCGGGCCCACCCGGGGAGAGGGCCGGGGAGAGGGCAGGGGAGACGCCGAGGGAGAGGCCCGGGGAGGTGCCCGGCCGATCATGGCCCGGGCCCTGCACCACAATGGGCGGGTGCCAACCGACAAGCCCGTGAACCAGCCGACGCAGAAGCCGGCGCGCAAGCCGACGACCCAGAAGAAGACGCAGGTGGCAGCCTCCCCGGAACGCCGCCGCGAACTCCTGCACACCGCCGCCGAGGTGTTCGCCGCCCAGGGCTACAACGCCACCACCGTCCGCAAGATCGCAGACGCCGCCGGCATGCTCGCCGGCAGCCTCTACTACCACTTCGACTCCAAGGAGTCGATGCTCGACGAGATCCTCTCCGCCTTCCTGAACGAACTCTGGGAGGGCTACGACGCGGTCCTCGCGGCCGGCCTCGGCCCCCGCGAGACCATCGAGGCGCTCGTCACCGAATCCTTCCGGGAGATCGACCGGCACCGCGCCGCCGTCGCCATCTACCAGAAGGAGGCCCGCACCCTGTCCGCACAGCCCCGCTTCCACTACCTCTCGGACTCGCAGGTCAAGTTCGAGCAGGCGTGGCTGGGGACGCTGGAGCGCGGGGTCGCCGCCCAGGTGTTCCGCGCCGACCTGGACATCCGTCTCACCTACCGGTTCGTGCGCGACACCGTGTGGGTCGCGGCGTCCTGGTACCGGCCCGGCGGACAGCACAGCCCCGAGGAGATCGCCCGCCAGTACCTCTCGATGGTGCTGGACGGCATCGCCGTACGCACGTGACCGCCGCGCCCCGACCGGCGACGGAGTCCCGCGCGACCACCCGTGACCCGGTGAAGGAGCTCCAGCCATGCCCGAGGCGTACATAGTCGAAGCGGTGCGCACCCCCGTCGGCCGGCGCAAAGGGGGTCTGTCCGCCGTCCACCCCGCGGACCTCGGCGCCCACGTCCTGACCGCGCTCGTCGAGCGCTCGGGCATCGATCCGGCGGCCGTGGAGGACGTGGTCTTCGGCTGCCTGGACACCGTGGGCCCCCAGGCCGGGGACATCGCCCGCACGGCATGGCTGGCCGCGGGACTGCCCGAGGAGGTGCCCGGGGTCACCGTCGACCGCCAGTGCGGCTCCTCCCAGCAGGCCGTCCACTTCGCCGCGCAGGGCGTCATGTCCGGCACCCAGGACCTGGTCGTGGCCGGCGGCACCCAGAACATGTCCATGATCCCGATCGCCTTCGCCTCCCGCCAGGCCGCCGAACCGCTCGGCCTGACCGAAGGCCCGTACGCCGGCTCCGCGGGCTGGCGTTCACGCTACGGGGACGCACCCGTCAACCAGTTCCACGGCGCCCAGCTGATCGCCGAGAAGTGGGGCATCTCCCGCACGGACATGGAGGAGTACGCGCTCCGCTCCCACCGGCGGGCCGTCCGCGCCATCGACGAGGGCCGCTTCGACCGGGAGACCGTGCCGTGGGGCGAGGTCCGCACCGACGAGGGGCCGCGCCGCGACACCACGCTGGAGAAGATGGCCGGCCTCGCCCCCGTCGTCGAGGGCGGCACGATCACCGCCGCGGTCTCCTCCCAGGTCTCCGACGGTGCGGCCGCCATGCTGCTCGCCTCCGGGCGCGCGGTCCGCGAACACGGCCTGCGGCCGCGCGCCCGCATCCACCACCTCTCGGTGCGCGGCGAGGACCCGATCCGGATGCTCTCCGCCCCGATCCCGGCCACGGCGCACGCCCTGAAGAAGACCGGGCTGACCCTGGACGAGATCGACCTGGTGGAGATCAACGAGGCCTTCGCCCCCGTGGTCCTGGCCTGGCTGAAGGAGACCGGGGCGGACCCGGAGCGGGTGAACGTCAACGGCGGTGCCATCGCCCTGGGCCACCCGCTGGGTGCGACCGGCGTGAAGCTGATGACCACCCTGCTCCACGAACTGGAGCGCACCGGCGGCCGCTACGGCCTCCAGACCATGTGCGAGGGCGGCGGCCAGGCCAACGTCACCATCATCGAGCGGTTGTAGGGGCCGGCTGCAAGGCCCGGCCGGGCCCGCCTGCAGGGCCCGGCCGGAACACCCGGCCGGAACACCCGGCCGGAACACCCGGCCGGAACACCCGGCCGGAACACCCGGCTGAAGCGCCCGGCGTCCGACGGCCCCGCCCGGTCCGCGCGGCATAGGTCATACGGGCCGGGGCCACGGCGGGATCGCGCCAAACCGGTCGGATGGCCGGGCGGCGCCCACATGGCCGGTTCGCCGCCCCCGGCCGACGCGGTCCTGCTCGGACGGGGCCCGACCATGGCGGAATTGCGCCCCTCATGCCGAAAACCTCCCCTAGCGTGTCCGGATCCTGAGCCATGGACACCAACCAGCTTGGAGGCAAGGCGAGTTGGACGTTACTCCGCACGTCGAATGGGCACGGTCCGCCTTCCCCTTCCCGGAAGCGGCGACGTATCCCAGCCCCGATACGTGTACCACCGGGGTACGCCGGGCGGCCCGGAACCTCGCGGTCGCCTACCACCTGCACCGCAAGGGCAAGCCCGTCGACGACGTCCGCCACTACCTCGGTGCCGGGCTCCGGGGCATGGGCGGCGAACTGGAGAACCTGGGGAGGACGGAGCACGCCGTCCTCGCCTACCAGGCCGGACACCTGGTCCTGGCCGGCGACGCCGACCCCCTCGGCCAGCGCGGAGCGGACATCTCGCGCAACCGCGAGAACTGCGCCGACCGGCTGCGGGGCCTGGGGGCCTCCCCGGTCCACGGCCTTCCGCCGCGCCCGGACGGACCGGTCTGGGACCTCGCCGAGATCCTGATCCCGGACCAGGCGGACGGCCCGCCCCTGCGGACTCCGGCGACCGCCGGCCCGTTCCAGGCCCCCGCCGGCACCACCTCCTTCGTCCCGGCCGCCACCGCTCCGGCCGCCTCCTCCTTCCAGTCCCCGGCGTCCGCTGCCACCGCGTCCGCCCACGTACCCGCCCAGGCGTCCGCCCCCGCCGCCGCTCTGGCCACCGCCCTCACCTCCGCCCCCGTCTCCGTACGCCCGCGGCCCGCACGGTTCGACGAGATCGAGGAGTCCGACGAGGGGCCGGACCCGGAGGACACCGACCAGGACGCCGGCGGCCACGACCGCTTCACCCCCCGCTACTTCCCGGGCGAGGCCGGTACCGCCGAAGAGCTCGTGGCCGAGCTCGCCACGCACTGGTCGTCCGACCGGGCACCCGCCGGGGAACGCCTGGAGGAGACCCTCGCCTACTTCCGCGAGGTGAGCGGCCACCACGGGGCCTTCGACCGGGAACTCGGCAAGCGCCTGGAGGAGGACGCGAACGCGGTCCTGGAGTACTTTCCCCACGGCTTCCCCTCCGACCTCAGGGACCTGCAGAACCTGGCCCGTGCGATGAGGGCCTTCGCCACCCGCACCAAGGCCCTGGACGAAAGCCGCCTCCGCTGGGTGATCTCCGCCACCGCCAACCACTGGATGTGGAAGGTGGACAACGGCCTCCCCACCAACCGGCCGCACGTCCTCCACGACCTCATGGGCTACCTGACGGCCTTCCTCAGCAGCAACCTGAGGTTCATGGACCCCGCCCGTGACCTGATCCTCGACTGCGCGGAGATCCAGCTCCGCGTCGCGCACCAGGTCCCGCCGGTGTTCTTCGGCCGCTACCACGGGCTCCGGTCCAACGTCCTGCGCTCCGTCGGCACGCACCTCATGCTCGCCGGCCCCAACCCCGCCCTTCCCCAGGAGAGCAGCCGCGACGACCGCGTCTACACCCCGGGAGAGAAGACCGACCGGTCGGCCTGGCCCGAGATGCTGCTCCGGTACTGGCAGAAGGAAGGCAGCCGCAACGGCGCCTGCTTCGCCCTCGCCTGTGTCTCCGGATGGGACGAGACCTGCGCGCACTGGGTCATCGACACGGTCTTCGACCACTCGGAGGACCTCGGGTGGCAGGGCGACCGGCTCGCCTGGAAGAAGGACGTCAGCACGCTCATGGAGACGGCCGGCAAGGTGCGCGTGGCCAGCAACCCGTGGACGTACGACAGCGCCGTCACCCCACGCGGCACCTCCCTCGTCACCGGCGCCGGCGGGGCCGTGCGCATCCCCACGCCCGTGCTGCGGGCGGCAGTGGCCCAGGGACTCTCCCACGGTGAGGTGGTCACCGTGCACGGGCGGCTCTTCAAGGACCGCCGGATGCCCACCTACCTGCTGACCACGCGCTACGGACCCCGCTCGGTCCTGAAGATCGACCAGCGGGACAAGGTGCTGCGGGAGGAGAGCAACTTCCGGACGTACGCCAAGCGCCTCCACCCCAACAACCGGCCGAGCGAATGCGACGCCCGCGCCATGGAGATGTATCTCGGTGACAACGGCGACCCGTTGCGGGCCATCGAGACGGCCTATGCGTTCGAGGAGGGCGAGACGCCGCGCACGCTGACCACCTGGATGCGTACGGCATCCCCCGAAACCGCGGTGGAGACGATCGAGAAGCTGCTGCTGACCAACATGAGGCCGTGGCTCGCCCACAGCCACCGCGACCGCATCGACCTCCGGTCGGAGTACCCCGTCTTCCGGCCCGCGCCCGCCCCGCGCAAGCAGTCCCCCGGGAGCTGGGCGAGGACGGAGCTGAAGGCGCTCACGACCGCCGCCGTGCGGGCCGACCTCGGCATGGACCTCACCTCCGACGTGCAGGACACCGCCGAGTGGCACGGGTCCGCGCCCGGACTGCGGACGGCCATGGAACGGCTGCCGGGGGTGGAGGCGGTCAACCCGCTCTGGTTCGCCGCCGAGATCTCCGAGACCGGCCGGGGACGGTTCGAGGACATCATCAACTCCTTCGACATCGGACTGCTCGACTTCGACACCACGCTGGTCCTGGCCCACGGGGACCTGCACCTCGACAACGTGCTGTGCACCCTCAGCAGCGAGCAGCCCAAGCCCGTGCTCATCGACTTCGAGAGCGCCCACGACGGGCACGTGTGCAAGGACTTCGCGCGGCTGGAGGCGAGCCTGCTGTGCCAGGTGTTCACCTGGGACGAGGACGCCGCGGGGCGGGTGGCGTCCTGGATCGCCGGAGTCCTCGTCGGCGAACCCGAGGAGCTCGTGCCCGGGGAGACCGGCCGGGACGAGGAACCGAGCCGCGAGGAACAGCTCGTCCTGCAGGTCACCCGCAGGATCCGGGAGATCGCGAACGGCTGCGGGCAGGGCCACTGGCCGGTCAAGCTGGACGAGTACCACCTCGCGCTCGCCGGTGCCCTGCTGCCGATGGTGCGCTACTCCACGCTCTCGGTGGAACAGCGGAAGTTCGCCCTCACGCTCAGTACGGTGATCACGTCCGCGCTGTACCACAAGTGGAACGCGGCCGTGCCGAAGGAGAGTTGACCCTTGAACGCATGGATAGGCACCGCGATCGCGCTCTGCGCCCTCGCGCTGTCGGCCGTCACCGCGTACGTCCAGCACCGTGCGCGCAAGCGCGAGAAGCTCGCCGCCGAGGTGACCGCCTACTTCCACCGCACCTCCGAGTTCGCCAAGATCAAACTGCCCGACGGGAGCGTCCGGCAGGCCGGCTACCACCTGGTGGTCTGGAACCACGGCCCCGGAGCGGCCGAGCAGGTGCGGCTGGAGGTCAAGGACACCGGCGGCGGCGCGGTGGAACTGGCCGACTCCCCGCCGGACGAGTTCCCCCTCGTACGGCTCGACAAGGGCGCCCGCTATCCCGTGCCCTGGCTCCCGGTCGCGGACACGCACCGCGGAGCACGCCGCTTCACGGTCCACCTGCACTGGAAGGACGGGAACGGCACGCAGGAACGAGTCCTGCCGATGCGCCGCGGCCAGACGAACGTCTGACCGCCCCGATCCCCGGCCCCGGCCCTGGCCCCGGGGCCAGGGGCCAGGGATCGGGGCCCGGGCCATGGATCCGGCCCCGGGCCCTGGATCCGGCCTTCGGCCCCTGGCCACGGGTTCCCGGCCCCCGGGCGGTCACGGGCCCTTGGCCCCGCGCGTGGTTCCGGTGCCGGGCCTTCCGTTCCGGACGCCGGGCCCGGGAAGGGTCCCGGAAGGGCCTGTGCGGGGGCCCCGGCCCACGCGCTCCGGCCGGGGCCTTGCGTACCGGTCCGCACGGGGGAAGCCGGCTTCCGTACCGGTTCGCCCGGGGGGAGTCGCCGTCCGTGTCGGCCCGTGCGGAGGAAGCGGGTCGGACGGGCGCCGCGTGCTAGCGTGAACTCTCATATGACCAGCTCCAGCTCCATACCCGCTGCCCGCCGCCCCGCCCGTCGCCGGGGATCCGCCGCCCAGGGCGCCGGGGGGCGCTCCAAGAAGAAGTCGTCCGCTCCCGCGCAGGCCGCGAGGCCGCAGGAGTTCACGATGCCGGAGTCGCTGACCCCCGGGCTGCCGCCCGTGGCGGCGTTCGAGGACCTCGACATGCCCGAGGCCCTGCTGAAGACCCTCGCCGAGCAGGGCGTGACCGAGCCGTTCCCGATCCAGGCCGCGACGCTGCCGAACTCGCTGGCCGGTCGCGACCTGCTGGGCCGCGGCCGCACCGGCTCGGGCAAGACCCTCGCCTTCGGCCTGGCCATGCTGGCCCGCACCGCAGGCCGCCGGGCCGAGCCCAAGGCCCCGCTCGCCCTGGTGCTCGTACCGACCCGGGAACTCGCGCAGCAGGTCACCGACGCCCTGACCCCGTACGCGCAGGCGCTGCGGCTGCGGATCGCCACGGTCGTCGGCGGCATGTCCATCAACCGGCAGGCCGGCGCCCTGGCGCGCGGCGCCGAGGTGCTGGTGGCCACCCCCGGGCGGCTCGCGGACCTCATCGACCGGGGTGACGCGACGCTGGAACGCGTGGCGGTCACGGTCCTGGACGAAGCCGACCAGATGACCGACATGGGCTTCCTGCCGCAGGTCACCCGGCTGCTCAAGCAGGTGGAGGAGGGCGGCCAGCGGCTGCTGTTCTCCGCGACGCTCGACAAGAACATCGACAAGCTCGTCAAGCAGTTCCTGACCGACCCGGTCACGCACTCCGTGGACCCGTCGGCGGGCGCGGTCACCACGATGGAGCACCACGTCCTCTACGTCCTGGACGAGACCGACAAGAAGGCCGTGGCCACGCGGATCGCCGCACGCGACGGCCGGGTCATCCTCTTCCTGGACACCAAGCGCTCGGTGGACCGCATGGTCAAGCGGCTCCTGGCCAGCGGCGTACGGGCCTCCGGCCTGCACGGCGGGCGCTCGCAGCCGCAGCGCAACCGCACCCTGGACTGGTTCAAGACGGGCGAGGTCACGGCGCTGGTCGCGACCAACGTCGCGGCCCGCGGCATCCACATCGACGACCTGGACCTGGTGGTGAACGTCGACCCGCCGACGGACCACAAGGACTACCTGCACCGGGGCGGGCGCACCGCCCGGGCGGGCGAGTCGGGCAGTGTGGTGACGCTGGTCCTGCCGGAGCAGAAGCGCGAGATGTCCCGGCTGATGTCGGACGCGGGGATCCAGCCGCGCACGGCCCAGATCAAGTCCTCCGACGAGGAGCTGAGCCGGCTGACCGGGGCGCGCGAGCCCTCGGGCGTGCCGGTGGTCCTGGAGGTCCCGCAGCCCGCGCAGCCCAAGGCCGGCTCCAAGCCGTCCGGGTCCGGGGGCGGGCGCTCGCGCCGCCGCGGCGGGGGCGGCGGGGCCGCGGGCGCGGCCGACGGCGGCCCGCAGACCGGCGGATCCGGCTCCCGCGGCCGGTCCCGCGGGGCGGGCTCCGGTTCCGGCACGCGTTCCGGTTCCGGCGCGGCCCAGGGTTCCCGTACGGCCTCCGGCTCGGGGTCGGGATCCGGTACGGGCGCCAGGTCCGGCTCCGGCACCGGCTCCGCGGCCTCCGGCTCGGGCTCCCGCTCCGGCGGGCGCGGCCGGCGCACCGGCGCGGCGGGTTCCGGCGCGGCCGGCTCCGGCGGCGCGGCCGGGGCCTCGGCCCGCAGCCGCATCGGCTCCGGCGGCGGGCGCTCCGGACGCCGCACCTCCGGCTCCTGACGCACCCCGCTCCACCGGGCACGACGGCCGCCTTCCCGCTCACGGGACGGCGGCCGTCCCCTTGTGCCCGCTGCCGGCGCCTACCGCGCTTCCCGTTTCCCTGCTGCCCGCCCGTGCCCGGTCCGTGCCCGGTCCGTGCCCGGTCCGTGCCCGGTCCGTGCCCGGTCCGTGCCCGCCCGTGCCCGCCCGTGCCCGCCTACGCCCACCCGTGCCCGTCCGTGGTCGCACACGGTCACCAGCGCAGGTGGAGCGGACCGGAAATAAGATGAGCGGTGGGTCTTTGGCAGGCGGAAGCAGGAGGCCATGGACGAAGCGCGGAGCGGGTCGTGAACAGGCGCCGGGCCCCGCACGCGGCCAGTGCCGAGCTCCTGCACACGCTCGGGCGGCTCACCGCGCAGGCCCGCGAAGGCGCGGAGCTGCACCACGCACGCGTCGAACTCGCCGAGGTGCTGCAACGCGAGATGCTCCCCGCCGCCCTGCCCGTCCTGCCGGGCCTGCGGACCGCGGCCCGGTACGCGCCCGCCCGGGACGGCCTGGACATCGGCGGCGACTGGTACGACGGCTTCCGGCTGCCCGAGGGCGCGCTCGCCTTCTCCATAGGCGACGTCCAGGGGCACGACGTCGAGGCCGCCGCCTTCATGGGCCAGGTCAGGATCTGCCTGCGCGCCGTGTCCGCCATCGTCGACGATCCCGGCGAGGTGCTCAGCCGGGCCAATGACGTGCTGCTCTCCATGGACGCCCGGCTCTTCGCCACCTGCACCCTGCTCCGCTTCGACCCCGACACCTGGGAGATGGAGACCGCCCGGGCCGGCCACGTCCCGGCGGTCTGGGCCACGGCCGACGGCCGGTACGGCATCGCCGACGACGAGGGCGGACTGCCGCTGGGGCTGCTGCCCGGCGCGGGGTACGCCGTCACACGACACCGGCTGACGGAGGCGGGCGCCTTCGTGCTGGTCACCGACGGGGTGGTGGAAGGGCCGCCGTTCCCGCTCGACGAGGGACTGCGACGGGTGGCCCGGGTGGTCCGGGAGGGCGTGACCGCCGAGCCCGAGGAGCTGGCCGCCGAGGTGATGAAGGTGGCCGATTCCACCGGTCACGCGGACGACGCCGCCGTCCTGGTCATCCGCCACGACGCGGCGCCCGCCGAGCCCTGACGGCCCCGCCCTGGGTGCCGGTCACTGTCCGCCCCACGCCCGTCACGGTCCCGCCCGCGGTACGCCGCCGTCCCGCCCTGCGAGGGCCGCGCTCCTGCCCCGGGCGTGTCGCGCTCCGGCGCGGGGGAGCGGCTGGTGTCTGATGCTGGGGTGCGCACCGTGGAATGGCGACGTCTCCTCCTGGATCTCGTGCTGATCCTGGTCGTCGCCGGTGCCTATCACGGGGCCGGCTGGGTCGGCCTGCTCCAGCGCGTCGTCGTGGAGGGGGCGCAGGTCACCCCGACGTGGCCGCCCACCGGCATCGCGCTCGCCTGCCTGCTCTGGGGCGGCCTGAAGATCTGGCCCGGCATCGCCGTGGGCACGTACCTGGCCATCGAACAGCTCGGCTCGTTCGACCCGGAGGACCTGGTCATCGTCGCGGGCAACACCCTCGCCCCCGTGTGCGCCTACCTGCTGCTCCGCCGTACCGGCTTCCGCATCGAACTGGACCGGCTCCGGGACGGACTGCTCCTGGTCTTCCTGGGCGGCCTGCTGCCGATGCTGATCAGCGCGACCCTGGGCGTGTCGACCCTGGTGTTCACCGGCAAACTGCCGGCCTCCGACGTCTGGGGGGTGTGGGCGGCCTGGTGGGCCGGGGACGCCATGGGCGTCCTGCTGGTCACCCCGCTGCTGCTGGTCCTCCCCAGGATCCGGCCCGTCTCCCGGGTGACCCGGGACCCCTTCCGGGCTGCCGAGGCGGTGGCCCTGGGCGCCACCACCGCCGTGGTCACGGTGGCGGCCACCCGGAGCGGGCTCTCCCTGCTCTTCCTCGTCTTCCCGCTGCTGATCTGGGCGGCGGTGCGGTTCCAGCTGCCCGGGGCCGCGCCGTGCGCCCTGGCGGTGTCGGTGCTGTCCGTCTCGGCGGCGATCGACCGCGTCGGACCCTTCGCCGGGCACACCCTCCTGGAGATCATGGTCAATCTGCAGGCCCTCAACGGAGCGGCGGCCCTGACCGGCCTGCTGCTGGCGGCCCTGGTCACCGAGCAGAACAACATCCGCCTGCAGATCGAGCGGGCCTGCGAGGACCTGGTCGAGGTGGTGGCCCATCTCAGCTCCGGCGGCCGTCCGGACCCCGGCGCCGGCGGGCTCCCGGCCCGCCCCGACCAGGGCTGAGCCGGGGCCGGCCGGAGGGCCGTTCGGGCCGTCCGTCAGCGGACCAGTTTCCGCTGGAGGTCCACCAGGACCCGCAGGTCCAGGCCGAGGCCCTGGGTCAGGTACCCGTAGAAGCTGCCGTAGTCGGCCTCCAGCTGCGCCGTCGCCGCGTCCAGGTAGTCCTGGCGGACCTCCTGCAGCGGGATCAGCAGGTCCGGGTTCTGCATCCGGCCCGACTGCTTCAGCCCCTCGCGCAACTTCGCGTCGTACGCGCCCCGGTACGTGTTCGAGGCCAGGTAGTCCCGCCCGGCCGTACCCTCCGGCACGCCGAGCGCGCGCAGCAGGACGTACGCCATCCAGCCCGTCCGGTCCTTGCCCGAGGTGCAGTGGAACAGCAGCGGACCCTGTCCGCCCGACGCGGCGTCCCGCAGCGTCGCCGCGAACTGCGCCCGGTTCTCGGGGCTGGTCACGAACGTGCGGTAGATGTCGCGCATGTACGCCTCGGCGCGGCCGCCGCCGAGCATCTGCTCCTGCTTGACCGGGTCGCCGCTGGCGATCGCGCCGACCAGGGTCCCGTAGAGGCCCAGGTCGCTGACCGCGCGCGAGGTGGGGGTCAGCCCGGGCGGCAGCCTGTCGGCGCCGTCGTACTGGACCTCCATGGGGATCCGGAAGTCCACGACCTTCGTGAGGCCGAGAGCGGAGACGGCGGTGATGTCCGCCGGGGTCAGCTTGCCCAGTGCGTCGGACCGGTAGACCAGGCCCTGACGCACCCGGCCGCCGGTGTAGGTGGGGTAGCCGCCCAGGTCGCGGACGTTGACCGCGCCCTGGAGGGGGATCTGACGGATCGTTTCCGTCCCGGACCGGTGGTGGTCCTGCCGTCCGTCGGCGGGCCGGGACGCGGCCGCCGACGGCGCCGGCCGGCCGGCGCTCGCATGGGCGGGAACGGTCCCGGCGGCGAGCGCGGACAGCAGCACCGCGGACGCCAGGCGGATTCGGGCACGGCTCATCGTGTGCGACTCCTCGCGGAGAAGGGGGATCACCCTGGTGGAGGCAGGGCGTCGAGCGGACGCAGGCGTTCCAGCACCGCGTGTGCCTCGGCCATGACGCGGTCGACGAGCTCCGCGCACGAGGGCAGATCCTCGATCACGCCCGCGACCTGGCCGGATGCCATGATTCCGAGGTCGGTGCGGCCCTCGACCATGGACGCCTTCAGGAGCATGGGGGTGTTCGCGGCGAGCAGGACCTGGCTCCAGGACAGGTCCTTGCCGTGTTTCATCGCCAGGCCGTCCCGGACCATCCGGGACCAGGACAGGCCGGAGACCTTCCGGAAGGCGGCCGCGTGCCGGACCGCCCGGGCCAGTGCCCGCCCGCGGCCCGCCCGCTCCAGGGACGCGACCAGCTCGGTACGGAGCATCCGGTGCGGCAGCCCGTCCACCGCCGTGGTGACGGTGACGTCCTTCACCGTGGCGGCCAGGTAGCGGGCCTTCACCTGGTCGGGCACGGTGGAGTCCGAGGTCAGCAGGAACCGGGTGCCCATCGCCACCCCGGCCGCGCCGTAGCAGAGCGCCGCGGCCAGACCCCGCCCGTCGTGGAAGCCGCCCGCCGCGATCACCGGGATGTCCACGGCGTCCACGACCTGGGGCAGCAGCACGGTCGTGGCGACCTCGCCGGTGTGCCCGCCGCCCTCGCCGCCCTGCACGATCACCGCGTCGGCGCCCCAGGCCGCGACCTTCTCGGCGTGCCGCCGGGCCCCGATCGAGGGGATCACCACCACGCCCGCCGCCTTCAGCTCGGCGATCAGCTCCTTCGACGGCGCGAGCGCGAAGGACGCGACCTTCACCCCCTCGTCGACGATCAGCCGGACCCGGTCGCCGGCGTCCCCCGCATCGGCCCGCAGGTTGACCCCGAACGGCGCGTCCGTACGGGACTTGACCTCGCGGACCGCCGCACGCAGCTGATCCGTGGTCATGGTGGCGGAGGCCAGGATGCCCAGCGCGCCCGCGTTCGCCGCCGCCGACACCAGCCGGGGCCCGGCCACCCAGCCCATCCCGGTCTGCACCAGGGGGTGGCGGACACCGGTCAGCCTCGTCAGCGCGGTGTTCAGGACGACCCCGGCCATCAGGACCGCACTTCCTTCTCCCGCAGCCCGTCCGGGTCGATCACCTCGCGGATCAGCCGGAGCTCGTGCGCCGAGGGCTCGCGGGTGAACGGCACCCCGTCGGGCACCACCGGCTCGAACCCGGTGGCCGCCCGCACCTGCTCCACGGTGACGCCCGGGTGCAGGGACGCCAGCCGCATCGTCCGGTCCGGGGTCTCGAAGTCGAACACGCCGAGGTCGGAGACGACCCGGGGGAGCCGGTGGTACCGGCCGGCCGACGGGCCGGCGGCCGCCACCCGGTCGTACCCGACCCCGCTGACCATGTCCACGCGCTCGACGAACACCCGCGGGGAGTGCCTGGGGACCCAGTAGCTCACCGGGTTGTTGAGCGTGTTGACGGGGGCGCCGCGTACGCCCAGCAGCTGCCGGGCGGGCCGCTCCCAGTCGCCGATGCAGGAGATGTTCTGGTTGCCGTACCGGTCGATCTGGCTGGCGCCCATCATCACGTGCCGCCGCCCGCCGGTGACCATGGCCAGGTGCCGCCGGTACGGCAGCCAGCCCTCGACCGTGCCGTCGGGGCCGACCAGCATCGCCTCCCCGTCGGTGAGCAGCAGACCGGGGGAGAAGGTGCGCCGGGCCAGCCGGGCACCGACGGAGGGGATCACCCCCATCGGACTGGCGAGCACCTCCCCGTTGTCCCGCCATGCCTCGGCGCAGGCGATCACGCAGTACTCGGCGCGGGTGGTCGTGGTGGTCACTGCTGCTCCTTGTGCCAGGCACGGACGGCGGACTGGTAGTCCTCTTCGCCCGCCCCGGACAGGAAGCGGCCGGAGAACTCGGGCCAGGGGGTGCTCGCGTAGAGCTTCTGGAAGGGCTCGTCCCGGCCGTAGTCGGGTACGCAGGAGGTGAAGTGCGCGCCGCCCGGGGTCTCCACGACACCGGTCACGGCGTGCCGGCTGACCAGCAGCGTCTGCGGGGCCGCGGTCCGGGTCAGCTCGGCGGTCTCGACGATCGCCTCGCAGGAGACGTACGCGGTGTCGGCGGCCTCGCAGAACAGGTCGTCGAAGTACGGGTCGGGGCCCAGGTACTGGGCGTTGCCGTGCCGGTCGGCCCGGTTGAGGTGGACCAGGGCGGCGTCCAGCCGGAGCGCGGGCACGGCGACGAACTCCTCGCCGTCCGCGTACGGCGACCGTACGGTGCGCAGCTCGGGGTTGACCCGCATCACGTCGGAGCCGAGCCCGGCCCGGACCGGCAGGAACGGCAGCCGGTTGGCGGCCGCGTGCAGCCCCCACATGAACATGGCCTCGTCGAGCTCGGTCAGTTCGAGTGCACCGCTCTCGCGGGCGGCCCGGAAGTTCGGCTCCAGGGGGATGGAGTCGAGGGTGGCGAAGGGTGCCACCAGCCGCCGGATCCGCCCGGCCGCGGCGAGCAGTCCCACGTCGGGGCCGCCGTACGACACCACGGTCAGATCGGTGACCTCCGAGCGGAGCAGTGCTCGCACCAGGGCCATGGGCTTGCGGCGCGAGCCCCAGCCGCCGATGCCCACCGTCATCCCGCTGCGCAGCCGCCCGGCCACCTCGTCGGGCGTCATCACCTTGTCCGCCACGCCGTTCGCCACGCTGCCCGTCACCGGGTCCGTCACCGGATCCCCCACCGCGTCCGTCATCGGTCCTCTCCCGCCTTCCCGAAGGTGTCGCGGACCCGGTCGGCCACGCCGCTCAGGTTGGCCTCGAAGGTGAAGCCCTGCTCGAAGCGGTAGCTGCGGCGTACGTCCACCGGGTCGATCCCGTTGATCGCGGCCTTCGCCAGCCGGATCAGGTAGCCGTCCTTCAGCGCGATCTCCCGCGCCAGGTCGAGGGCCGCCGTGCGCAGCGCCTCCCTCGGCACCACCTGCCACACCGAGCCGTGGGCGTGCAGCTCGGCGGCGGTCGCGGTCCGCGAGGTGTAGTACAGGGCCCGCATCAGGTGCTGCGGCACCAGCCGGGCCAGGTGCGTGGCCGCGCCCAGCGCGCCCCGGTCCAGTTCCGGCAGCCCGAAGACGGCGTCCTCGCTCGCCACGATGGCGTCGGCGTTGCCGGCCAGCCCGATGCCGCCGCCCAGGCAGAACCCGTGCACCGCCGCCACGACCGGCACCTCGCACTCGTAGACCGCGGCGAACGCCTCGTAGCAGCCGCGGTTGGCGCCGATCAGGGCCTCGTGCCCGGCGTCCCGCTGCATCTCCTTGATGTCCACCCCGGCGTTGAACCCGCGCCCCTCCGCGGCCAGCACCACGCACCGGGTGCCGGGATCGCGCCCGGCGGCGCGCAGGGCGTCCGCGAGGTCGAACCACCCCTGCACGGGCAGGGCGTTGACCGGCGGGAAGTCGACGGTGACCAGAGCGACGCCCTTGTCCGGGCCGGAAGTGGAGACACCCATGAGCGAATCAGCTACCTTTCCACCAAACGTTTGTTAGGTCAGGTGTTGGTCAGGAAGGTAGCAGCCCATGGAGCTGGACGGGAGGGTTGTCGTCGTCACCGGCGGAACCCGGGGCGTCGGCGCCGGCATCGCCCGGTCGTTCCTCGCGGCCGGTGCGCACGTCGTCGTCTGCGCGCGCCGCCCCCCGGACGAACCCGTGACGCACGGCGGCCGCGAAGCCGCGTACCACCCGCTCGACCTGCGCGACCCCGCCGCAGTGACGGACTTCTTCGACGCCCTCGCCGCCGGCCACGGGCGGCTGGACACCCTCGTCAACAACGCCGGCGGCACCCCGTACCGGCTCCTGGCGGACGGCGGACCGGAACGGCACGCGCGGGTCCTCGAACTCAACCTGCTGGCCCCGCTGACGGCCTCCCTGGCCGCGCGCCCCCACCTCGCCGCGGCCCGCGGCTCGATCGTCATGATCGGCAGCGTCAGCGGCACCCGCCCCTCGCCGGGCAGCGCGGCGTACGGGGCCGCCAAGGCGGGACTGGAGAACCTGGCCCGTTCGATGGCCGTGGAATGGGCGCCCGAGGTCCGGGTCAACTCCCTGGTCCTCGGCATGGTCCGGACCGAACTCGCCCATCTGCACTACGGGGACGAGGCCGGCGTCGCGGCCGTCGGCGCCACCGTGCCGGCGGGCCGCCTGGCCGAACCCTCCGAGGTGGGCGCCGCCGCGGTGTTCCTCGCCTCGGACCGGGCGGCCTACGTCAGCGGCGCGAGCCTGCTGGTGCACGGGGGCGGGGAACGCCCGGCGTTCCTGGACGCGGCAACGGCCAACCGGCCCGCCGGCACCGTCGCCGACGAGGCCGTCGGCGAGGCCGTCGGCGAGGCCACAGACAGAGGCATCGACAAGGCCACCGACAAGGCCGCCGACAAGGGCATCGACAAGGGCATCGACAAGGAGGCATGACATGGCAGGACTGTGCGAGGGCCGGGTGGCGGTCGTCACCGGCGCGGGACGGGGCCTGGGCCGGGCCCACGCGCTGGCGTTCGCCGCGGAGGGTGCGAAGGTCGTGGTCAACGACCTGGGGGTGGCCCTGGACGGGGCGGGCGCCTCGGCCTCGCCCGCCGAAGAGGTGGCGGCCGAGATCCGCGCCGCCGGCGGCGAGGCCGTCACCCACACCGGGGACATCGCCACCACCGCGGGCGCCGCCTCGCTGGTCGCCTGCGCGCTGGACACGTACGGACGGCTGGACACCCTCGTCAACAACGCCGGGTTCCTGCGTGACCGGATGCTCGTCAACCTCGGGGAGGACGACTGGGACGCGGTGATGCGGGTCCACCTCAAGGGCCACTTCCTGCCGCTCAGGCACGCTGCGCAGTGGTGGCGGGCCGAGGCCAAGGCCGGACGTACGCCTGCGGCACGCGTGGTCAACACCTCCTCCGGCGCCGGGCTGCTGGGCTCGGTGGGGCAGGGCAACTACAGCGCCGCGAAGGCCGGCATCGTCGGGCTGACCCTGGTCTCGGCCGCGGAGATGGGCCGTTACGGCGTCCGGGTCAACGCCATCGCCCCGGCCGCCCGCACCCGGATGACCGAGGGGACCTTCGCCGACACCATGGCCGCCCCGCAGGCCGGCGCCTTCGACGCCATGGCACCGGAGAACGTCTCCCCACTGGTCGTCTGGCTCGGCTCGGCCGCCTCCGCCGGGGTCACCGGCCGGGTCTTCGAGACCGAGGGCGGCCGCATCACGGTGATGGAGGGCTGGCGCCCGGGCCCCACCGCGGACCGCGGCTCCCGCTGGACCCCCGCCGAAGCCGGCGAGGCCGCCCTGAAGCTCCTCGCCGCCGCCGAGACCCCGCACCCGGTCTACGGCGCCCACTGAGGGCGGCCCGGCCGGGGCCGTCCCGGGCAGGGATCCGGCCCCGGCCGAGCGAATCGTTACCCCTTGCGCCGTACGGGGGCGGCGGCGCGTGCCCTGTGCCGCCACCGCCGACCCCGCCCGGTAGACCCACCGGTGCACGAGCACCGCACCCGGAGGTCACCATGCCCCACCAGCACGTCCGCATCGCCGCCGCCACCGCCGCGGCCGTCCTCGCCCTGGCCGGCACCGCCGGCGCGGCCCCGCGCCCGGCCGCCCCGGCCCCCGCCTCCACCACCCGGACACTGGTCCCGCACACCCAGCACGTCTCGGCGACCGTCACCGTCCCCGCGTTCGGCACCGCCGAGGCCACCGTCCCCTGTCCCGCCGGTACGTACCCCTCCGGCGGAGGCGCGCGGTCCAGTGACGGGGTCTTCCTGATCCGGTCCCGGCCGGGCCAGAACAACACCTGGGTCGCCGGGGGCCACAACCGCTACAGCGTGCCCGGGACGGTGTCCGCCTTCGTCATCTGCACCTCGGCCGGCAGCCACAACGGGGGCACCACCGGGACCAGCGTGCATGCCGGCTGGGAAGGGGGCGCCACCGGCTCCTGCCACCAGGACGAGGTGGCCACCGGCATCGGCTGGAGCACGGCCCCCTTGATGTACGTCAGTTCGGCGGGCGTCTTCGGCGGCAAGTCCTCGGTCGACGTCCTCAACGAGGACAGCAGCAGCCCCCACGACGTGCAGATCACCCCGATGTGCTTCACCACACCGCATTCGCAGCACACCGGCCCGCAGATCCTGATGCAGGGCTATCAGACCGCCAGTGCCACGGTCAGCTGCCCGGCCGGCGAGGTGCCCACCGGCGGCGGCGGATCCACCGGCTTCCGGACCTACCTGATCACCTCGTCCGGGACCCCCGACGGCCGCGGCTGGGAGGTCCGCGCCACCAACACGACCGCCTACCCGCGGTCCTTGACCGCCCAGGTCATCTGCACCCGCCCCTAAAACACGCACCATGGATGCGGGCCCGGCCTCCTGGCGGGAAGGTCGGGCCCGGATCGTGCCTCGTGCGACACGGGTTTCCTACCCACTACAGGCCTTCGTTGAACCGAAGCCAGTCCATCATGTTCTCGCCAGGGCCGAACTCCTCCGCCCCCGCCGCCCCATCCGCCCCGGCAGCCCCCGCAGTGGCCCCGTACAACTCCCGCCACACCGCCCGTGCGCACGTTCCCACCGCCGCTGCCAGCCGCGCCGGTTCGCCGAGGCACGTCCACAGCGACACCGCCGCAACGGCCCGCCCCGCCCCGCGCACGGGCGCCGCCACGCTGTCGAACCCGCCGCGGGCCCCGCGTCCGTACGCGACCCCGCACCGCCGGGCGGCCGCCAGCTCGGCGCGCAGGCCGGGCACGCCCCGCCCCAAGGCCCGTTCCGCCGCTCCGGGTTCGCCGAACGCCAGGATCACCCGCCCGGCGGCCGTACGGCAGGCCGGCAGCCGCCCGCCCACCCGCGGCGGCACGCCCCCGGCCGCCCCCACCCGTTCCAGGCACACCACCTCCGCCCCGTCCAGCACCGACAGCTGCACCGGCCGTCCGGTCCGCTCGTGCAGCGCCACCAGCAGCGGCAGTGCGGCCCGGCGCAGCCGGTTGTGGTGCGAGGCGAGGGCGCCCAGCTCCAGCATCCGCAGGCCCAGCCGGTAGTCCCGGCCCTCCCGCTCCAGCCAGCGCAGCCGTACCAGCTGGTCCAGGATCCGGTGCGCGGACGAGCGCGGAATGCCCGAGCGGCGCACCACCTCGGTCAGCGAGAGCCGCGGCTCCGCCCGCTCGAAGGCACCCAGCACCCTCTCGGCCTTCTCCAGCAACGACAGCGGACCCGGAACCTGCTCGGGCACGGAGGAACCCCCCTGCGGTGAGGCGTCGGCGCCGACCCTCGCACGCCCTCCCGCCGACCGGAAGCACCCGGCCCCAACTATTTCACTCAGTAATACTTCGATTCGTCATGTGGCTCGGATTGGCCGAAAACACGGTCTTGTCGGCCCCGCGACACCAGATGTGACATGGACAGGTCATTCACCCGATGACGCGCACCGCCCAACCCCCCACGAAAGGCAGCGTGTTCACCGTGTCCGTGAAGCCGAACCTCAAGCGCGCCCTGAAGCGCACCGCCGCCGCCGGCGCCGTCGTCCTCGCCACCGCCAGCCTGCAGACCCTCACCGCCCCGGCCGCGAACGCCGCCCCCGCCCCCGTCGTCGGCGGCACCCGCGCCGCCCAGGGCGAATTCCCCTGGATGGTCCGCCTCTCCATGGGCTGCGGCGGCTCCCTGATCACCCCGCAGGTCGTCCTCACCGCCGCCCACTGCGTCGGCGCCTCCGGCAACAACACCTCGATCACCGCCACCACCGGCGTGGTCGACCTCAACAGCTCCGCCGCCGTCAAGGTCCGCTCCACCAAGGTCTACCGCGCCCCCGGCTACAACGGCTCCGGCAAGGACTGGGCCCTGATCAAACTCGCCCAGCCCGTCAACCAGCCCCTCCTCAACATCGCCGAGAACACGCAGTACAACAACGGCACCTTCACCGTCGCCGGCTGGGGCGCCACCCGCGAAGGCGGCGCCCAGCAGCGCTACCTGATGAAGGCCACCGTGCCCTTCGTCTCCGACGCCGACTGCCAGGCCGCCTACGGCGGCGACATCATCCCCGGCGAGGAGATCTGCGCCGGCCGCCTGAACGTCGGCGGCGTCGACACCTGCCAGGGCGACTCCGGCGGCCCCATGTTCCGCCGCGACAACGCCGGAGCCTGGATCCAGGTCGGCATCGTCAGCTGGGGCACCGGCTGCGCCCGCCCGGACTACCCGGGCGTCTACACCGAGGTCTCGACCTTCGCCACGGCCATCAAGAACGCGGCCGCCACCCTCTGACCCACCCCGTACGGGGCACGCGCGGCCCACGTGCCCCGTACGGTGTCCGCCCCGACACGGCTGGCCACCCCCGGGTTGGGCACCCGGTCCGGGGGAGCCGGAGTGTGGCGGGAGGGGGACGGGGGTGGAGGGCGGGGTGTCCGGGACACTCAAGCGTGATGTGTGGCGCGCCCGCCGCCAGGCAGCCGGACCCCGCTCAGCGCGCCGTGAATCATGCCGTCCCGGACACCCCACCCGGAGCCCCCGGCCCCCGCACCCGAAGCCGCCCGACACCCACCCCGCCGGGCAGCCATCGCCCCCGCACCCGAAGCCGGCCAAGCCCCGCCCGCCCCGCCGGGAAGCCGTCGCACCCGAAGCCGGCCAAGCCCCGCCCCGCCGGGCAGCCATCGCCGTCTCACGGACCGGTCGGCCCGAGGAAACCCCCCGCCGGGCCACGTAAGCTCGGTGACCATGAACAACAGCGACGACGTGATCGCCGAGGCCCTCACCGCCGAGGACCCCACGGCCCAGGCGGTGGCCGCCGAGCTCACCCGCCTCCGCGACAGCATCGACAACATCGACGCGGCCGTCGTCTACATGCTCGCCGAACGCTTCAAGTGCACCCAGCAGGTCGGCCACCTCAAGGCCCGCCACCAGCTGCCCCCCGCCGACCCCGGCCGCGAGGCCCGCCAGATCGCCCGCCTCCGCCAGCTCGCCGAGAACGCGAAGCTCGACCCGGCCTTCGCCGAGAAGCTCCTCAACTTCATCATCGCCGAGGTCATCCGCCACCACGAGACCATCGCCGCAGCGGAAGACTGACCCGGGGCGGCGCCGGCCCAGGGCGGCGGCAGCCCAGGGACAACGGCAACCCAGGGACGGCAGAAGCCCAGGACGGCAGAAGCCCAGGGCCGGCGGCAGCCCAACGCGGCAGCCCATCGCAGCAGCCCAACGCGACAGCCGAACCACCCCCACCCGCCCCCACGCCGTGAGGAAATTGGCCCCTGGGGCAAAACCGCCAGGTGAGGCAGCATGTCCCCATGCCCGTACTGACGCGCAACGAAGCGCAGACCCGCGCCCGCCTCCTCGACGTCCACCGCTACACGGTCAACCTCGACCTCACCACCGGTGACGACACCTTCGACTCGACCACCCTCATCCGCTTCACCACACGCACAGCGGATGACACCTTCGTCGAACTGAAACCCGAGGAGCTGCGCTCCGCCACCCTCGACGGCCACCCCGTCGACCCGGCCGCCCTCACCGACAACCGGCTCCCCCTCACCGGCCTCACCGAAGGCCCGCACGAGCTCCGCGTCGACACCCGGATGCGCTACTCCCGCACCGGCGAGGGCATGCACCGCTTCACCGACCCGGCCGACGGCCGGACGTACGTCTACACCCAGATGTTCATGGACGACGTACAGCGCGTCTTCGCGGCCTTCGACCAGCCCGACCTCAAAGCCGTCTTCGAGTTCACCGTCACCGCCCCCGCCGACTGGACCGTCCTGGCCAACGGCATCGCCGAACGCACCGGCACCCGCGACACCGACGGCGCAGGCATCTGGCAGACCGCCGCCACCCCCGTCATCTCCACCTACCTCGCCGCCGTCGCCGCAGGCCCCTGGCACTCGGTGACCACCGAACACGCCGGCCTCCCCTTCGGCATCCACTGCCGGCAGTCCCTCGCCCCCCACATGGACGCCGACGCCGACGAGATCCTCACCGTCACCCGGCAGTGCTTCGACCGCTACCAGGAGAAGTTCACCGAGCCGTACCCCTTCGACTCCTACGACCAGGCGTTCGTCCCCGAATTCAACGCCGGCGCCATGGAGAACCCCGGCCTGGTCACCTTCCGCGACGAATTCATCTACCGCTCCGCCGTCACCGACACCGAACGCCAGACCCGCGCCATGGTCATCTCCCACGAGATGGCCCACATGTGGTTCGGCGACCTCGTCACCCTCCGCTGGTGGGACGACATCTGGCTGAACGAGTCCTTCGCCGAGTACATGGGCTACCAGACCGCCGCCGAAGCCACCCGCTTCACCGACACCTGGACCGAATTCGGCGTCACCCGCAAGGCTTGGGGATACGACGCCGACCAGCGCCCCTCCACCCACCCCGTCGCCCCGGACCCCGACGGCGTCCCCGACACCGCCTCGGCCCTCCTCAACTTCGACGGCATCTCCTACGCCAAGGGCGCCTCCGCCCTCCGCCAGCTCGTCGCCTGGCTCGGCGAGGACGACTTCCTGGCCGGCATCAACACCCACTTCGCCCGCCACAAGTTCGGCAACGCCTCCCTCGCGGACTTCGTCGACTCCCTCGCCGCCCACACCGACCGCGACGTCCACGCCTGGGCCGAGAGCTGGCTGCGCACCACCGGCATCGACACCCTCAGCCCCGCCGTCCAGGAGAGCCCCGGCGGCTGGACCCTCACCGTCGACCGCACTGGAAGCCGCCCCCACCACATCGTTGCCGGCCTCTACGACCGCGCCGCCGACGGCACCCTCGTCCTCCGCGAACGGCTCCCCCTCGACATCCCCTCCGACGAGGTCCTCTCCGTCTCCGGCCCGCGGCCCGCCCTGCTCCTCCTCAACGACGGCGACCTCGGCTACGCCAAGATCCGCCTCGACGAGACCTCAGGGGAAGCCGCGATCCGCGGCCTCTCGCGCATCCCCTCCCCGCTGACCCGCGCCGTGATCTGGAACGCCCTCCGCGACATGGTCCGCGACGGCGAACTCGAACCCTCCTCCTACCTGGAGACCGCCCACGCGCACCTCCCCGAGGAGACCGACCTCGCCATCGTGGAGGGCGTCCTCGGCTTCGCCCGCACCCAGATCGCTGACCGCTACCTCCCGGCCGGGGACCGCACCGGCGCCCTCGCCCTGATCACCTCCACGGCCCGCGCGCTGATCCGCCGCACCGAGGACGGCTCCGACCCGGGCATGCGCCTGGCCGCCGTACGCACCTTCATCGACAGCGCCGGCCAGCCCGACACGATCGCCGCCTGGCTCGCCGACGGCACCGTCACCGGCGGCCCCGAACTCGACCCCGAGCTGCGCTGGCGGATCCTCGCCCGCCTCGCCGTCCTCGGCGCGGTCGGCGAACCCGAGATCGCCGCCGAACTCGCCGCCGACCCCAGCGCCAGCGGCCAGGAAGGCGCAGCCCGCTGCCGGGCCGCCCTGCCCGACCCGGAGGCGAAGGCCACCGCCTGGCAGCGCATGTTCCACGACGAGACCCTGTCCAACTACCTCTTCGCCGCCACCGCCCAGGGCTTCTGGCAGCCCGAACAGGCCGAACTGGTCGAGGGCTACGTCCCCCGCTTCTACCAGGACGCCGTGGCCGTCGCAGCCCGCCGCGGCCCGGCCATCGCCGAAGCGGCCGGCCGCTACGCCTTCCCGGCCCACGCCGTCGACGAGGACCACCTCCAGACCGGCCGCGCCTGCCTCAAAGCGGACGACATCCTCCCCCTCCTCCGCCGCAAGCTCATCGACCAACTGGACGACCTCGCCCGAGCCCTCCGCGTCCGCGAATCCTGAGGCGCGGGGCCGACGGCTGCCCGGCTTCGGGTGCGGGGGCCGGGGGCTCCGGGTGGGGTGTCCGGGACGGCATGATTTACGGCGCGCTGAGCAGGGTCCGGTTGCCTGGCGGCGGGCGCGCCACACATCACGCTTGAGTGTCCCGGACACCCCCACCCTCAACCCCGGTCCCCCTCCCGCCACACTCCGACTCCCCAGGTGAGTACCCCCCGTGTGGACAGCCGAAGTACCGCGGTGTGGGCAGGCGTCCCGCAGGGCGATGGGGGTCCCCCCTGTTCGAGCGCAGCCGAGAACTTGGGGGAGGGTGGGCACACCGGGACACCCCGGCCGACGGCCGTACCCCGCCCAGCCCGAACCCCGGAACGGGTCCGGGGCGGAGCCACGGTTTCGGGATGGGGGTCCCCCCGGACGGAGTCTGGGGAGGGCGGGGTGGGGGCATGGCACCGCGCAGCGGCCACGCCCGAGGCGTAGCCTCCGCAGGGCGCACCCCGCAAAGCCCCGCAGGACCAAGGCACCCCGCAAAGCCCCGCAGGGAACCGGTGGTTACCGCGAGCGGGGTCCGCTCGTTGGGCTGACCAGGTGGCGCACCGGCCACCCGGCCAGCCCCCGAGGACCCCATGCCCGCGCACACCGACCCCGGCCCGGACGACGGCACGGCCGTCGCCCTGCCACCCCTCGCCGGCGGAGCCGAAGGCGCTGCCGCCCTGCGGCCCCTCCTCGGCAGCGTCCTCGCCGCCCTGGAGCACGGCGCAGCCGCACGCCGCGGGCCGCTGCCGGCCGGCGGGCCGGACGCCGTCACCGGCGCCGTCGAGGCCGCACTCGCCGGGCCCGGCGTGCTGCCGGAGCACGGCACCGGCCCCACCGAAGCCCTCACCACCCTGGTCCGGCTCCTCGCAGCAGGCGCCGCGGACCCCGCGGACCCCCGCTGCGCCGCCCACCTCCACACCCCGCCGCTGGCCCTCGCCGCCGCCGCGGACCTGGCCGCCTCCGCCCTCAACCCCTCCCTGGACTCCTGGGACCAGGCCCCCGCCGCCTCCGCCCTGGAAGCCCGGCTCACCCGCACCCTCGCCGCCGGCGTCTACCCCGGCCGGGCCGACCCCGACGCCGTCGTCACCACCGGCGGCACCGAGTCCAACCAGCTCGCCGTACTCCTCGCCCGCGAACGGCACACGCGCCCCGGAGGCCCCCCACTCGCCGTCCTCCACGGCGCCAACGCCCACCACTCCGTCCCGCGCGCCGCCTGGCTCCTCGGCCTCCCCCCGGCCATCGCCCTGCCCACCCCCGCGGGCACCCTCGACCCCGCCGCACTCGACGAAGCCCTCGCCGGCCTCACCGGCCCCGTCCTCGTCACCGCCACCGCGGGCACCACCGACGCCGGGCTCATCGACCCGCTCCCCGCCCTCGCCGACCTCTGCGACCGGCACGGCGCCGAACTCCACGTCGACGCCGCGTACGGAGGACTCCTCGCGCTCAGCGGCAACCCCCGCCACCGGGCCCTCCTCACCGGCCTCGACCGCGCCCGCTCGATCACCCTCGACCTGCACAAACTCGGCTGGCAACCCGTCGCCGCCGGCCTCCTCGCCGTCCCCGACACCGGCCACCTCACCCCCCTCGGCCACCAGGCCGACTACCTCAACGCCACCGACGACACCGAAGCCGGCCTCCCCGACCTCCTCGGCCGCTCCCTCCGCACCACCCGCCGCGCCGACGCCCTCAAGATCGCCACCACCCTCCGCGCCCTCGGCCGCGACGGCCTCACCCGGCTCCTCGACCACACCCTCCAAGCCGCCCACCGGCTCGCCGCACTCCTCGAAGCCCACCCCCGCTTCGAACTCCACGCTGCGCCCACCCTCAGCACAGTCCTCTTCCGCCCCACCGGCACCACCGACGAAGACCTCGCCGCCCTCCGCCGCACCCTCCTGCACGGCGGCCACGCCGTCCTCGGCCGCGCCACCGCCGCCGGCCGCCTCTGGCTCAAGGCCACCCTGCTCAACCCCCACACCACGGAGGCGGACCTCCACGCCCTCGTGACCCTCCTGGAAGGCAGCACCCACCGATGACCGCCCAGCTCGATGCACCCCACGACCTCGTCGGAATCGGCATCGGCCCCTGCAACCTCGCCCTCGCCGCCCTCGCCGACGGCACCCCCGGCGGCCTCGCCACCGCCTTCTACGACCAGGCCCGCGACTTCCACTGGCACCCCGGCCTCCTCCTCGACGGCGCCACCCTCCAAGTCCCCTTCCTCGCCGACCTCGTCACCCTCGCCGACCCCACCAGCCCCTGGACGTTCCTCAACTACCTCAAGCACAAGGAACGCCTCTTCCCCTTCTACTTCGCCGAGCGCTTCCACATCCACCGCGCCGAATACGACGCCTACTGCCGCTGGGTCGCCGGCCGCCTCCCCGGACTCCACTTCGGCCACCAGGTCGACGCCGTCCGCTGGAACCACGAACGCGACCTCTTCGAAATCGACTACACCCAACTCGACGCCGACGGCGAAGCCGAAGCACTCGGCCGCACCCACACCCGCCACCTCGTCCTCGGCATCGGCACCGCCCCCAACATCCCCGAACCCCTACGCCCCCTCGCCGACGCCCCCACCGTCCCCGTCATCCACTCCGCCGACTACCTCGACAACCGCGAACGCATCCTCGGCGCCGAACACGTCACCGTCATCGGCTCCGGCCAGTCGGGCGCCGAAATCTTCCTCGACCTGCTCCGCGCCCGCCCCGCCGGCCGCGAACGCCTCCACTGGCTCGCCAGAACCCCGGCCTTCGCCCCCATGGAGTACTCCAAGCTCGGCCTGGAACACTTCACCCCCGACTACACCCGCTTCTTCCACGCCCTCCCCGAACCCGTCCGCGACCGCCTCGTCCCCGCCCAATGGCAGCTCCACAAGGGCATCGACGCCACCACCATCGCCGCCATCCACGACGAGCTCTACCGACGCACCCTCCACGGCGGCTGGCCCGACACCGTCCTCACCCCCGGAGTCACCGTCCGCACCGCCGGCCGCATCGCCACCACCAAGATCGAACTCCACCTCGAACACACCCAGCAGGGCACCCGCTCCCGCCTCACCACCCACGCCGTCGTCCTCGCCACCGGCTACCGCGAACGCCCCCTCGACGGCCTCCTCGCCGGCCTGGGCCCCTACATCCGCAAGGACTCCACCGGCCGCCCCCGCATCGACGAACACCACCGGATGGTCCTCGACCCCGCCATCACCGGATCCGTCTTCGTCCAGAACGGCGAACGCCACACCCACGGCGTCGGCGCCCCCGACCTCGGCCTCGCCGCCTGGCGCGCCGCCACCATCCTCAACACCCTCACCGGCAAGAACCCCTACCCCCAGCCGGCCCGCACCGCCTTCACCACCTTCGGCCTCGACCAGCGGGAACACGCCCGCCCCCACATCCAGGGCGACCTGCTCCCACTGGTCGAACAACCCTGACGACTACGCGAACACCGGCACGCCCGCCCGCGTCAGCCTCCAGTCCACCGAAGCGAACTGCGCCGGGTCCACCGTCCCCTTCGCCTTCACCCACGAAATGATCGTGTTGCGGATCTCATCCGAGTTCGCCCACAACTGCCGGGCACCGGGCACGTGCGGGAAGTTGCCGCCACCCGAAGCCCGGTAGTTGTTCACCGCCAGCACGAACTGCGCCGCCGGATCCACCGGCTTCCCCCCGAACGCCAGACCCACGATCCGCGAACCCTTCGGCTGCGCGATGTCGATCTCGTACGACAGCCCGTACACCGCGTCGTAGTTGTAGTCCGGGACGCCCTCGGCGTTCGTCAGCTTCGCCGGATCCACCACCTCACCCGGCGCGGTCTGCACGTAGTACCGCGCCGAATACTCCAGATAGTCCTTCAGCTGCGCACCCGTCAGCAGCCGCGCCTCCAGGGTGTTCTCGAACGGGTACAGGCCCGCCGCGTCCCGGATCGTCACCTGACCGGACGGGATCACCGCCGACCGCGAGAAGCACGAGGCCTGCGACAGCACCGGCAGCGCCCCCCACTCCGTGCCCGCCAGCGCCGCCCTCACCGTGTCCGCCTGCACATGGTTGATCAGATCGATGATCGGCACGTCCTTCACCGGACCCTCGGCCGAGGACATCGCCTGCGTCGAGGTACCGATGACCTGGTTCACGTACGCGACCACCTTGCGGTGCTCGTCACCCAGCAGCCGGGTGATCTTCGGGTCCTCCTCCACCGCGTTCGAGTTCAGCACCTTCGCCGACACCGAGGACACCGCCCAGCGGCCCCGCTCCCACGTCAGCCCGAAGTCGAACAGGGTCAGCCGCTGCCCCCACTTCAGCGGCTCCGACAGCACCACGTCCTTGCCGGTCGCCTTGTTCTTCACCCGGTACTCCGGGATCTCCGTGTGCGCGTGGCCCACCAGGATCGCGTCGATCCCCGGCACCTGCTCCGCCACCAGCGCCGCCGCGTTCTCGATGTACGGCAGCTGGTCCCCGTACGACGACGTACCGCTGGAACCCGAGTGCGCCGAGACGATCACCACGTCCGCACCCATCGACCGCAGCCGCGGCACGTACTTCGCGGCCTGCTCCTCCAGGCCCGGGAAGGTCATCTTCCCCTGGACGTTCTGCTTGTCCCAGATCGCGATCCCCGGATTCGTCAGACCCAGCACCGCCACCTTCACGTCCCGCCCGCACGGCGTCCGCAGCCGGTGCATGCTGTACGGCGCGAACGCCGGCCGCAGCGACTTCGCGTCCAGCGCGTTCGCACCCAGCAGCGGGAAGTCGCACTGCTCCTCGAACTTCCGCAGCACCGGTATGCCGTAGTTGAACTCGTGGTTCCCCAGCGCCGCCGCGTCGTACCCGATCGCGTTCATCGCCTGCGCCATCGGATGCACCGGCCCGCGCCGGGCCGTGATCGGGTCCACCTTGGCGTAGTAGTACGACAGCTGCGTGCCCTGGATCGTGTCACCCGCATCGATCAGCAGGGTGTTGCCCCGGCCCTTCTCCGCACGCACCTGCTCCACCAGCGTGGAGATCTTCGCCAGACCGACGTCGTTGTGCGCCTTGTCGTCGAACTCCTTGTCCGTGAAATAGTCCCAGTTGAAGACGTTTCCGTGCAGATCGGTCGTCCCCATCACGGTGAACGCGTACGTCCGCGGCTTCGCGGCCCGCTGCGACTCCGCGGCTGCCGCCGGAGAGCCCGCGGCCCCCGCCAGCGCCACGGCCGCACCGGTCGCGGCCGAAGTACCCAGAAACGTCCTACGGTCGAACGCCATGCCATCTCCCCTTGTGAGGCGTATCAGTGAGGCGTGAACAACGCGCGTAGATTCTGCCCCCGAACGGGCGACGGTGCGAGAGTGACCTTCATGACCCTGGACACGGCACCCCAGCCCTACGGAACCCCCGAAGTGCCCCGCGTCGCCGTCCGAGGCGAAGCACGCCTCGAAGTCGACCCCGAAATCGCCCGCATCGGCATCACCGTCAGCGCCCGCGGCACCGACCGCCGCACCGCCCTCGAAGACCTCACCCGCCGCAACAACACCGTCCTCGACCTCATCAAGAGCTACGGCGACCCCGTCGAGAAGATCGAAACCGGCGCCTTCTCCATCACCCCCGAACTCACCCGCCACGGCCGCGGCGAACGCATCCGCGCCTACCACGGCCGCGTCCACATCACCGCCGAACTCAACGACTTCACCACCCTCGGCGAACTCACCACCCGCCTCGCCGACCTCGAACTCACCCGCGTCGACGGCCCCTGGTGGGCCCTGCGCCCCGACTCCCCGGCCCACGGCCAGGCCCGCCGCCAGGCCGTCCTCGAAGCCGTCCAGCGCGCCCGCGAATACGCCGAAGCCCTCGGCGCCCGCCTCGCCGCCCTCGTCGAACTCGCCGACCTCGGCGCCGAGAACGCCACCCCCGTCGCCATGGCCGCCCCCGCCGGCATGATGCGCTCCATGGCCTACGGCGGCGGAGAGGAAGCCGCAGCCCCGCCCCTCGACCTCGAACCCCAGCGCCAGACCGTCTACGCCCAGGTCAACGCACGCTTCACCATGACCCCGCCACAGCTCTGAAAAACCCTCCGCCCGACCCACCCCGGGGGTGCTCATCAGAGCACCCCCGTGCCCATTCAACATTTGTCAACAACCTTTTCCCCAAAGGTTGTTGAGCAGACATCCACACCCCACTTCCTACCCCCCGGTAGGGCATACGCTCGGCCCATGCGCCGAGCGAAAATCGTATGTACCCTGGGCCCCGCCACCGACTCATACGACCAGATCAAGGCCCTGGTCGAAGCCGGAATGGACATCGCCCGACTCAACCTCAGCCACGGCACCTACGCCGAACACGAGGAGCGCTACCAGCGCGTACGCAAGGCATCCGACGAAGCCGGCCGCAGCGTCGGCATCCTCGCCGACCTTCAAGGCCCGAAGATCCGCCTCGGCCGCTTCCGCGAAGGCCCCGTACTCCTTGAACGCGGCGACGAATTCACCATCACCGTCGAGGAAACCGAAGGCGACCGCCACACCTGCGGCACCACCTACAAGGGCCTCGCCACCGATGTCACCACCGGCGAACTCATCCTCGTCGACGACGGCCGCGTCACCCTCGAAGTCACCGCCGTCGAAGGCCCCCGCGTCCACACCACCGTCATCGAAGGCGGCATGGTCTCCGACCACAAGGGCCTCAACCTCCCCGGCGTCGCCGTCTCCGTCCCCGCCCTCTCCCACAAGGACATCGACGACCTCCGCTGGGCCCTCCGCACCGGCGCCGACGTCATCGCCCTCTCCTTCGTCCGCAACGGCCACGACATCGAAGACGTCCACCGCGTCATGGACGAAGAAGGCCGACGCATCCCCGTCATCGCCAAGATCGAAAAACCCCAGGCCGTCGACAACATCGAAGAAATCGTCGCCGCCTTCGACGGAATCATGGTCGCCCGCGGCGACCTCGGCGTCGAAATGCCCCTGGAACAAGTCCCCATCGTCCAAAAGCGCGCCGTCAAACTCGCCAAGCGCAACGCCAAACCCGTCATCGTCGCCACCCAAATGCTCGACTCGATGATCGACAACAGCCGCCCCACCCGCGCCGAAGCCTCCGACGTCGCCAACGCCATCATCGACGGCACCGACGCCGTCATGCTTTCGGGTGAAACCAGCGTCGGCAAACACCCCATCGAAACCGTCCGCACCATGTCCCGCATCGTCGAAGCCGCCGAAGAAGACATCCTCGCCAAGGGCCTGCCCCCACTCACCGACCACAGCAAACCCCGCACCCAGGGCGGCGCCGTCGCCCGAGCCGCCGCCGAAATGGGCGACTTCCTCGGCGCCAAATTCCTCGTCGCCTTCACCCAGAGCGGAGACACCGTCCGCCGCCTCTCCCGCTACCGCTCACCCATCCCCCTCCTCGCCTTCACCCCCGACCCCGCCACCCGCGCCCAGCTCAACCTCACCTGGGGCGTCGAAACCTTCCTCGGCCCCCACGTCGGCTCCACCGACGCCATGGTCGCCCAGGTCGACGAAGAACTCCTCCGCATCGGCCGCTGCACCCCCGGCGACACCGTCGTCATCACCGCCGGCTCCCCGCCCGGCGTCGCCGGCTCCACCAACCTCGTCCGCGTCCACCACATCGGCGACGCCGTCCGCTGACCCCCGGCACTCCACGCCAACCCGGCCGATCCGGCCCACCCAGCCGTCCCGGCCCACCCAGCCGTCCCGGCCCCGCACCCCGGCCAACCCGGGGACACGGGGGCCGGGGGCCGACGGACGGCCCGCCCGACCCGCACGGGCCGCCACACCCGCTACAACACCTCGCGTATCAGGCGCACAGCCTCAGGCAGCTCCAACCGGCTCTCACCCGTACTCGGGAAATGCCCGCCCGATGCCGTCACCGTCGCCGTCGCACCCAACTCCGTCACGAACCGCATCACATGCTCCGCCGTCCGCGCACCCGTCACCGGATCGTCAGCCGCATGCAACACCCGGAACTCCCGCGCCGCCGCACGGATCCGCACCCAGTCGAACTCCGGCTCGAAGAACGCCGCCAGCGCGTCATACCCCACCTCCCCGGACATCGACGCCACGAACACCACCCCCGCGAACGCCCCCTCGGCCTCCGTGTCGTGCCGCTGGAGCGCCCTCAGCACATTCACACCACCCAGACTGTGCCCCACCAGCACCGTCTCCCCGGCCGGCGTGCCCCCGGTCTCCGCCTCCAGCGCCTTCACCCACACATCAGCCTCCGGCGCGAACGGCTCCGGGAAGTCCGGCACCCGCACCTCATGGCCCTCGGCCGACAGCTCACCCGCCACCGAGCCGTACCAGTGCTCACCACCGGTCATCCCGTACCCGTGGTTGATCACGACCTTGCCCATGACTCTTCCCCCTTGAACCCATAGAACCCGACAGCAGGAGTCTTCCGCCGTCCCGGTCAATCGAAACGCTACGCAGCGTTTCGATTTGAGGTTAAGGCTAGGGTGATGCCGTGTCAACCAACCCGGACAGCACCCAAGGCCGACCCCGCACCGGCGGCCGCAACCGCAACGAAGACGCCCACCACTCCGTCCTCGAAGCCACCACCGCACTCCTCATCGAGAACGGCTACGGACCCCTCACCATCGAAGGCGTCGCCAAACGCTCCGGCGTCGCCAAGAGCACCATCTACCGCTGGTGGAAATCCAAGCCCGACCTCGTCATGGACGCCTACGCCCACGAAACCGCCACCCGCGTCCCCGAACCCGACACCGGCACCCTCACCGGCGACCTCACCGCCTTCCTCACCGACCTCTACCTCATCGGCAACAGCCCCACCCGCACCAAAGCCCTCACCGGCCTCATGGCCGAAGCCCAACTCGACCCCGCCTTCGCCCAACCCTTCCGCGCCTGGACCGCCACCCGCCGCGACATCGTCACCCACCTCCTCACCCGCGCCGTCACCCGCGGTGAAATCCCCGCCACCACCGACCTCGCCCACGCCACCGACCTCGTCTTCGGCCCCTTCTGGTACCGACTCCTCATCGGCCACGCACCCCTCGACCCCGCCCAGGCCGAAGCCCACGCCACCACCGTCCTGCACGGCCTCATGACACCTTCGACCAAAAGCCTTTGACCTCAACCGCACTTGAGCCCCTACCGTCCACACCATGACGATCAAGGACTACCCCCAGGACCGGCTCGCCGCCCAGCCCATCGGCTACTGGAGCGGCGAAACGTACCGCCTCGCCGTCGGCGGCCTCCGCGCCGCCCTCGCCGAAGAAGACCTCGCCCAGCCCCACTGGTGGACCCTCAACCACCTCGCCGGCGCCCCCGGCACCTGGACCCGCCCCGCCCTCACCGCGAAGCTCACCCGCTTCGACGACCAGGACCACGACTTCGAAGCCGTCTACGCCGACCTCGCCGCCCGCGGCTGGACCACCGAAGCCCCCGACGGCACCCTCACCCTCACCGCCGAAGGCGAAGCCGGCCGCGAACGCGCCCGCTCCCGCAACGCCGCCGTCCACCACCGCATGCACGAGGGCATCGACCCCGCCGACTACGCCGCCGCCCTCAACGTCCTCCGCCGCATGATCCACAACCTCGGCGGCGACGCGGACCTCCCGTAGTGATCAGTACTTCGGCCCGACATGCGCGTCCATGAGCGCGACGCAGGCCTTGCGGGCGACAGACACGTTGTACGGCTGGCCGTGCCTGGTGCAGTTGGTCCACATAACGCCGAGCTGGTCGAGCGTGTCCGTGAAGAGCTTCCGGATATCGTCAGAGACGTTGGTGAACCAATAGCGCGGGTACTCGTAGCGCTTGCCGTTCCTGACGGTCCAGTTCGTGATCCGGCAGCCGTCGGAGTGGATGAGTCCGCGGATGAACTCCCATGGGTGGGCATCCACGATTTCCTGCTGCCAGCTTTCGAGGGCTATCAGGCGGTCGTGCTTCTTGCCGGGTCCGTGTTGCGGGAACATGCAGGGGAGGTGCTTCGAGTACACCTTGATGTTGTGGGCGCCCTTCGTGCGGACACGGCACGTTGAGTGGCGTGGGAACACCGCCTTGATCGAGGCCTCTGCCTCGTCCTGGATGCCCGGCCAATGGTCGTCCAGCGTGATCATGAGGCTCGGGACCCGATGGCCTGCGTAGTGACTGATGTGCCCGTCTCCCAGGTAGAGCCCCAGAAGGTAGGAATAGGCGCGTTGGTCGAGAGGTAATCCGTCACATCGAGAACAGTCGGGGACGTGTCGTCCGGGGCACTCGCCGCGCTTGGCCCGGTCGACGTGCTTCCAGTAGCCGACTGTGCCGACCGGTAGGTTGAGCCGACGGGCGACCTCGGCGTTCTTGGTGCCATTGCGCAACAGGGACAGCGCTGTCTGTCGTACTTCCAGTGAGTGGAACTGCATAGAGCGACAATGAGTGACGAGGCGTGCCCGTGCGTAGCAAAAAGCGAACGTTCACACGAAGGTGAACGTCCGCTTCTCAGACTGGTGCCGGGTGCGGGATTCGAACCCGCACGCCCTTTCGGACAAATGCTTTTGAGGCATCAGCGTCTGCCATTCCGCCAACCCGGCAGGGTCATGTCGGAGTGTACCGGCTACGTGTGCGACGTTGCTCCTAGGTAGGCTCATGCAAGCAGTACCGCCCGCAACGAGGAGCCCCCGTGACCGCCCCCGAGACGCCGAACCCCGACGCCGACCAGTCGCACGTTCCCCCGCTGACGACCCGGGTCGTCATCGCCGAGGACGAGGCGCTCATCCGGCTCGACCTGAAAGAGATGCTGGAGGAGGAGGGGTACACCGTCGTCGGTGAGGCCGGGGACGGGCAGACGGCCGTCGAGCTGGCCCGGGAGCACCAGCCCGACCTGGTGATCCTCGACGTGAAGATGCCCGTGCTCGACGGCATCTCCGCGGCCGAGAAGATCGCCGAGGAGTCCATCGCCCCGGTGCTGATGCTGACCGCGTTCTCGCAGCGCGAGCTCGTCGAGCGGGCCCGGGACGCCGGTGCCATGGCGTACCTGGTGAAGCCGTTCAGCAAGAGCGACGTCGTGCCCGCCATCGAGATGGCCGTGTCGCGGTTCTCGGAGCTGAAGGCGCTGGAGAAGGAGGTCGCGGACCTCTCCCAGCGGCTGGAGACGCGGAAGCTGGTGGACCGGGCGAAGAGCGTGCTGCAGACGCAGTACGGGCTGACCGAGCCGGCGGCGTTCCGGTGGATCCAGAAGACCTCGATGGACCGGCGGATGTCCATGCAGCAGGTCGCCGAGGCGGTCATCGAGGACGCCGAGGAGAAGAAGAACGCCGCGAAGCAGCAGTAGGGCGCCACGAGTACGGCACGAGTACGGCGAAGGGCCCGCCTCCCCCGAGGGAGGCGGGCCCTTCGGTGTGTGGGCGAGGGGTCAGTCCTCGCCGAGGTACGCCTTGCGGACGTCCTCGTTGTGGAGCAGGTCCTGGCCGGTGCCGGAGAGGACGATCTTGCCGATCTCCATCACGTGCGCCTGGTCGGCCAGGGAGAGGGCCGCCTGGGCGTTCTGCTCGACGAGCAGGATCGTGGTGCCGGTCGCCTTGAGCTCGGCGACGGTGGCCATGATCTTCTGCATCATCAGCGGGGAGAGGCCCATGGACGGCTCGTCCAGCATGAGCAGCTTGGGCTGGGACATGAGCGCGCGGCCCATGGCCAGCATCTGCTGCTCGCCGCCGGAGAGGGTGCCGGCGGCCTGCTTACGGCGTTCGCCCAGGATGGGGAACATGTCGTAGGCGCGCTGGATGTCCTTCTCGATGCCTTCCTTGTCGCTCCGCAGGAACGCGCCGAGCTGGAGGTTCTCGGCGATCGACAGCCGCGGGAAGATGTGCCGACCCTCGGGGGAGTGGGCGAGTCCCAGGGAGACGATCTTGTGTGCGGGGACGGTGTTGATCGGCTTGCCGTCGAAGGTGACGGTGCCGGCCTTGGGCTTGATGAGGCCCGAGAGGGTGCGGAGGGTGGTGGTCTTGCCGGCGCCGTTGGTGCCGACGAGGCAGACGATTTCGCCCTCGTTGACCTCGAAGGAGATGCCCTTGACGGCCTCGATCTTGCCGTAGGCGACCTTGAGGTCCTCGACCTTGAGGAGTGCGGTCACTTGGCCTCTCCGTCCGTGCTGGTGGTGCCGGTGGTGCCGGTGGTGCTGTCCGCGTCGGCGGCCGGGGTGGCGGCTTCCTCGGCGGGGGTTTCCGGGGCGTCGGCATCGGCGTCGGCCTCGGCATCCGCGTCGGCCTCGGCCTCGGCAGCCTCGGTCTCGGCCACGGGGGCCTCAGCCTCGGCGACCTCGGTCTCGGCCTCCGCCTCGGCGGCCTCGGGCTCGGCCGCAGCAGCCTCGGCGGTCTCCGCCTCCGGCTCCGCAGCCGCAGCCGCAGCCGCGGCCTCCGCCGCGTGCGCCTCGGCCGCTTCGACCTCGGCGGCCTCTTCCTCGCCCGGCGCGCCCTCGAAGGGGGTGCCGAGGTAGGCGGCGATGACGCGCTCGTCGCCCTGGACTTCCGCGGCGCTGCCCTCGATGAGCTTCTGGCCCTGGACGAGGCAGGCGACGCGGTCGCAGAGGTTGAAGATGAACCGCATGTCGTGCTCGATGACGAGTACGGCGATGCCCATGTCGCGGATGGCGAAGATGAGCTCTTCGGCGGCGCGGGTCTCCTGCGGGTTCATGCCGGCGGTGGGCTCGTCCAGCAGGATCAGGCCGGGGTCGCTGGCGAGGGCGCGGGCGATCTCCAGCTTGCGCTGCTCGCCGTAGGGGAGGTTCTTCGCCAGGTGCTGGGCCTTGTGCTCCAGGCCGATGAACTCCAGGAGTTCCATGGCGCGGGCCTCGCTGGCGGCTTCGGCCTTCTTGAAGCCGGGGCCGCGCAGGAGGGCGGACCAGAGGCCTTCCTTGGTGCGGGTGTGGCGTCCGACGAGGACGTTCTCCAGCACCGTCATGTTGTGGAAGAGCCGGATGTTCTGGAAGGTGCGCGCGATGCCGGCCTGGGTGACCAGGTGGGGCTTGGGCGGCAGGACGGTGCCCTTGTAGCTGACGGTGCCCTCGGTGGGCACGTACAGGCCGGTGAGGCAGTTGAAGAAGGTGGTCTTGCCGGCGCCGTTGGGGCCGATGAGGCCGACGATCTCGCCCGCGTTCACCTTGAGGTCGACGCCCTTGACCGCGGTGAGGCCGCCGAAGCGCATGGTGACGCCGCTGGCTTCGAGGACGGTCTCGCCGGCCGGGGTGGCGGCGGGCTTGGTGGTGGTGTCGGTGGTGGTCGTCATGGTGTCACGCACCCGCCTTGGCCGTTGCCGGGCCGGTGGGGGCCTGGTCGGCGGTGTCGTCGTGGTACTCGAGCTTCGCGCGCTTGTTGGCGATGAGGCCCTCGGGGCGGAAGCGCATGAGGAGGATGAGGGCGAGGCCGAAGCCGAGGAGCTGGTAGTCCTGGAGGAACTGCAGCTTGGCCGGGATGAGGAAGAGGAGCGCCGAGCCGAGGATGGGGCCGCGGATGGTGCCCATGCCGCCGAGGATGACGGCGGCGAGGAGGAACGCGGAGTTCGGCGGCACGGGTCCGGCGAAGACGTAGTTCTCGGGGACCACGGTGGTGTTGACGTGGGCCTGGACGGTGCCGGCGAGCCCGGCGAGGGCGGCGCCGAGGGCGAAGGCGATGAGCTTGACGCGGAAGCCGTTGATGCCCATGGCGGTGGCGGCGGTCTCGTCCTCGCGGATGGCGACCCAGGCGCGGCCGATGCGGCTGTTCTGGGCGCGGGAGAAGACGACGATGACCACGGCCATGACCAGGATCATCAGGAGGTAGTAGTTGGCGTAGGCGCCGAGGGTGACCCCGAGGATGGTGTGCGGCTCGCCGAAGTTGTAGCCGAAGAATTCGAGCTGGGGGATGTTCGGGATGCCGTTGGGGCCGTTGGTGATCTTCGGGCCGGAGGTGCCGTCGAGGTTGCCCATGGCGATGCGGAAGATCTCTCCGAAGCCGAGGGTCACGATGGCGAGGTAGTCGCCGCGGAGGCGGAGGGTGGGTGCTCCGATGACGACGCCGAAGACCAGGGAGGCGGCCATGCCGGCGAGGACGGAGGCCCAGAAGGGGAACTGGACGCCGAAGGCGGAGGAGGCGGCGCCGGAGACGAGGGCCGCGGTGTACGCGCCGACGCCGAGGAAGGCGACGTAGCCGAGGTCGAGGAGGCCGGCGAGGCCGACGACGATGTTCAGGCCGAGGGCGACGGTCGCGAAGATGAGGATGTTGACCGCGATGAGGGTGTACGTGTCGCCGCTCTGCTGGATGAACGGGAAGGCGATGGCCGCGGCGAGGGTGGCCGTGACGGTGACCTGGCGGTTGTTCGCGGTGATCGCCGAGAGGCGGTCGGCGAGGCCGGACTTGAAGAGGGCCAGGGTGGAGAAGGTGACCAGGATCAGGTAGGCGATGAAGAGCTGGGGCTCTTTGTCGTCGGTGTCGATGCCGAAGGTCACCACGTAGAGGCCGACCGCGAAGACCCCGGTGATGATGAGGATCTCGGCCCAGGACGGCAGCTTCTTGGCCGGGGCGGCCTTGTGGGCGTCGTCGGGCAGCTGGTACGCGGCGATCGCGGGGATGGCGGCGGCGATGACGGCGATGCCGGCGCCGGGTTCGAGGTCGACGAGGGCGCCGAGTTCGACGACGATCGCGATCGCGGTGTAGAGGGTGGTGGCCAGGGTGCCCAGGGCCATGAGCCAGGTGGCCTGGCGGGCGCCGGTGGGGGTGAGCCAGCCGAAGCCCTTGATGCCGAGTGCCGAGAGGGCGAAGGCGGCGGTGACGATCGCGCCGACCAGGGTGAGGATCTGGAGGGGGGCGGGGTAGCCGTAGATCGTCAGGTCGCCGGGGAACTCGGTGGTCCAGGTCCAGGCGAGGAAGGAGCTGATCGCGGTGGCGATGCTGCCGCCGATGATCGTGTAGAGGAGTGCGGTGGGCTTGCCGGACGAGGTGGTCTCGGCGGCTGCCTCGTAGGTGGTGTCGCTCATGGTTCTCACGCCCGATCCGCGACGCGCTCGCCGAGGAGGCCTTGGGGCCGCACGAGGAGCACGAGGATGAGGAGTACGAAGGCCCAGACGTTGGACCAGGCGCCGCCGCCGAGCTGCTCCATGCCGGGGATGTTCTCGATGTAGGCGATGGAGAGGGATTCGGCGATGCCCAGGACGACGCCGCCGACCATGGCGCCGTAGATGTTGCCGATGCCGCCGAGGACGGCTGCGGTGAAGGCCTTGAGGCCGAGGATGAAGCCCATCTCGAAGCCGATCTGGCCCCGCTCGAGGCCGTAGGCGACGGCTGCGACGGCGGCGAACGCGGCACCGATGGCGAAGGCCATGACGATGATGCGGTCGGTGTTGATGCCCATGAGCTTGGCGGTGTCCGGGTCCTGCGCGGTGGCCTGCATGGCGCGGCCGCTGCGGCTCTTGGAGACGAACATGCCCAGGCCGATCATGCAGAGCGGGGCGAGGATGAGGATGAACAGGTCCGCGCGCTGGATCATCAGGTTGTCGGTGATCTTGAAGGCTTCGCCGGTGAACTCGGGGAAGCTGCGCTTGTCCTTGGCGTTCGGGTAGAAGCCCCAGATGAGCTGCTGGAGGGCGATCGAGAGGCCGATCGCGGTGATGAGGGGGGCGAGCTTGGGGGCTCCGCGCAGCGGCCGGTAGGCGAAGCGTTCGGCTGCGGTTGCGACGGCCACGGAGGCGATCGCGCCACCGATGATCATGAGCGGGATCGCCACCAGGAGCGGGGTTCCCTCAGGGAGCCATATGTAGGTGGTGAGGGCGCCGAAGCCCCCGATCATGAAGATCTCGCCGTGGGCGAAGTTGATGAGCTGGACGATGCCGTAGACCATGGTGTACCCGATGGCGACAAGGCCGTAAAGGGCACCGAGGGCAAGGCCGTTGGCCAGCTGTTGCGGCAGTTCGTGCACCGCAGGGCCTCCGATGAGCGTGTCGGATAAGACTCCGCGCGAGGGCGCTGTTTGCGCCCTCGCGCGGCATGTTTCTTTGGTCGGTCAGGGGTGGAGCAGGGGCGACCGGCGGGGCCGGTGGGGGCCGGCCCGCCGTCCGTCGGTGTTACTTGACGGTGTCGCTCTTGACGTCGATCCACTTGCCGGCGTCGACCTTGTAGACCGTGAGCTGCTTGTTGGTGGTGTCGCCGAACTCGTCGAAGGCGACCTTGCCGGTCACGCCGTCGAAGCTGACCTTGCCGAGGGCGTCGACGACCTTGGCGCGGGCGTCGGTGGGCAGCTTGCCGCCGTTGGCGGCGACGACGGCCTTGACGGCCTGGACGATGGCCCAGCCGGCGTCGTAGGAGTAGCCGCCGTAGGCCGCGTACGGGTCCTTGTAGCCGCCGGCGTTGTAGTCGGCGATGAACTTCTTGGCGGTCTCCAGCTTCTCCACCGGGTAGCCGATGGAGGTGGCGAGGTCACCGTCGTTGGCCTCGGCGGAGGCGCTGATGAAGGCCGGGTCGTAGATGCCGTCGCCACCCATGGTGGGGATCTTGGCGCCGGTCTTCTTGATCTGGTCCGAGAGCAGGCCGCCCTCGGGGTACTGGCCGCCGAAGTAGACGGCGTCGGCGCCGGAGGACTTGACCTTGTCGGCGGTGGAGGAGAAGTCGGTCTCCTTGACCGTGACGTGGTCGGTGCCGACGATCTCGCCGCCGAGCTTCTTGAACTCCTCGGAGAAGATGGCGGCCAGGCCGGCGCCGTAGGTCTGCTTGTCGTCGACGACGTAGACCTTCTTCTTGCCGGCGTCGTTGAAGAGGTACTGGGCGGCGAACTTGCCCTGGACCACGTCGGTGGCGGCGGTGCGGAAGTAGGTCTTGAAGGGACGCTTGAACTCGCCCTTGCCCCAGTTGTCGCCCTGGGAGAGCGCGGGGTTGGTGTTGGCCGGGGAGACCTGGGCGAGGTTGGCGGAGTTGAAGACGCCCTGCATCTGCTGGGCGACGCCCGAGTTCAGGGGGCCGACGACGCCGAGAACGTCCTTGTTGCCAACGAGTTTGGTGGCGTTCGCCTGGCCGGAGGCAGGAACTGCCTGGTCGTCGAGGCCTTCGACCTTGAATTCGATGCCGGGAACCTCGTTGTTCTTGTTGGCCGTCTTGGCCGCCAGGTCAACGGAGTTCTTGATGCCCTGGCCGAGGGCGGAAAGCGAGCCGGTCAGAGGGGCGTCGACGCCGATGACGACGACGGTCTTGCCGCCGGCCGCATCGTCCTTCTTGCCGCCCTCGTCGCGCGAACCGCAGGCAGTGAGGGTCAGTGCTCCCGTGGTGATCACGGTGGTGAGGATGAGCAGTGAACGGTTGCGCACGATGATTCCTTTCCCTGGCGCGGCCCTCCTCTGATGTGAGGTGCCGTTTGTTCGCCGGGCCGCACCTGGGGGGTACACGGCCGTGCTGAGACGCGCCCGGCGGCGCGGTGACTGGCCGTGACTCTAGGCCCGAGGTGCCGAGCGCGGGGAGCGGGGAAAGGAGGATGTGACTGTCTTGTTATGCCAAGGCCAAGAATGCGTGCCGGGAGTGGGGGCAGAACGGACATTTAGTGGCGGGGGTGAGCGACCACATTCTGAGAATTACCTGTTCCGCTAAGGGGCTTGGAGGGGTGATGGTGCTGACTCTGATCGAATTCCGCCCACGGTGGCTGGATGTGTCCGAATGATTTCGCCGAGTGGGTCGTGACGGGTGGAAATGGGGGATTCCGCACGCGTTGGCATTACTGTGAGTAATGATTCCGGGGTGCGCACTTCATGATCGATCGAGTGGCTTGATCTGGTCGGTAGGGGCCGAAACCCTTCCGACCTGCGGCTCGACCGGAGGGAGCGGAGCGCCCGGAAGCCGGACAGCGTGCTCGGGAATCCGGAGAGCCGGCTCAGCTCGGCGGGCGCCAGTTCTCGGAGCTCCCCGTCGCCCCGTCCCGCTCCCGGCAGCGTTCCACGGTGAACCGGTCGATCAGCTCAAGTGCCTTGTCCCGCCCGGCAGTTCGCTCCTCGGCGCGTCCGGCTGCCACGGCGTCCTCGTGGATCGCGTACTGCTCGTTCGACAGGCCCTTCTGCTCCCAGTCCAGACCGGACCAGTAGGTGCCCTTCAGCGTCTCTTTCGCCCAGTACGAAACGAGGGCCGTGCACGTCTCCACGGGCGGGGGAGGCGTGGACGAGGGGGCCGCGGACGGGAGTTGGCCGGCCGGGGCGGAAGCGGAGCAGCCGGACAGCGCGAGCAGGGCGACTGCGGCCGAGACCAGGTGTCCGGCGCGAACGTGCGGCGGTGTCCCCATGGGGGGACGGTAGGCCGTCACCTTCGGTGACACAACCATCCGGGGCGGATCATGCCGGAGGGGCCGATTCCGGACGGTCTCCGGAACCGGCCCCTCAGGTGGTGTTCAGGGCGGGGCAGGGCGCGCGCCCGTCGTCGTACGGAACCCCGCCGTCGTAGGGAACCCCGCCGCCGTACGGAACCCCGGCGTCAGGCCCCGGAGGCTCCGACGGCCGCGCCGGCGCCGACCTCGCGCAGCAGGCAGGTCAGGCGGGCGGTGCAGACCCGCTTGCCCTCCTCGTCGGTGATGACGATCTCGTACGTGGCCGTCGAGCGGCCGCGGTGCACGGGCGTGGCGGTGCCGGTGACCAGGCCGGAGCGGACGCCGCGGTGGTGGGTGCAGTTCAGGTCCACGCCGACCGCGATCCTGGTGTGGCCGCCGTGCAGCATGGCGCCCACGGAGCCGAGGGTCTCGGCGAGGACGGCCGAGGCGCCGCCGTGCAGGAGCCCGTACGGCTGGGTGTTGCCCTCGACCGGCATGGTGCCCACGACCTTGTCGGCCGCGGCCTCCAGGATGCGGATGTCCATGCGTTCGCCGAGGTGGCCGGCCGAGAACAGCGAGGGCAGGTCGATGCCCAGGGCCGCGTACTCGTCGAGGACCTCCTGCGGGAACTTCACCGCGTGCTGCTCGCCCATGGGCCGTCTCCGTTCGTAGGGGGTGTGGGCCGCGCCGTGCCCGGGCCGCGGCCCGCGGTGGGCGGCGACCTGAGTCAACGCTCGTTAACCCACTTCCTATCAGCCTACTGAGCGGGCGCTTGCCCGGGGGTCGGTTCGAAGCGGACGATCACGGACTTGCTGGCCGGGGTGTTGCTGATGTCCGCGGTGGAGTCGAGCGGGACCAGCACGTTGGTCTCGGGGTAGTAGGCGGCGGCGCAGCCGCGGGCGGTGGGGTAGTGCACCACCCGGAAGCCGGGGGCGCGCCGCTCCACCCCGTCGGTCCACTCGCTGACCAGGTCCGTGTACGCGCCCTCGGCGAGCCCGAGGCGGTCCGCGTCGGCCGGGTTGACCAGGACCACGCGGCGGCCGCCGGTGATGCCGCGGTAGCGGTCGTCGAGCCCGTAGATGGTGGTGTTGTACTGGTCGTGGCTGCGCAGGGTCTGGAGCAGCAGCCGGCCCTCGGGGACCTTGGGGTACTCCACGGGCGCGGCGGTGAAGTTGGCCTTGCCGGTCTTGGTCGGGAAGCGGCGCTCGTCGCGCGGGGCGTGCGGGAGGGTGAAGCCGCCGGGGCGGGCGATGCGGGTGTTGAAGTCCTCGAAGCCGGGGACGACGCGGGAGATCCGGTCGCGGACGGCGGCGTAGTCGGCCTCGAACTCCTCCCAGGGGGTGGCCGAGGCCGTGCCCAGTACGGCGCGGGCCATGCGGGCCACGATCGCGGGCTCGGACAGCAGGTGCGGGGAGGCCGGGGGGAGGTTGCCGCGGGAGGCGTGCACCATGCCCATGGAGTCCTCGACGGTGACGAACTGCTTGCCGGCGGCCTGGACGTCGCGGTCGGTGCGGCCCAGGGTGGGCAGGATCAGGGCGTGCCGGCCGGTGACCGCGTGGGAGCGGTTGAGCTTGGTGGACACGTGCACGGTGAGGGAGGCCCTGCGGATGGCGGCCTCGGTGACCTCGGTGTCGGGGGTGGCGCCGACGAAGTTGCCGCCCATGGCGAAGAGGACCTTGGCCTTGCCGTCGCGGAGCGCCTCGATGGAGCGCACCACGTCGAGGCCGTGGTGCCGGGGCGAGGTGATCCCGAATTCCTTGTCGAGGGCGTCGAGGAAGGCGGGTGCGGGGCGTTCGAAGATCCCCATGGTGCGGTCGCCCTGGACGTTGGAGTGGCCGCGGACCGGGCAGACGCCGGCACCGCGGCGTCCTATGGCGCCGCGGAGCAGCAGCAGGTTGACGACCTCGCGGATGGTGGGGACGGCGTGCTTGTGCTGGGTGAGGCCCATGGCCCAGCAGACGATGGTGCGCTCGGAGGCGAGGATCATGGCCAGGGCGCGTTCGATGTCGGCGCGGGCCAGGCCGGTGGCGGTGAGGGTCTCGTCCCAGTCGGCGGTCTTCGCGGCGGCGGCGAACTCCTCGAACCCGTGGGTGTGCTCCCGTACGAAGTCCTCGTCGACGGCGCCCGCGGTGTCGAGGACGAGTTTGTTGAGGAGGCGGAAGAGGGCCTGGTCGCCGCCGATGCGGATCTGCAGGAAGAGGTCGCTGAGCGGGGTGCCGCGGAGCATGCCGAGCGGGTTCTGGGGGTTCTTGAAGCGGGTGGTGCCGGCCTCGGACAGCGGGTTCACCGCGATGATCTTCGCGCCGGCGGCCTTGGCCTTCTCCAGGGCGGAGAGCATCCGGGGGTGGTTGGTGCCGGGGTTCTGGCCGGCGACGATGATCAGGTCGGCCTGGTGGAGGTCCTCCAGCAGCACGCTGCCCTTGCCGATGCCGATGGTCTCGGTGAGTGCGGAGCCCGAGGACTCGTGGCACATGTTGGAGCAGTCGGGCAGGTTGTTGGTGCCGTATTCGCGGGCGAACAGCTGGAAGAGGAACGCGGCCTCGTTGCTGGTGCGGCCGGAGGTGTAGAAGAGGGCCTCGTCGGGGGAGCCGAGGGCGTTGAGCTCCCCGGCGATGATCTCGAAGGCGCGTTCCCAGGTGACGGGCTCGTACCGGTCGCCGCCCTCGGGCAGGTACACGGGCTGGGTGATGCGGCCCTGCTGGCCGAGCCAGTAGCCGGAGCGGTCCGCGAGGTCGGCGACCGTGTGGGCGGCGAAGAAGGCGGGGGTGACCCGGCGCAGGGTGGCTTCCTCGGCGACGGCCTTGGCGCCGTTCTCGCAGAATTCGGCGGTGTGCCGCTTGTCTCCCTCGGGCCAGGCGCAGCCGGGGCAGTCGAACCCGTCCTTCTGGTTGACCTTGAGGAGGGTCTGTGCGGTGCGCCGCAGGCCCATCTGTCCGTGCGCGATGCGGAGGGTGTGTCCGATGGCGGGCAGGCCGGCCGCGGCGTTCTTGGGGGGCGCGACCTGCGGTGCGTCCTGGACCGGGTCACCTGCGGGGGGCTTGGTCGCCATGGCGTCGCTCTCCTTCGAGCTGCTGCGCGATACGTGCACCCCGATGGTGTCACGGCCCCGGCGAATCGCCGACGCCGGATTTGTCAGTGGGGCCGCCTAGGATCGGAGGCGTGGCAGAAACAGCATCGAAGCAGACCGAAGACAAAGACCCCGCGGGCCCGGCGGCGGGCCGCCCGCGCCTGATGCTCATGGACGGGCACTCGCTGGCGTACCGGGCGTTCTTCGCGCTGCCCGCGGAGAACTTCACGACCGCGAGCGGCCAGACGACCAACGCCATCTACGGCTTCGCGTCGATGCTGGCGAACACGCTGCGCGACGAGGCGCCCACGCACTTCGCGGTGGCCTTCGACGTCTCGCGGAAGACCTGGCGGTCCCAGGAGTTCCCGGAGTACAAGGCGAACCGGTCGAAGACCCCCGACGAGTTCAAGGGGCAGGTGGAGCTGATCGGCGAGCTGCTGGACACCATGGCGGTGCCCCGGTTCGCGGTGGACGGCTTCGAGGCGGACGACGTGATCGCCACGCTGGCCACGCAGGCGGAGGCCCTGGGGTACGAGGTGCTGATCGTCACCGGGGACCGGGACTCCTTCCAGCTGGTCTCCGAGCACACCACGGTGCTGTACCCGACGAAGGGCGTCTCCGAGCTGACCCGGTTCACGCCGGAGAAGGTCGTGGAGAAGTACGGCCTCACCCCCCGGCAGTACCCGGACTTCGCGGCGCTGCGCGGTGACCCGTCGGACAACCTGCCCGGCATCCCCGGCGTCGGCGAGAAGACGGCGGCGAAGTGGATCAACCAGTTCGGTTCGTTCGCGGAGCTGGTGGAGCGGGTCGAGGAGGTCAAGGGCAAGGCCGGGCAGAATCTCCGCGACCACCTGGAGTCGGTGAAGATGAACCGCGTCCTGACCGAGATGGTCAAGGACGTGGAGCTCGGCCGCGGCCCCGCCGACCTGGAGCGCAAGCCCTACGACCGGTCCGCGATGACCGGCGTCCTGGACGTGCTGGAGATCCGCAACGCCTCGCTGCGGGAGCGGCTGCTGGCCGTGGACCCGGGCGCGGAGGAGACCGCCGAGCAGCCTCCGGCGGCCGGGGTGGAGCTGGACGGGACGGTGCTCGCCGCGGGCGCGCTGGGCCCCTGGCTGGAGGAGCACTCCGGCGGCCCGCTGGGCCTGGCCACCGTCGACGCGTGGGCCCTGGGCAGCGGAAGCGTCAGCGAGGTCGCGCTGGCCGCGGCCGGCGGCGCGGCGGCCTGGTTCCAGCCGTCCGAGCTCGACGAGGCGGACGAGAAGGCGTTCAGCGCCTGGCTGGCCGACCCGGACCGGCCCAAGGCGGTGCACAACGCGAAGAACCTGTGGCGGGTCTTCCCCGAGCACGGCTGGAGCTCGCCGGCCGGAGTGACCATGGACACCGCGCTGGCGGCGTACCTGGTCAAGCCCGGCCGCCGGTCCTTCGCGCTGGACGTGCTGTCCGTGGAGTACCTGGGCCGTGAGCTGGCGCCGCCCGCCGCGGACGGGCAGCTGGCCTTCGGCGCCGACGAGACCGCCGAGGCGGAGGCGCTGATGGCGCAGGCCCGTGCCGTCCTCGACCTGGGCGCGGCGTTCACCCGGAAGCTGGCGGAGGTCGGCGCGAGCGCGCTGCTCCACGACATGGAGCTGCCGACGTCGGAACTGCTCGCCCGGATGGAGCGGCACGGCATCGCGGCCGACCGCGATCACCTGGAGGCCATGGAGCCGCAGTTCGCCGGCGCCGTGCAGCAGGCGGTCAAGGAGGCCCACGCGGCGGTCGGCCACGAGTTCAACCTCGGCTCGCCCAAGCAGCTCCAGGAGGTGTTCTTCGCCGAGCTGAACCTGCCCAAGACGAAGAAGACGAAGACCGGCTACACCACGGACGCGGACGCGCTGGCCTGGCTGGCCACCCAGACCGAGCACGAACTCCCCGTGATCATGCTCCGGCACCGGGAGCAGGCCAAGCTCCGCGTCACCGTCGAGGGCCTGGTCAAGACGATCGCCGCGGACGGCCGGGTGCACACCACCTTCAGCCAGACCACCGCCGCGACCGGCCGGCTCTCCTCCACCGACCCCAACCTGCAGAACGTGCCGGTGCGCACCGACGAGGGCCGGGCCATCCGCCGCGGCTTCGTCGTCGGCGAGGGCTTCGAGTCGCTGATGACCGCCGACTACAGCCAGATCGAACTGCGCGTGATGGCCCACCTGTCGGAGGACGAGGGGCTGATCGAGGCGTTCCTGTCGGGTGAGGACCTGCACACCACCGTCGCCTCCCAGGTGTTCGGCGTGGAGCGGTCCGCGGTCGACGCCGAGATGCGCCGCAAGATCAAGGCGATGTCGTACGGGCTGGCGTACGGGCTGTCGGCGTTCGGCCTCTCGCAGCAGCTCAACATCGAGCCCGCCGAGGCGCGCGGCCTGATGGAGACCTTCTTCGAGCGGTTCGGCGGTGTCCGGGACTACCTCCAGCGGGTCGTCGACGAGGCTCGCGCCACCGGGTACACGGCTACCGTGTTCGGCCGCCGCCGGTACCTGCCGGACCTCAACAGCGACAACCGGCAGCGCCGGGAGGCCGCCGAGCGGATGGCGCTCAACGCCCCGATCCAGGGCACCGCCGCCGACATCGTGAAGGTCGCGATGCTGCGGGTGGACAAGGCGCTCGCCGAGGCGGGCCTGACGTCCCGGATGCTGCTGCAGGTCCACGACGAAATCGTGCTGGAGATCGCCCCGGGCGAGCGCGAGCGGGTGGAGGAGCTGGTGCGCCGCGAGATGGCGGCCGCCGTCGAACTGCGCGCCCCGCTGGACGTGTCGGTGGGCGTCGGCCCGGACTGGGAGTCCGCCGCGCACTGACCCGCCGGCGCGCAGGCGTGCACGCCCGCACGACCGCCCGCAGTTCCCCGGTTCCGCAGTCCCGCCGACCGGACGCTCCGTCGGTGTCCCCGGCCCGGAAGCCCGCTCCTACCGCACCACGGTGGGGGCGGGCTTCCGCGTGGCGGGCCGGAACCGCAGCCACAGCCGCAGCAGTACGGCGTACAGGACGAGTCCTGCGATCAGCCCGCTGCCGGCGCCGAAGCAGACGGTCGGGACGACGTCGAGCGGGTTGTGGACCCGGTCGGCGTGCGTGGCGAACAGCCGCACCAGCCGCACCGTCGTCCCGGCCGCGACGCAGCCGGCGATCCATACGAGTGCGCCCCACAGCTCGACCCGGTCGAGCACCGGCACGGACTCGGGCGCGTCCCCGGCGGGGATCCGGCGCAGAGCCGTCCCCAGGAACCGCAGCAGCGCCCCCGCCGCCAGCACGGAACTCCCGTACTGCAGGTACGTATAGAGGGGAAAGGGGCCGTAGTAGGAGGACAGCCAGGGCCAGGTGTTCGTCCCGTAGCGGTCCAGGTGCGTGAAGGCGTCCCACAGCACGTGCGTGAGGGAACCGACGACCGCCGACAGGTAGAACGCGCCGGCCGCCCGTACCGCCGACGGTCCGGCGCCGCCGCCCGGTCCGCCCGCCGCGCCCCGGGCCAGGGCGTGGAACCGGCCCCGCCAGGCGGCGGGCAGCAGCGCCGCCAGCGGTTCCCGCAACAGCAGCCAGACGCCCACCAGGGCGGCCGTGATCAGGGTGTCGACGGTGAGCACCCCGGTGAGGGAATGGGTGACCGAACCGAACTCCATCGCGCCGGGGACCACGCTCGCCGTGAAGTAGGTCATGTCCGGAGCGAAGGAACCCATGACCAGCGCGGAGGCGAGGAACGGCCCCCGGCCGCTCCCGTCCCTCCGGATACCCGGGAGTACGGCGGCGGCATGGCTGAGAGTGAACGGCATCGGACTTCTTTCCCTGTTGACCGGTCGACCCGGTATGTGACGGGCCGTCTGAGTCGTGGACATACGGTGAACGCCCGGTCCGCGGTGTTTAGTCTGTCGGCTTGTTGACATAAAGTCGCGCGAACGCCGACGGGGAGGGGGGTTCGTCTATGACCAGGACGGCTCGGTACGGACGCAGGTTGCGCAGGGGCGGGATCGCCGCACTGGTGTCCGCGGTGGTGGCCGCCGCGGTTTCGGCTTCCGGGGCCCCGCACGGTTCCGGCGGCCGGATACGCACGGCGGCCGACGCGAGTGACGCGCAGGCCGCCGCCGCACCGTCCGGGCCCGACCGGAACGAATCCGGCGGCGACTCCGTGTACTTCACCGAACTCCCGCCCCTGGTCACCCCCGCGCCCGTGCCCGCCGCACCCCAGGGACAGCCCTCGCCCGCGCCCGGCGCGTCCGCGGCACCGGCGCCCGCGCCGAAGGCCACCACCCCGACCCCGCAGCTCCTGACGGGCTCCGTGCCCGGGGGAGCCCGCGGGATACCGGCGACCGTGCTCGCGGCGTACCTGAAGGCGGAACAGAAGGTCGCGGCGACCGATCCCGGCTGCGGACTGCGCTGGCAACTGCTCGCCGCGATCGGCAAGGTGGAGTCCGGGCAGGCCCGCGGCGGCCGGGTGGACGGCAACGGCACCACCCTCACCCCGATCCTCGGGCCCGTCCTCAACGGCAACGGCTTCGCGAACATCCCGGACACCGACGACGGCGCCTACGACGGCGACCCGGTGCACGACCGGGCGGTCGGGCCGATGCAGTTCATCCCGTCGACCTGGGCGGGCTGGGGGCAGGACGCGGACGGCGACGGCCGCCGCAACCCCAACAACATCCACGACGCGGCACTGGCCGCCGGACGCTACCTGTGCGCGGGCAGCCGGGACCTGGGGAACGGCGGCGACCTGGACCGGGCGATCCTGTCCTACAACCGCTCCTCGGCGTACCTCGCCACGGTCAGGTCCTGGCTCGCGTTCTACGGCAGCGGTGCGTACGAGGTCCCGGACCGGCCCGGCGGCGGGCAGCCGGAGCAGCCGCAGAAGCCGGGCAAGCCCGAGAAGCCGGGCAAGCCCGAGAAGCCGGGGAAGCCCGAGAAGCCGGGCAAGCCGGGGAAGCCCGAGAAGCCGGGGAAGCCCAAGCCGACCCCCACCCCCACGCCGACCCCCAAGCCGACGCCGACCCCCACGCCGTCTCCGAAGCCCACTCCGAAGCCGACGCCCAAGCCGTCCCCGACGCCCACCCCCAAGCCGAAGCCGACCCCGAAGCCGACGCCGAAGCCCACCCCGACCCCCAGCCCCACTCCCACGGAGAAGCCGAAGCCGAAGCCCAGCGGGACCCCGGGCCCCACGGCCACCGCGACGGCCCCCGCCCCGGCGAAGCCGCCCGCCCGCGGCGCGTCCGCGTCCGCCTCGCCGACCGCCACCCCCACCGGAACCCCGTAGCCGTCCCCGGCACCGCAGTTCAGAGCACGGGCAGGGCCTCCCCGTCGAGGGGGGCCCGCCTCTGCTCCAGCCAGAAGACGTAGCCGCGCAGGTACTCCTCCAGCCCGTCGTCCAGGTAGGCCACGAAGTCCAGATGGCCCCGGGCCGCGTCCTGGTAGTGGCCCCGGTACTGCGCGTCCGCGTTGTACCCCCACCCGGGATGCTCCTCGGCACCCCAGTCGGCCGCGATGGCCAGGGCCCACTCCCGGACCCGCCCCCGGTCACGCCACCACTCCCGGACGGCGGCCGGGGTCCAGTGGTCGTCCCCGTCCCAGCCGTAGGCGCTGTAGAGCTCCAGGCGGGCGGCCCAGACCAGGTCCGCCGTCTCCGCCTCGTCGACGGGCTGGCGGTAGACGAACTCCCTGCCGAAGCCGCCGCCGAAGTCGTCGTCGTAGGCGATGTGGCGCGGCGCGTCCATCCGGCCCAGCGCCATCGAGTCCGTGTCCGCGCCGTAGAAGGGGCCCGGCACGTTGCGCCAGTTCCGTTCTGCCCAGACGCCCGTGAACACCTCCAGTACGGGTTCCTCCCCGACGAGTTGCCGGGCGGTGGGCACCGGGTCCCAGTAGACGTGCACGTGATCCTCCTCCGTCGAACCAACGGCATCGGAACAGATCGCCCACCTGCCCGGCAAGGCGGGACGAGACGGTTCTCATCTCACCCTCCCGTTGCTACGGTGCCCCAACCCTGACGCCGTATCAGATTCCGGAGGCACCGGCATGCGCGCACTCGTCGCCGCCGCCATCGGGCTGGCCGCCGCGCTGGCCCTCGTCCTCACCATCACGGCGACGGGGGTGCCGGAAGGCGAGACCTCGCCCAAGCCACTGCTCACCACCGCGCCCACCGCGCCCGGAAAGTAGAGGGGCCACCGACCGTGCGACGCAGAGCCGGCCTCGTCCTCCTCGCCCTCGCGGTGTTCTGCACCGCCCTGGCACCGCTGCTGCGCTGGTACGCGTACCCGCGGCTCGCCAAGATCCCGCCGAACCAGTACCAGGAGGTCGTCCTGGAGGCCAGGGACGCGACCCTGCTCGACTACGCCGGCGGCATGCAGCCCAAGAAGGTCGACAAGGTCACCATCGTCCAGACCCTCAAGGGCAACGTGGAGGCGTCCCGCGAGATAGAGGCCGACGCCGGCAGGGACGTGGTCGTCTGGGACGCCCTCTCCTACGTCGCGGGCCCCGACGGGAAGATGGTGTCCCGGATCCCCGAGCGGTACATCTTCGACGCGCACACCCAGGCACCCGTGCACGCCACCGGGGAGATGGTCGACGGGGACCCGGTCAAGCGCGAGGGCATCGAGTTCAAGTTCCCCTTCTTCACCGAGCCCCGCGACTACCTCTACTTCGACGCCCAGACCCGCACCTCCTCGCCCATCCACTACGTGGGCCCGCGGAAGTTCCGCGGCATGGACGTCTACTACTTCGAGCAGACCGTGCCGTGGACCAAGGTCCCCATGCCCAAGAAGATGCCGATCGAGGGCATCGACCCGGCGACCATCGAGGCCACCACCGGCACCACCCTCTGGTACACGGCCAAGCGGATGTTCTGGGTCGACCCGGTCACCGGGGCGCCCGTCAACGGCGAGCAGATCATGGAACAGGAGATGCGCGGGGGCATCGCCGCCGCCGCGGAGGGCGGCAAGCTCACCGCGTTCTCCGGGCACGTGAAGATGCGCGAGGACTACATCCGGCACACCGTGGACCTGGTCTCCGCGAACCGCACCAAGGTGCTCGCCCTGCACACCTACGCGCCGATCGGCCTCACCGTCACCGGACTCCTCCTCTTCGGACTTGCCCTGTGGCTGGAGGCGCGCGGCCGGCGCGGCTCCCCGGCCCCCGGGGTCAACCCCGCCTGAGCCGGGCGTTGGTGTGCCGGGTGGGCTCGGCCGTCGCCGGATCCTCCGGCCAGGGGTGCTTCGGATAGCGTCCGCGCAGCTCGGCGCGGACGGCCCGGTAGCCCTCCCGCCAGAAGGAGGCCAGGTCCGCGGTCACCGCGGCCGGCCGCCCGGCCGGCGACAGCAGGTGCACGAGCACCGGCACACCGGCCAGCCGCGGGGTCTCGGCCAGCCCGAACAGCTCCTGCAGCTTCACCGCCAGCACCGGCTGCTCCGCGGAGTAGTCCACGCGGATCCGGGAACCGGACGGCACCTCGATCCGCTCGGGGGCGAGTTCGTCGAGCCGGACCGCCTCGCCGGTGGCCCACGGCAGCAGCCGGGTCAGCGCCTGTGCCGCGTCGATCCGGCCGAGGTCGGCACGGCGCCGGGCCCGGGACAGCTCCGGCTCCAGCCACTCTCCGGCCCGCTCCAGCAGTTCCCCGTCCCCTACGCCGGGCCAGTCGCCGCCCAGCGTGCGGTGCAGGAAGCCCAGGCGGGCGCGGAGTGCGTGCGCGTCCGCCGTCCAGCGCAGCAGTCCGAGCCCCTCGCGGCGCAGGCCATCCAGCAGCGCCTCGCGCACCAGCCCCGGATCGGGCTCGCGCAGCGGGCGCACGGTCAGCTCGACCGCTCCCAGGCGCTCGACCTCGCGGGCGACGACGTCACCGTCCTCCCAGTGGACCTCCTCCCCGGAGGCCAGCAGGTGCGCGGCGGCCTCGCGCGCCGTCGACTCGTCGATCACGGCACCCAGCAGGATCCGCGCGGAGGCCGAGTGCGCGGGCCGGTCGGCGACGGTGACGGCCAGCCAGGGCGCCCTGCGCAGCCCCGATCCGTCACCCAGCGCCGCCCCCGTCCCGTTGGCCATGAGGTACGCGCCCTCGCCCCTGGCCCGGGCCACCCGCTCGGGGAAGGCCAGGGCGGCGACGAGCCCGGCGGTGGTGTCGTCGGGCGAGGCCCCGGGCGCGAATGCGGACCCGGATGCGGACGCGGGTGCGGACGAGGACCGTTCCCCGACGCCGCCGCGTCGTACCTGCGGGTCCGTCGCGGCCGGCCGCTCCGCTCCCCGCGCCCCCGGCCGGTCCGCCCCCGCGGGGGCGGCCAGCGCGCGCCGCAGCCGGGCGGACTCGGTGCGCCAGCGGGCCGCGTACGCGTCACCGCCCCGGCGGGCCGTGCGCCACGCGGCCGCCAGGTCGTCGCCGTACTCCCGCGGCGGCTCCTCGCTCAGCAGCGCCACCACCTCCGCCGCCCCCGGCGGCCCGTCCAGCAGGGCGCGGGCCAGCCGCGGGTGCAGGCCCAGCCGGGACATCCGCAGCCCGCGCTCCGTGGCCCGGCCCGAGACGTCGACGGCACCGACCGCAGCCAGGACCTCCCGCGCGGCCGCCATCGCCCCGGCGGGCGGCGGGTCCAGCAGCGCCAGGCCCGACGCGTCCGGGTCACCCCAGCACGCCGCCTGCAGCGCAAACGCGGCCAGGTCGGCGATCCGTATCTCGGGGGAGGGGAAGGCCGGCAGGCGGCCGTGTTCGGCCTGCGGCCAGCAGCGGTAGACCGCGCCCGGCGCCTCCCGCCCGGCCCGGCCCGCCCGCTGCCGGGCCGCCGCGCGGGACGCCCGTACGGTCGTCAGCGAGCCCAGCCCCCGCGCGTGGTCCACCCGCGGCTCGCGGGCCAGACCCGCGTCCACCACGACCCGTACGCCCGGCACCGTCAGCGAGGACTCCGCCACGGCCGTCGCCAGCACGATCCGCCGCCGGCCGGTGCCGCCCGCCAGCACGGAGTCCTGCACCGCGGCCGGGGCCCGCCCGTGGATCTGCAGCACCTCCGCGTCCACCCCGGCCAGCTGCCCGGCCACCCGGGCGATCTCCCCGACGCCCGGCAGGAACACCAGCACGTCGCCCGACCGCTCCGCGAGCGCCCGCCGGGTCACCGAGGCCACGTGCGTCAGAAGGGCAGGATCCACCCGCATCCCGTGCGGCGGCCGCACCGGCCGGGCCGGCGGCGCCCACACCACCTCGACCGGGTGCGAGACCCCCGCCGCCTCCACCACCGGCGCGCCGCCGAGCAGCCGCGCCCAGCCCTCCGCATCGGTGGTCGCGGACGCCGCGACCAGCTGCAGCTCCGGGCGCAGGGTCTCCCGTACGTCCAGCAGGAAGGCCGCGGTCGTGTCGGCGTCCAGGTGCCGCTCGTGGCACTCGTCGAGGACCACCACGTCCGTGCCGGAGAGCTCCGGGTCCCGCTGCAGGCGCTGGAGCAGGACGCCGGTGGTGACCACCTCGACCGCGCAGTCCGGGCCGACGACGCGTTCCCCGCGCACGGTGAAGCCGACCGAGGCGCCGACCGGCTCGCCGAGCAGCCAGGCCATCCGGCGGGCCGCCGCCCGGGCCGCGATCCGCCGGGGCTCGGCCACCACCACCCGCCGCCGCGGGCCGCCGCCGGTGAGCCCGGCCAGGACCAGCGGCACCAGGGTGGTCTTGCCGGTGCCGGGCGGGGCGCACAGCACCGCGGTGCCGTGCGCGTCCAGTGCGCCCGTGAGGGCCGGCAGGGCGGAACGTACGGGAAGGGCCTCCAGGGCCGAGGTGCGCGGCACGGTCGCTTCCCTCAGTCCCGCTCGCACACGAAGATCGCCGTGCCGGGGATCAGGTTGCCGCGCAGCGGGGACCAGCCGCCCCACTCCTGGCCGTTCCAGGCCGGCCACTCCGGCTCCACCAGGTCGACCAGCCGGAACCCGCCCGCGACCACGTCGCGGACCCGGTCGCCGATCGTCCGGTGGTGCTCCACGTAGACCGCGCGGCCCTGCTCGTCCTGCTCCACGTAGGGCGTGCGGTCGAAGTAGGAGGCGGAGACGGACAGGCCCTCGGGGCCGGGCTCGTCGGGGAACGCCCAGCGGATGGGGTGGGTGACGGAGAAGACCCAGCGGCCGCCGGGCCGCAGCACCCGGCGTACCTCGCGCATCACGTTCACCGGGTCGGCGACGAAGGGCACCGCCCCGTAAGCCGAGCAGGCCAGGTCGAAGGAGCCGTCGAGGAAGGGCAGCGCCGCTGCGTCCGCCTCCACCAGCGGGACCGCGCCGCCGTCGATGCGCAGGGCGTGCTGGAGCTGGCGGTGAGAGAGGTCGAGGGCGACCGCGCGGGCTCCCTGCGCCGCCAGCCAGCGGGCGCACTGGGCCGCGCCGGCGCCGATCTCCAGCACGTCCTTGCCGCGGAGGTCCCCGCGCGGGCCGAGCAGGGCGGCGTCGGCCTCGTCGAGCCCCTCGGGTCCCCAGACGAACCGGTCGTCGCCGAGGAACGCTCCGTGCTCGCTCTGGTACTCGTCGGCATTGCGGTCCCACCAGCCGCGGCTGGCCCGGCTGCTCTCCGCGTCCCCCGCGTCACGCCGGGTGGCCTCGGCGTCCTCGTACACGTCGGGAAGTGCCTCGTACGCGTCTTCGGGGTCGTAGTCCTCTTGGTTCATGGGGCCCATCGTCGTAGTCTGCGGAACAGCTCCGGAGGGGCAGCGGCGGTCGCACACCAACGAGTTGTGCCGGGTATGCGATGATCCGCCCCCGCTGTGCGCCTTCGCGCATTGACCCTGTCCGGCTGCCCCCGTATGCTACAAGTTGCGCTGCGAGCCTGTGCTCCTCAGACCTAGCAGGCTGCGCTCGCATCTGTTGCAGTCCCCTCGGTTTTCGAGGCCCCCGCCGTGCTTTCCGGCCGGCATCGGGGTCTCCTTGGCTGTCCGGCGTATCAGAGGCGATAAGGGCTCCCGGCGTTGCAGTACCTACGACCTTCTGTCCGTAACCGGAGCCCTTTCCCACATGACGAGCAGCACCGAGACCACCGCCACCACTCCGCAGGTTGCGGTCAACGACATCGGTAACGAGGAAGCCTTCCTCGCCGCGATCGACGAGACGATCAAGTACTTCAACGACGGCGACATCGTCGACGGCGTCATCGTGAAGGTCGACCGGGACGAGGTCCTGCTCGACATCGGTTACAAGACCGAAGGCGTCATCCCGAGCCGCGAGCTCTCGATCAAGCACGACGTCGACCCGAACGAGGTCGTCAAGGTCGGCGACGAGATCGAGGCCCTCGTCCTCCAGAAGGAGGACAAGGAAGGCCGCCTGATCCTCTCGAAGAAGCGCGCCCAGTACGAGCGTGCCTGGGGCACCATCGAGAAGATCAAGGAAGAAGACGGCATCGTCACCGGTACCGTCATCGAGGTCGTCAAGGGTGGTCTCATCCTCGACATCGGCCTCCGCGGCTTCCTCCCGGCCTCCCTGGTCGAGATGCGCCGTGTCCGCGACCTCCAGCCCTACGTGGGCAAGGAGCTCGAGGCGAAGATCATCGAGCTGGACAAGAACCGCAACAACGTGGTCCTGTCCCGCCGCGCCTGGCTCGAGCAGACCCAGTCCGAGGTCCGCCAGACGTTCCTCACCACCCTGCAGAAGGGTCAGGTCCGCTCCGGCGTCGTTTCCTCGATCGTCAACTTCGGTGCCTTCGTGGACCTGGGTGGCGTCGACGGTCTCGTCCACGTCTCCGAGCTGTCCTGGAAGCACATCGACCACCCGTCCGAGGTCGTCGAGGTCGGTCAGGAAGTCACCGTCGAGGTCCTCGACGTGGACATGGACCGCGAGCGCGTCTCCCTGTCGCTGAAGGCGACCCAGGAAGACCCGTGGCAGCAGTTCGCCCGTACCCACCAGATCGGCCAGGTCGTCCCGGGTAAGGTCACGAAGCTGGTTCCGTTCGGTGCGTTCGTCCGCGTGGACGAGGGCATCGAGGGTCTGGTCCACATCTCCGAGCTGGCCGAGCGCCACGTGGAGATCCCGGAGCAGGTCGTCCAGGTCAACGACGAGATCTTCGTCAAGGTCATCGACATCGACCTCGAGCGTCGCCGGATCTCGCTGTCCCTCAAGCAGGCCAACGAGTCCTTCGGTGCCGACCCGGCGTCGGTCGAGTTCGACCCGACCCTGTACGGCATGGCCGCGTCCTACGACGACCAGGGCAACTACATCTACCCCGAGGGCTTCGACCCGGAGACCAACGACTGGCTCGAGGGCTTCGAGAAGCAGCGCGAGGAGTGGGAGCGCCAGTACGCCGAGGCGCAGGTCCGCTTCGAGCAGCACCAGGCTCAGGTCATCAAGAGCCGCGAGGCCGACGCCGCTGCCGCCGCCGAGGGTGGCGACGCCGCTCCGGCCGCCGGTGCGGGCAACGTCTCGGGTGGTTCGTACTCCTCGGAGTCGGACGACACCTCCGGCGCCCTGGCGTCGGACGAGGCCCTGGCCGCGCTCCGCGAGAAGCTGGCCGGCGGCCAGAGCTGATCGCAGTGCGCATCACGCCCTCGGCCGTGAACCGGCCGTGAGCCGGGCGTGAGCAGAGCTGAAACGGTAAGGCCCGTCCCCTTCGGGGGGCGGGCCTTCCACCATTTCCGGGCGGATGCGGGTGGTGGACGTGGCGGTGGCGGACGTGACGGGTTCGGCCCGCCGTCCGCCTGCGGAGATGGCGTTTTCCTGTCGGTCGTGTCAACCGGGGAATGGTTGCCGCCCTTCCGGGCGTTCTGGATCAGAGAACGCGTCGAGGAGGAGTGGTGACGGTGCTGGATCCCCAGGGTTTGTACGAGTGGGACGCGAAGGGCCTGGCTGTGGTCGACCTGGCGCTCGCGCAGGACTCGGCCGGGCTGGTCATGCTCTACCACTTCGAGGGGTACATCGATGCCGGTGAGACCGGCGAGCAGATCGTCGAGCGGCTGTTGGACACCCTGCCGCACCAGGTCGTCGCGCGGTTCGACGCCGACCGGCTCGTCGACTACCGGGCGCGCCGCCCGCTGCTGACCTTCAAGCGGGACCGCTGGACCGACTTCGACGCGCCCAGCCTGGACGTCCGGCTCGTCCAGGACGCCACCGGAGCGCCCTTCCTGCTGCTGTCCGGGCCCGAACCGGACGTCGAGTGGGAGCGGTTCGCGCTCGCCGTCCGGCAGATCGTCGAGCGGCTCGGCGTCCGCCTGTCCGTGAACTTCCACGGGATCCCGATGGGCGTCCCGCACACCCGGCCGGTCGGCATCACCCCGCACGGCAACCGCACCGACCTGATGCCCGGCCACCGCAGCCCCTTCGACGAGGCCCAGGTGCCCGGCAGCGCCGAGTCGCTGCTGGAGTACCGGCTCGCCCAGGCCGGTCACGACGTGCTCGGCGTCGCCGCACACGTCCCGCACTACGTCGCACGCTCCCCCTACCCGGACGCGGCCCTGACCGCCCTGGAGGCCATCACCGCCGCCACCGGGCTGGTGCTTCCCGGCGTCGCGCACGCGCTGCGCACCGAGGCGCACCGCACCCAGACGGAGATCGACCGCCAGATCCGCGAGGGCGACGAGGAGCTCGTGGCGCTGGTGCAGGGCCTGGAGCACCAGTACGACGCGGCCGCGGGGGCCGAGACCCGGGGGAACATGATCGCGGAGCCGGCGGACATCCCCTCCGCCGAAGAGCTCGGGCGCGAGTTCGAGCGGTTCCTCGCGGAGCGCGAGGGCGACGCGTAGGGGCCCGGGGGCCGGGGGTTAGTCTTCGCCCATGCTGAAGGTGGGCCTGACGGGCGGAATCGGTGCCGGCAAGAGCGAGGTCTCTCGGCTGCTGGCCGGGTACGGGGCGGTCATCGTCGATGCGGACAGGATCGCGCGGGAGGTCGTGGAACCGGGGACACCGGGGCTGCGGGCCGTGGTCGAGGCGTTCGGGGAGTCCGTACTGACCCCGGAAGGCACCCTGGACCGGCCCGGGCTGGGTTCGATCGTGTTCGCCGACCCCGCGAAGCTGGCCGTACTGAACGCGATCGTCCATCCGCTGGTGGGGGCCCGCTCGGCCGAGCTGGAGGCCGCCGCGGGGCGCGACGCCATCGTCGTGCACGACGTACCGCTGCTCGCGGAGAACGGGCTGGCACCGCTGTACGACCTGGTGGTCGTGGTGGACGCGGCACCGGCCACGCAGCTCGCCCGGCTCACGGGACCGCGCGGGATGGCCGAGGCCGAGGCGCGGGCCCGGATGGCGGCACAGGCCACGAGGGAGCAGCGACTGGCCGTCGCCACCCTCGTGATCGACAACGACGGACCGCTGGAGGCACTGGCTCCGCGGGTGCGCGAGGTGTGGGAGGAGCTGACCGCGCGGGCGGGTGCCGCGGGCGGCTGATGCCGATGCCTCCCCTGTCTCTGACGTGTGCATGGAATTGCGGCGGTGTGGAACCGTTGAACCCACGGTGGGCAGGGGTATGCCGTACGCAGCGACAGCGGTGTAGGCAGGGGTGGCCGCCGGCGGTGGCCGCAGGCAGAGGGAAGGGTCAGATCGTGTCGAAGCCAAGCCCGGATCAGTCCTCGAACGACCCGTCGCGCGATGGGCGCGGTACGTCGGCCAGCCCGGAGACGCACGTCATCGACTACCGAGCCGCCGAGCAGCTGCTGGCCGCCCGGGACCCGCGGGGCGCCGTACGGCTGCTCGACTCGGTCATAGCCGCGCACCCTGAGAACACCGCCGCCCGTCTGCTGCGCGCCCGCGCCTTCTTCGCGGCGGCGCAGCTGCGGCCCGCCGAGCTGGAGTTCGAGCTGGTGCTGGAGCGGGAGCCGGACAACGCGTTCGCCCACTTCGCGCTCGCCCGCACCCACCAGCGGGCCGGCCGGCCCGGACCCGCGCGCAAGCACTTCCGGCTGGCCGCCGCCCTGGACCCGAAGCCGGAGTACCTGGAGGCGGCGGCCTTCGAAGGCTGAGTGCCGCTTCCGGTGGTCACCCCGCGGCCGGTTCCCGGATCAGCTCCGGGCGCGCGGGGGTTCGTACGGTGGGACGTCGGGGCCCGGCTGGTAGTGCGGGCCCTGGTGGATGTGGTGGACGACCACGCCCAGGTCGACGACCACGATCACGGACAGCACCGCGAAGGCGGCGGCCCAGCCCGGGTGGTCGGCCAGCGAGAAGAGGACCGTCCCGCCGACGGACCAGAGCAGCCCCCACAGTCCGAGCCAGAACCGCAGTCGCAGCGGACTGCGTGCGGTCACGGGCTCGCTCCCGGTACGCATGGGCCTCGCCTCCCGGAGCGGCCCCCGGCTCCATGGTCCCACCGGACCGTGGAGCCAGGGGGATCACAGGATCACCTGATCACGGGATCACCGGGGCGGGATCACCGGGTCACGGGATCATGGGATCACGGGTTGAGCTTGTTGACCGCGGTGGTCGTCGTCTTCTTGAAGGCCGGGACCGGCGCGTCCGACAGGTGGCCCATCTGTCCCCACTGCACGACGGTCACGGTGGAGCCGTCACGGCCGATGCCGAAGAGGTTCACGCCCGGCTCGGACTCAGGGATGGAGGTGTGCACGCCGTAGACGCGGGCACCCTCCTCCACCTTGATCTTGCCGTAGTCCTGCCAGGAGGCGGTGCCGCCCGGGTGGGCCCGCAGCCAGTCCGCGGCGCAGCCGGCCACCTTCTTCTCCAGGGCGGCGGCCAGCTTGGCGGCCGCCGCGTCGGAGGCGGCGCGGACGGAGATCTGCAGGGCGCCGGTGTCGAGGTCGGTACCGAAGGTGCGGTGCCAGGAGTTCGTCTTCGGGATCGCTCCCGCCACGCAGAACACCGGCCACTCCGGCAGGCCCTTGGTGACCTTGCCGGTGGACCAGGCGGAGCCGGGGTGGGGCGGCAGGTCCTTGCCGATGACGAAGCCGGGGGCGGTGGGTGCGGCGGTGGCGGTGGCGGTCGTGGACGTGGTCAGGGCCAGGGCGGCGGCCGCGGCGAGTGCGGCGGTGAGGGTGGCGGTGACGCGCTTGAGCATGGTCGTTCTCCCCGTTGTCATGAGTTCGGCCCGGTGTCGTACCGGAGCGAGAACAGCTTTCCCCAGGGCCGGGGCGGTGGGCGACGGAACGCGTCGCATCCGGGACACTGGAACGGCAGTTGGCGCTTTCACCTGGGGGAACGTCCCGGGGGTGGAACGGTGCCGCGGGACGGGGAGCGGGGGGAGAGCACGGTGGAAGGGATCGGTGGAACGGCCGGCGCGGGCGAGCCGGAGCGGTTCGCACGGCTGTTGCGGGGATTGAAGGAGCGGTCCGGGCTGAGCTACGGGGTGCTCGCGCGCACGCTGCATACGAGTACGTCCACCCTGCACCGGTACTGCAAGGGCGAGGCCCTTCCTGCCGAGTTCGCGGTGGTGGACCGCTTCGCCCGAGCGTGCGGTGCCACCCAGTCGGAGGCCCTGGAACTGCACCGGGCCTGGCTGCTCGCGGACGCGCGGCGCCGGGCGACGCCGCGCGGCGGGGAGCGCGAAGGGCTGGCGGTCGGCGGGTCGGGCCCGGCGGCGGAAGCGGATGCGCATGCGCATGCGGATGTGGTGCCGGGACCGGATTCGGCCGACCGGCCGGTGCCGGCCGACGCGTCGGGGCCCGCGTCGGGGCCCCCGCCCGGGCCGCAGCCGGGAGAGGCAGCGGAGCCCGCCGTGGCCCTGGCCGCCGGACCCGAGGCGGCTGACGGGGCCGAGGGGCGGGAAGCGCGGTGGTACCGCGGACGCCGGGCCGTGGCGGGTGCCGTCGTCGGCGTTGCGGCCGTCGTACTGGCCGCCACCGGCCTGGCCATGGCCGGACCCCCGGGCCGGGACGGTGCCGACCGGGCAGCCGGCGGCCGTACGGCCACCTCCTCCGCGCGGGCGGGCACCGGCGGGGGAGCGGGCGGGGCGCGGACGGGCGTTCCGACCCCGGGCCCGAGTCCGAGCGGCAGCGGGGAACCGAGCCCGGCCACCGGCTCCGGTCCCGACTCCGGGCCGAGCGCGTCCGCATCGGGCGGCCCCGTCCCCGGCCCGACCTCGGGCACCTCCACCGCGCCCGCGAAGGGCAGGGAGCCCTCCTCGCCCGCGGCCGGCGGCGAGGCGCGGCTGCGCACGGCCGTTCGGTCGCACGTCTGGGCGAACGGCTGTGACCATGCGTATCTGATCGACCGGAACCCCGGATCCGTACCGCCGCCGCCCGTCGAGGCCGACGCCCCTTCCTGGGCCAAGTCCCAGGGGGCCGTGCACGCCGGGCGGCAGATCGTCGAGGCCACCCTGCACGGCACCGGCAGCGGGGCGATCGTCGTCCAGGGCATCGACGTACGGGTCACGGCCCGGCGCGCGCCGCTGCCGTGGAACGTGCATCTGATGTCGCCGGGATGCGGTGGCGCGCTCACTCCGGCCGCCTTCACCGTGAACCTGGACGCCCCTCGGCCGGTGGCGCGGCCGGCGGCCGGACACGACGGCGAGAATGCCATTCCGGCGCCCGCCTTCCCCCTGAGGGTGTCGGCCGGAGACCCGGTCGTCCTGCGGATCGAGGCTGCGGCGTCGGGCTGCGACTGCGAGTGGTACGCCGAGGTCCGCTGGACCGGCCCGGCCGGTGCGGGCCTGACCCGGATCGACGACGACGGCAGGCCCCTTCGCACCAGCGCCTCCGGCGGCCGCCCGCAGTACGGCTATGCCGCTGAGCTCGGCCGCTGGTCCCGCGGTTGACGGCCGTCACGGGTGTGGCCTCGTGGGGTGATTGCACAGGTCAGAGGCGTTGTCAGTGGGCGGATCTAGACTCGCAGAGAGTGGCGGCCGACGTGTCGCCGATGAGGTGAGGGCCGACCGGGACCGTCGGCTCCGCCGTCCACCGGAAAGGAGGGCCCGCGATGAACGACGCATTCGGTGCGGCTTCGCCGGCGCGCTCCTCTCCTCCGTCGGTGTCGGGCAAGCCGGCGGGTCCGCAGCCGACCGGATGGGCCGCGGCCGGTGCCCCGCTGCGGCGCCGGGCCGCCGTGTTCCTGCCCGCAGCGGTGCCGAGGCAGGGGCGGGTCGCCTTCTGGTCGCCCGACGGGGAGCCCTGGCCCGACGGGCCCGGTACGCCGGAGCCGCTGACCGTGGTCCGGCCGCACGGTGCGGCCGGGGTGCGGGGCCGTGAGGTGGCCGCCGTCGTACTCGGCGTCGGTGATGCGCTGAGCGTGCTCGCCGGAGCACCGCAGGATCCCGGCGCCCACCCGGCGACGCGCTGCTGGGGGACCGCTGCCCGGCAGGCGCTGGCGCTCGCCGCCCGCGGGCGGCTGCTGCCCGGCCTCACACCGGAGGGTTACGACGCCTGGCGGGCGGGCCCGCTGGACGCGGGGGACGTCGCGTACCTGCGCGCCGTTGCCGCAGCGCTGCCGTTCGAGGGGTACGCCGCACCGCTGCCCGGGCGGCCCCTTCGGCTGCCCGAGCCGGAGGCGCTGGTCAGGGCCTTCCTCGATGCCGTCGCCGATTGCCTGCCCCGCACCCCGGCTGCTCCCTTCGCCGTCGGGCGGCCCTTTGCCGCGGTCGAGCCGCAGCGGGTTCCCGGCATGGAGGAGTGGGCGGCACAGGTGGCGGCCGGGTCGGATGCGGGGGTGGGGATCTCGCTGCGCCTCGACCTTTCCTCGTACCGGCTGTTCGACGCGCCGGAGCCGGGGGAGGAGGACACGCGTCGCGCGGGTGCCGCCGTGGTGCAGGTGCACAGCCTGGCCGATCCGACGCTCGTCACCGACGCGGCACGGCTGTGGGCGGGGAGCGCCGGGGCGGGTTTCGGTCCGCGTGCGCGGATCGATGCCGTGCTCGCGCTGCGGCGGGCGGGGCGGACCTGGCCGCCGCTGCTGCGGCTGCTCGATCAGCCGGTGCCCGACCTGCTGGCGCTTTCCGATCCCGAACTGGAGGACCTCCTCGGGGTGGCGGCCACGCGGCTGGCGCGTGCCGGGGTCGTGGTGCACTGGCCGCGGGAGCTCGCCCGTACGCTGACCGCGACCGCGGTGGTGCGGCCGGCACCCGGTTCCGCCACCGACGGCACCGCCTTCTTCGACGCCGCCGGGCTGTTCGCCTTCTCGTGGGAGCTGGCTCTGGGCGGCGACCGGCTCACTCCGGGCGAGATGGACGCGCTGGCCCAGGCGCACCGTCCGGTGGTGCGGCTGCGGGACCAGTGGGTGCGGGTGGACCCGGAGCTCGTGCGCAAGGCACGCCGGCGTGAGCTGGGTCTGCTGGAACCGGTGGACGCGCTGGCCGTCGCCCTGGGTGGTGCCGTGGAGGTGCCCGGAGAACCCGATCCGGTGCCGGCCGTGCCGGTGGGGGCGCTGGCTGCGCTCCGTGACCGGCTCACCGGCGAACTCGACCCGCTGCCGCAGCCGGCCGGTCTCAAGGCTGCCCTGCGGGACTACCAGGCGCGCGGACTGGCGTGGCTGGACCGGATGACCTCACTCGGGCTCGGCGGCTGCCTCGCCGACGACATGGGTCTGGGCAAGACCGTCACGCTGATCGCGCTCCACCTGCACCGGAACCACGCCGCGCCGACCCTCGTCGTCTGCCCGGCCTCGCTGCTCGGCAACTGGCAGCGGGAGATCGAGAAGTTCGCGCCCGGAGTCCCGGTCCGCCGCTACCACGGGGCCGGCCGCACCCTGTCCGGACTCACCGGCGGTTTCGTCCTCACCACGTACGGGACGATGCGCGCCGGCGCCGCACGGCTGGCCGGCCAGAGCTGGGGGATGGTCGTCGCGGACGAGGCGCAGCACATCAAGAACCCGCACTCGGCGACGGCCAGGGCACTGCGCACCATCCCGGCCCCCGCCCGCGTCGCCCTGACCGGCACACCCGTGGAGAACAACCTTTCCGAGCTGTGGGCCCTGCTCGACTGGACCACCCCCGGGCTGCTCGGGCCGCTCACCGCGTTCCGGGCACGGCATGCGCGGGCCGTGGAACAGCAGCAGCAGGAGGACGGGGGGAACGAGGAGGCGGTGGCCCGTCTCGCGGCGCTGGTGCGGCCGTTCCTGCTGCGGCGGCGGAAGTCCGACCCGGGGATCGCTCCGGAGCTTCCGCCGAAGACCGAGACGGACCATCCCGTGTCGCTCACCCGTGAGCAGGCGTCCTTGTACCAGGCGGCGGTGGACGAGGCCATGGCGGTGATCGAGGGCAGTGAGGGCATCGAACGCCGCGGGATGATCATGAAGCTGCTGGCCTCGCTGAAGCAGATCTGCAACCATCCGGCGCAGTTCCTGAAGGAGGAGCGGCCCCGTATCCCGCACCGTTCGGGGAAGCTGGCGCTGCTGGAC